>JBKBOJ010000063.1:0-19034 GCA_046294815.1 Roseateles sp. | reverse complement strand
GGCTGGCTTGGGGGGCCGTGCTGCTGGATTGCAAGGATGACAACGCCGCCCGCCAGGCCTTTGCCGCGCTGCAGGCCCATGGGCGGCGCGCGCCGCAGCGGCTGCAGCAGGCCGAGCGCGCGCTCATCGTGGACGAGGTCTGGCAGCTCGCGCTGGAGCTGGGATACCAGCGCGAGCTGGCCGCGCGGCTGACGCAGGCGCCGGGCTTCCGGCCCGCCGAGGTGGAGGCCCAGGCGGTGTTCTGCATCGACGTGCGCAGCGAGCCGCTGCGCCGCGCGCTGGAGGCCACCGCGCCCACGCTGCAGACACTGGGCTTTGCCGGCTTCTTCGGCGTGCCAGCGGCCTACACGCCGCTGGGCACCCAGGTGCGCCGGCCGCAGCTGCCTGGCCTGCTGCAGCCGGCCATGGAGGTCACCGACCAGTTGCCCGCCGCCGCAACGCAAGCCGCCGCCGCTGCTGCGCGCCGCCGCCGCCTTGCCTGGGCCGCGCAGTGGGAGGCCACCACACGCTGGCCCGGCGCGGCCTTCTCCTTCGTCGAGTCGCTGGGCGTGGGCTACCTCGGCAAGCTGGGCGGTTGGCTGTGGCCGCGCGAGCAGGCCCGCGACAGCGGCGACCAGGCCGGCCTGCCGGCCCGCTACCGCCCGGTCTGCCGCCCCATGCTCGCCGGGCTCGGTCTGGACGAGCGCGCGGCACTGGCCGCCCGTGTGCTGAAGGCGCTGGGCTTGGCGCGCGGCGCGGCGCCGCTGGTGATGCTGGTGGGCCACGGCAGCCAGTCGGCCAACAACGCCCAGGCCGCGGCGCTGCACTGCGGTGCCTGCTGCGGCCAGACCGGCGAGGTCAACGCGCGCAGCCTGGCGCTGCTGCTCAACGACCCGGCAGTGCGCGCCAGGTTGCCCACGCTGGGCGTCGACCTGCCGGCCGAGACCCGCTTCGTCGCCGCGCTGCACAACACCACCACCGACGAGGTCGAGGGCTTCGACCTCGACCTGCTGCCCGCCGAGGCCCGCCAGCGCTGGGATCGTTGGCAGCCGGTGTTCAGCGTCGCTGGCGACCGCGTGCGCCGCGAGCGCGCGCCCAAGCTCGGGCTGGACCCACGCGCCAGTGCCGCCGAGTTGCTGTCCACGCTGCGCCGTCGCGCCAACGACGGCGCCCAGACCCGGCCCGAATGGGGCCTGGCCGGCAACGCCGCCTTCGTCATCGCGCCGCGTGCGCGCACGTGGGGCACGGTGCTGCACGGCCGCGCCTTCCTGCATGACTACGACGCCGCGCAGGACCCTGACGGCAGCCTGCTGGAGCTCTTGATGACCGCGCCCATGCTGGTCGCGCACTGGATCAACTGGCAGTACCACGCGTCCAGCTGCGATCCCGCGCGCCTGGGCAGCGGCAACAAGCTGCTGCACAACGTCGTGGGCGGCCACATCGGCGTGTTCGAAGGCAACGGCGGCGATCTGCGCATCGGCCTGGCGCGGCAGTCGCTGCACGACGGCGCGCGCTGGATCCACGAGCCGCTGCGGCTGACGGTGGTGATCGATGCGCCTGCTGCGGCCATCGACGCAGTGATCGCCCGGCACGCGGTGCTGCAGCAGCTGCTGGAGCACGGCTGGCTGCACCTGTGGCGCTTTGCCGAGGCGGGCCTGCAGCGCCGCGACGCCGGCCGCTGGCTGGCCGTCTTGTCAAAGCCCAGCTCGGCAGGCCAAGCCGTGCACCAGTGCTGCCTATGACGATGGCTCTGCCCGCCCCGGTGGCCAGGCGCAACAAGGTCGAGGTCATGCCGCCACGATGGCAGCAGATCGGTCAGGCAGCGGCGCGCGGGGTGGCAATCCCCTCGCTGAGCCAGATGCAGTCGCCCGCCTCGAACACGCGCACCTCGCCGGGCTGGAAGGCCGTCCAGGCTTCGTCGTGCGTCAGCGGTTCGGTGGCCACCAGCGTCATGCGGTCGCGCGGACCGTTCAGCGAGGCGAGGTCGACGCTCAGGTCGCCGTCGCGCAGCCGCACATGGCCGAACGGCGGCTGGCGGCGCAGCCAGTGCAGCCGCGTGGACGCATGGGCCAGCAGCGCGCGGCCGTCGGTCAGCAGCAGGTTGAAGCGGCCGTGCGCGGCGATCTCATGCAGCCAGGGTGTCAGCGTGGCGGCCAGCTCGGGCCAGTCGGGCAGGCGGTCGCCGAAGTGCTGCTGCAGCCGCTGCATCAGCCAGCAGAAGGCGCGCTCGCTGTCGGTTTGGCCGGCCGGCGTGTAGGCGCCGGACAGCGCTGGGTGGAAGTCCTGCAGGTCGCCGTTGTGGGCGAACACCCAGGTGCGGCCGGCCCATTCACGCCGGAAGGGGTGGCAGTTCTCCGGCGCCCGCACCCCCTGCGTGGCCTTGCGGATGTGGGCAACGATGTTGCGGGCCAGCACCGGGTGGTGGGCGTAGTGAGAGGCCAGCTCCGATTCGGCAGCCGGCCGGTCCTCGACGACCACCTCGCAGCGCTCACCGGCATGGAAGGCCACGCCCCAGCCGTCCACATGATCCGCCGTGCGGCCGCCGCGGGCCGCGAAGCCGCGCAGCGAGAAGTTGGCAGCGGCAGCGAGGCGGCTGTTGAGGGCGAAAAGCTCACACATCGGCGTCGGGAGGCGTTGCGGACTGGACTGAAGAACGCCGCAACTCTGAAGCGCGATGACAGGCCTGGCAACGAAATTTCCGTGATGAGCTCATGCGCGCGTGCCTAGTTCACGCATCGCTCCATCATCCGGCGTCCATCTGCCGGCAATCCCTAGCTTCGAGCTTTGTCCTATGGATGCCACGCGGTAATTCGTTCACAGGTGCATCTCGCAACATTTACGACCAGTCCGGTGCTGGCGCTCCTACCCTTTGCGGATGAGCTCGCAGGTCGGGCCGAGGAGTGCTGCCATGTGGATGTCCGAGTTCGTGCCGCCGGGCCAGGCGCCCGGGTCCCGCCCCCGCGAGCGCCGTGCCGCGGCCTCGCTGTCGAGCCAGTGGCTGGGGCTGGTGCTGGAGGAGCTGGATCACGGCATCGTGTTGCTCAACGGTGCCGGCCGGGTGTTGCACGCCAACCTGGCGGCGCGCGTGGCGCTGGACGACAAGCACCCGCTGGAGATGGTGGGCACGCACCTGCGCGCGCGGCTGCTGACCGACGCCGTGCCGCTGGCCGAGGCACTGGAGGGCGCCGAGACCGGCGGGCGCCGCTGTCTGCTGCGCCTGGGCGACGACCGCGCCGAATGCGGGCGCGCCAACGTCGTGGTGGTGCCGCTCAACCGTGATGTCAGCCAGGCGGCCGTGCTGCTGATCCTGGAGCGCCGTCAGCTCTGCGGCGACCTGGCGGCGCAGTGGTTCGCGCTGCGCTATCAGCTGACACCGGCCGAGACCGAGGTGCTCAAGGCGCTGTCCAACGGCGTCAAGCCCACCGATGTGGCACGCCGCCAGGGCGTGGCCATCTCGACGGTGCGCAGCCAGATTCAGAGCATCCGCGCCAAGAGCGGCGCCGACAGCATCGGTGAGCTGATGCGCCAGCTGGCGCTGCTGCCGCCGCTGGTGTCGTCGCTGCGGCCGGCCAAGACGGTGACCTAACAGCCGGCGCGCCGCGGGCCTCATGCCCGCGGCCAGCCCGCATGGCCGACGACACGCAAGACAACGAACTCCTGGCCCTTCCGCCCGCGCTGCGGGCGCTTGCTGCGCGCGGCATGGCGCGCAACCACCGCAAGGGCGTCGTGCTGATCGAGGAGGGCTCGGTCGGCGACAACCTCTATCTGATCTTGTCCGGCTCGCTGCGCGCCTACAGCAGCGACGCGCGCGGCCGCGAGATCACCTATGGCGTCTACGGCCCCGGCGAGTACGTGGGCGAGATGAGCCTGGACGGCGGCCCGCGCTCGGCCAGCGTCATCACCGAGACTGCCTGCCGGCTGGTCATGGTCACGCGGGCCAGCTTGCTGACCCACATCAGCGAGCACCCCGAATTCGCGTTCGAGCTGCTGACCAAGGTCATCCGCCGCGCCCGCGCCGCGACGCTGTCGACCAAGCAGCTGGCGCTCAACGACGTCTACGGCCGGCTCAAGAACCTGGTGGACCAGGCCACCGCCGACGGCCAGCACCTGGCGTTGACGCACCAGGGCATGGCCCAGCGCCTGGGCTGCTCGCGCGAGATGGTGTCCAAGCTGATCAAGGACCTGGAGGTGGGGGGCTATCTGCGCCGCGTCGCTGCGGGCGAGTACCAGCGGCTCAAGACGCTGCCGGCGCGCTGGTGATCAGGCGTTCTTGAGCGGCGGCGCGACCGGGAAGCGCCGCTCCGGCCGCGCCGCGCGGGCATACAAGCCCTCCACCTTGTGCAGGTTGGCTTGGATGTCGCGGATGCGCGTGCTGCTGGCTGGGTGGGTGGACAGCCACTGCGGCGGCGCGTTCTTGTTGGTGGCCATCATTTTTTCCCACAGCCGCACGGCGGCGGACGGGTCGTAGCCGGCACGGGCGGCCAGCTCGATGCCCACCAGGTCGGCTTCGCTCTCGTCCTCGCGGCTGAAGCGCAGGGTGAGCAGCTGGGCGCTGTAGCCCGCGATGGTGCGCCCCATGTTGCCGAGGCCAAACAGGGCCGAGCCCAGCTCCACGGCCAGGCTGGTGGCGGCGTTCTTGCCCAGCCGCTCGCGGGCATGCTCGCGCAGCGCGTGAGCCACCTCGTGGCCCATGATGGCGGCGACCTCGTCGTCCTCCAGTTGCAGCTTCTGGAGGATGCCGTAATAGAAGGCGATCTTGCCGCCCGGCATGCAGAAGGCGTTGAGTTGCTGGCTGCCCAGCAGGTTGACCTCCCACTTCCACTGCCGCGCGCGCGCGTTCCACTCATAGCTGTGCGGAATGATGCGCTGCGCGATGTAGCGCAGCCGCTGCACCTGCGGATGGTCCATGGGCGCCAAGGCGCGCTGCTGTTGGGCCTCGCGCATCATCTGCGCGTACTGCTGGGCGCCGGCCTGCTCCAGCTGCTCGGCCGGCACCACCTTGGTGGCCCAGCTCTTCTCGCCCACGTCCACGCCCTCGCGCGCCCAGGCCGGTGCGAACGCTGCCGCACCCAGCAGGCCCGTGAAGAGCCGCCGGCCGCGCTGGGGCGGCGCACATCGGCCGGCCGCACAGTCGGCGCAGGCGCCGAACATGCGTTGCGGCAGGTGGGACAGCTGCAGGTCGTCGCGGACGATGAAGTCGGGGGCTGGCATGGCGGAATTGTGCGTTGCTGCGCGGCATGGTTTCGTAGGACTGGTGACAATCCCGCCATGGATGCCCAGCAATTCCGCGCCGCCCTCGGCATGTTCGCGACCGGCGTGACCGTCATCACCGTGCGTTCGCCAGATGGCGGCCTCGTGGGCCTGACGGCCAATTCGTTCAACTCCGTGTCGCTGGAGCCGCCGCTGGTGCTGTGGAGCCTGGCGCGGCGTGCCGGCTCGCTGCCGACCTTCACGCGCGGCTCGCACTACGCGATCAACATCCTCGCCGCCGATCAGAAGGAGCTGGCGCAGCGCTTCGCGACGCGCGACATCGACCGCTTTGCCGGCGTGGCCTGGCGCGAGGGCGCGGGCGGCGCGCCGGTGCTGGACGGCGCGGTGGCCGTGTTCGAGTGTGCCAACCGCAGCCGCTACGAGGAGGGCGACCACGTCATCTTCGTCGGCGAGGTGGAGCGCTGCACGGCGCGGCCGGGCGCGCAGCCGCTGATCTTCCACGGCGGGCGCTACTTCACCGAGCTGCCGATCTGACCACCGTTGTGCCGACCGTCATGCGTCAACTGCCGCTTGCCTGCGCCCTGTTTGTTTCCCTGGCCGCCCAGGCCCAGGTCAAAGTGGAAGACCCCTGGGTGCGCGCCACCGTCGCGCCGCAGAAGGCCACTGGCGCCTTCATGCAGCTGACCTCGGACAAGCCCGCCCGCGTGGTGGCGGCCAGCTCGCCGGTGGCGGACATGGTCGAGATCCACGAGATGAAGATGGAGGCAGGCGTCATGAAAATGCGCGCCGTCGATGCGCTGCCGCTGCCCGCCGGCCAGGCCGTGGCGCTCAAGCCGGGCAGCTACCACGTCATGCTGATGGGCCTCAAGCGCCCCATCATGGCCGGCGCGACGGTGCCGCTGACGCTGACCATCGAGGGCGCCGACAAGCAGCGCAGTACGGTGGAGGTCAAGGCGCAGGCGCGCGGCAAGTGAGCGTCGGGGAGGCCGCGGTTGGCCGGTGAGCGCTGACCCTGGACACGGCAGTTGACCGCTGGCGGACGTGCAGCGCTCGCTCATTCGGCTGCGCGCGCAGCGATCGCGTCGGCCAGCCGCGGCCACAGGGGCTCGGGCAGGTCATGGCCCCAGCCGGGGATGATGTCCAGCTTTGCGCCCGGGATCCGCCGCGCCAGATCGTGTGCGGCGGCCACCGGGATCAGCGCGTCGTCCGCCCCGTGCAGCACCAGCGTGGGCGCCTGGATGTGGGGCAGCCGCACGGCGCGGTGGCTGTCCGCCGCGATGGCCACCAGCTGGCGTGCGGCGGCCTGCGGGCGGTAGGCGCGCCTGACGCTCAGCGCGATGCGCTCGCGCAGCGCGTGCGGCTCGGTCGGAAAGCCGGGGCTGCCGATGACGCCGTACAGCCGCATGAAGTGGTCCACGATGTTGTGCTGGCGCTGCTCCGGCGTGGCGCCGGGGCGCGGCCGCGACAGCAGCAGGCGGCGCACCTTCAGGCTTTCCTTGGGCAGGCTGCGGTGTCCGCTGGTGGTCATCATCAGTGTCAGGCTCTTCAGGCGCTGGCCATGCGCGAAGCCCAGGTGCTGGGCCACCATGCCGCCCATGGACGCGCCGCAGACATGGGCGCGTGCGATGCCCAGCGCGTCCAGCACGCCCACCGCGTCGCACGCCAGGTCGGCCAGCGTGTAGGGTGGGCGGATTGGCAGGCGCAGCGTGTGCAGCAGCGCCGCCAGCGCGATGTTGGGCAGGCCCAGGTGGTCGAAGGACTGGGACAGGCCCACGTCGCGGTTGTCGAAGCGGATGACGCGGAAACCCCGCGCCACCAGCTCGTCCACGAAACCATCGGGCCAAGCCACCAGCTGCATGCCCAGGCCCATGATGAGCAGCAACGGCTCGCCGTCCGGCGGGCCGCGGAGGTCGACCTCGATGCGGACCCCGTTGGCCGAAACGCGCATCAGCCGAGATCGGCCTGGCGCTCGACCACGCGCGAAACCAGGCCGTAGGCGATGGCCTCCTCGGTGCCCATCCAGAAGTCGCGTTCGATGTCCACGCGCACGCGCTCCAGCGGCTGGCCGGTCTGGCGGGCGATGACGGCGGCAATGCGCTCGCGGGTGCGGATGATCTCCTTGGCCTGGATGGCGATGTCGCTGGCCTGGCCGCCGGCGCCGCCGGCGGGCTGGTGGATCATGAAGCGTGTGTTGGGCAGCGCCAGGCGGCGCTCCTTGGGCGCGGCCAGGTAGATGTGGGTGGCGGCGCTGGCCACCCAGCCGGTGCCGACCACCGTCACCGGGGCGCGCACGAAGCGGATCATGTCGTGGATGGCGTCGCCGCTCTCCACATGGCCGCCGGGCGACGAGATCAGCAGCGTGATCGGCGCGTCGGACTCCTGGCTCAGCGCCAGCAGGCGGCGGCAGGTGGCGTGGGCCATCTTGTCGTCGATCTCGCCAAAGATCATCACGTAGCGGCCCTTGAAGAGCAGTTGCTCTTCCATCTTCTCGGGGGCGTCTTTCTTGGCAGCGGCCTTGTCTTCGGTGGCGAGGGTGTGGTGATGCATGGCAGTTCCTTGTTTAGACCGCAACCATACAGGCTGTTGCAGTGGCTTGGCTCGGCCAGGGGCGATGCTCAGCCGGCGTGGCCGCTCGCGCGGTAAAACCAGCGCCGCGCGCCCCTGGGCTCGAAGTGGGTCCATGCCCCTTCGGGCTGCGCCAGCCGGTCGGCCAGCGCGTACAGCGCGATGGGGTTGAAGCCCAGGCCGAGGTGGCTGGCCTGCACCTCGATGTTCTCGGCCAGCGGCGAGGGCTCGTTGACGCTGCAGCGCCAGGCGACCACGCCGTCGGTCTTGGAGTAGATGGAGGTGGTCGGCACCGGCGGCGGCTGGCGGATCTGCGCCAGCAGCGTCGGGTCGTCCGCCACGCGCTGGCCGCTGACCAGCTCGAAGAAGCGCCACGCGTTGGTCGCGCGCGGATGGCCGGTGAACGGCGTGCCCAGTGTGACGACGCAGCGCGTCAGCTCCGGGCGCTCCTTGGCCAGCTCGCGCGCGTAGATGCCGCCCAGGCTCCAGCCCACCAGGCTGACCTTGCGGTGGTGGCGGCGGTGCAACTCCGCCAGGTGCGCCTTGCATTGCTCCAGCACGCCCACGCGCGGACCGAAGTTGAAGCCCTGGCCCCAGGGGTGGGTCGCATAGCCCAGCGCGTCCAGCAGCGCGCGCAGCGGTGCCGTCGTCAGGTCGTTGGCGCCCAGGCCGGGAAAGACCAGCACCGGGTGGCCGTCGCCGCGCGGCAGCCGGCGCATCCAGGGCAGCGCGGCCAGCAGCGCCGCATACTCCCACGGCGCGCGGCCTTCCAGCATCAGCAGCCAGGCGTTGGGGGCGCGCAGGTCATGCACTTGGGCGGCGGGGGTGTGGTCGGACTTGAGCGGCCGGTGGCCGGCGCGCGGCGAGCGAGGGGCGGGCATGCGGGGACAGGTGGGGAACTGGGTTCCGCATTGTTAGGCAGCAGCGGCCTTCCTCTGCGCCGCGCCGGTTGGTGACGCGTGCCACCAGGCGGTGGGGCCGGTGGCGGTGGCCGTCACTCCTCGGGCACAAAGATCCAGAGAAGGATGTAGAGCAATATGCCGCTGCCGAAGGCCAGGAACAGCACGACGAAGATCAGGCGCCAGACCCAGGAGTCCAGCCCCGTCGCGCGGGCGATGCCGCCGCAGACGCCGCCCAGCCAGCGGTCCACGCGGGCGCGGCGCAGGCCGTTGACGGCGCCCAGGTTGGGCGCGGGCGCCGCTGGGCCCTGGCCACCCAGCACGCGGGCCTTGGCCTTGGCGAATTCTTCGTCGTTGAGCACGCCGCGGGCGTGCAGGTCGGCCAGCTTGCTGAGCTCGTCGGCGTCGGTCATGTCGGACTCCTCTCGGTGTTGTGGATGGCGCGAAGCCTAGCGGTCCCATGTCACGCGGCCAACGGCTTGCGACAGGCCGTTGAATCGGCGGGATGCGCGCAGTGATTTCAACGGACGGATTGCAGCGCGGGGTCGATGTCGACGTACTCCCACCAGTGCTGGTTGAACACCGGTCGGCGGTAGCCGCGCAGCTGGGCGCGCTCGATGTCGAGCATGAAGCGGTGGCCCTTGATCTTGTAGGGCATGTAGGCCACGCCGATGCTGCGCAGCCGCCAGAGCTTGGCCATGCGCTCGGGGCCGTCGGGCATGGAGCCGATGTCTTCGACCAGCCGGTCGGCCTCGGGCAGGCTGAAGCGGGCGATGTTGTTGCCACCGGCATGCTTGCTCGACAGCCGCGTGGCCGCGCTGTAGGCGTCCGGCTGGGCCGACGCGTAGGCCACCATCCACATCTGCAGCTTGCCGGCGCGCGCGGCCTTGAGCTGCTCGGGCCACTTGGCGGTGCGGAAGCGTACGCACAGGCCGATGCGGCGCATGTCCTTGTCGAACAGCTCGTCGATCTGGCGCTGTATGCCCTCTGGCGTGGTGGCCATCTCCAGCTTCAGCGGGCCGCCGTCGGGGGCGTCGCGGCAGCCGTCGCCGTCGCGGTCCACATAGCCGTACAGGTCCAGCAGGGCCTTGGCTCGGGGCGGGTCGTAGTCGCCGTTCTCGCTCTTGAACTCGGGGTCGTAGCCCAGCGTGTGCGGCGGGAAGTTGCTCTGCGCGGGAATGGCCTGACCGCCGCGCACGAGGCGAATCTCGCGCTGCACGTCCATGCCCAGCCCGATGGCGCGGCGCAGCGCCACTTGGTGCGGCGCCAGACCGCCGACGACGGGGTCCTCCATGTTGAAGAAGGCCAGCATCACATCCGAGCCCAGCGTGCGGTGCAGCTTCATGCCTTGCTTGGCCAGGTTGGGGGCGAGCCGGTTGTTGGGTGCCGCGACGGCGAGGAAGGGCTCGGGCACGCGCTCCAGGAAATCGTGCTCGCCGCGCACGAAGCTCAGCCAGCGCGGCTGGTCCTCGGTCAGGATGCTGATCTCCACGCGGTCGATCATCGGAATGCGCCGTCCCTTGAACTTCGCCAGCAGCGCCTGGCCCTCGGCGTCGTCGGGCGCGGGGTTGGCGTCGTAGAAGCGCTCGCGGTAGCCGGGGTTTCTCTCCAGCACGATGAGGCTGCCGCGGCGCCATTGCTTGAGCACGAAGGGGCCGGTGCCCACGGGCCGCGCCATGCTCTGGTCGCCGGCGGCCTCGATGACTTCGCGGGCCACGGCGCCGAACAGGTCGGACAGCGCGATCTCCTGGAGGAAGCGCGGGTGGGGCTTGTCGAGCTGGAAGCGCAGCGTGTAGCGGTCCAGCAGCTGCAGGCCGGCGATGGGCTTGTCGTAGTCGAAGTCGCGCTTGGTCTGCAGTGCCGCGTCGCGCGCGGCCTTCAGGCCGCTGACGTGCCAGCCTTCGACGGTGGTCCAGGCCGGGCTGGCCACCTTGGGGTCGGCAAAGCGCTTGAAGCTGTAGATGTAGTCGGCCGCGGTCAGCTCGCGCGGCTTGCCGCCGAACACCGGGTCGTCCTGGAAGTGGATGCCGGGCCGCACGCGGGCCGTCCACTGCGTGTAGTCGGCGTTGGGCGTGGGCAGCTCGACGGCGGTCAGGGGCTTGAGCTGCGCGGGGCGGGCGAGGTGGTCGTAGGTGACCAGCGCCTCGAAGATGTGCGGCGTGACGGTGCGCGAGTAGAGGTCCAGGATCTTGGCCGGGTCGAAGCCGGTCTCGGCGACGCGGAAGGCGTAGCGCAGCGTCTTGGGGGCGGCTGCGGGCGGCGGCTCTGCCGCCTGCGCGCTGCCGATTACCAGTCCCAGGGCCAGCAGCAGCGCGCGCATGGTCAGCGCCTCGCAGCGGCTTTGGCCTTCATGTCGACATCGACGTACTGCCAGAAGTCGCGCCGGAAGATGTTGCGCTCCGCACCGATGACCCAGGGGTGGCTGAGGTCGGTCCAGATGCGGTGGCCGCTGATCTTGTACGGCATGTAGGCCACCACCAGCTTGTTGGCCTGGTCCATGGCCTGCTGGCGCTCGGGCCCGTTGGGCAGCACGGCCTGCAGCTCGTACAGGCGGTTGAACTCGGGCAGGTTGAAGCGGCTGTGGTTGGCCTGGCCGGCGTTGGGGCCGTAGGCCACGGCCAGGTGGTAGCCGGCGTCGGGCGTCGTCGCGACCCAGGCGACGTTCCACATCTGCAGGCGGCCGGCGCGGCTGGCCTTGAGGTTCTCGGGAAACTTGGCCTGCTTGAACGTGATGCGGATGCCGATGGCGCGCATGGCCTTCTCCATCAGCTCATCGAGCACGCGGGAGTCTGCGGTGGGCTGGGTGGCGCGCTCCAGGCGCAGTTCGCTGCCGTCGGGGCGCTCGCGCCAGCCGTCGCCGTCGCGGTCGATGAAGCCGTGCAGGTCCAGCAGCGCCTTGGCCTTGGCGACGTTGTATTCGCTCATCTCGGTCTTCAGCTCGGGCCGGTAGCCCCAGGTGCCGGGTGGCATCAGGCCCTGGGCCGGGATCATTTGGCCCTTGCGCGCCAGGCGGATCTCGCGGTCCACGTCATAGGCCAGACCGATGGCGCGGCGCAGCGCCACCTGGGCCGGCTCGTAGCCGCCCACGACCGGGTCGTTCATGTTGAAGAAGGTGAAGCCGATGTCCGCCGCCGGGTAGCGGTTCATGTGGATGTTGCGCTTGGCGAGGTTGGGCGCCAGCTGGCCATTGGGCGCGGCCACGGTGATGAACTCGGCCGGCACCTCCTGTATGTAGTCCGCCTCCTCATTCAGGAAGGCCAGCCAGCGCGGCTGCGGCTCCTCGATGATGGCCAACTCCAGCCGGTCGATCATGGGCAGCTTGCGGCCCTTCAGGCGCGCGGCCATTTGCTGCAGGTCCGGGCGGTCGGCGGGCGCTTCCTCGTTGTAGAACTCGTCGCGGTAAGCGGGGTTCTTGACCAGCACGATGCGGCTGGAGCGCCGCCATTCGTCGCGCTTGAGCATGAAGGCGGCCGTGCCCACCGGATGCTCGCCGATGCGGTCGCCGTAGAACTCCACCACCTCGCGCGCCAAGGCCGCGGCCAGCGGGTTGGCGAGGTTGTTGACGAAGCGCGGGTCGGGCTTGGCGAGCTTGATCTGCCAGGTGTACTTGTCCAGCGCCTTCAGGCCCTCGACCGGCGTGTCGTAGTCGAACGGCGTCTTGCTCTTCAGCGCCTTCTGGCGCAGCTCGGAGAGCCCGAGGATGCCGGCGTTCTCCAGGATGTAGAGGTTGGGACTCTTGGTCTGCGGGTCGTAGTGGCGCTTGAGCGAGTAGACGTAATCGGCCGCCACCAGCTCGCGCTTCTTGCCCTTGAACGCCGGGTCGTCGTGGAAGTACAGGCCCGGGCGCACCTTGAGGGTGATGGTCTTGAAGTCGGCCGAGACTTCGGGCAGCTCGCAGCCCGAGGGTTCCAGCTTGAACGGGCGGGCCAGGTAGGCCCAGCGCACCGGCGCATCGAACATGCCGGTGATCAGCGTGTTGGAGTAGGTGTCGGACACGCGGGCGGGGTCGAAGCTGGTGATGTCGCTGCGCAAGGCGTAGCGCAGCACCTTGGGCTCGGCTGCCGCCTCGGTGTTGGACCATGCCGGCGCCAGCGTCAGCAAACCCGCGGCGAGCGCGGCAACCATGAGCTTCTTCATCCCGACTCCACAACGCAAGCGAAGGCGCCGCAGCCCGGTGGGCGTGCGGCGCAGCTGGCGAGAGTGTAGGCAAAGGCGCGCAGGCTTCGCCGCCGGAATAGCCCGGGTGCCCGACCCACGCATTGACAAGTCGCGTCCGACCGCTGGCTTACCCCAGCGAGGGGTCATGGTGATGTCGCCTAGACTGCGGGCCCGCGTGCCTTGCGCATGTCAGCCTGAACCCCGCCACGGCGGGGTTTGCCTTGTCCGTGTAGTTAGAGGAAGGGGCCGCCCGATGACGGCTTATCTGATTCGACGCCTGTGGCAAATGATCCCGACCATGCTGGGGGTCGTGCTGCTGGTGTTCTTCCTGTTCAAGTTCTTTGGCGGTGACCCCGCCGAGATCCTCGGCGGCCTGGCCGCCACCGAGGAGCAGATCAACGCGATCCGCGAACAGCTGGGCCTGAACGAGCCCTGGTGGGTGCAGCTGGGGATCTTCCTCAAGCAGATCGTCACCTTCGACTGGGGCAAGAGCTGGGCCACCAACGAAGCGGTCAGCCAGCTGTTCCTGAGCCGCATGCCGGCCACGCTGACGGTGATGGTGCCCATCCTGCTGCTGGAGGTGCTGCTGGCGATTCCGCTGGCCATGGGCGTGGCCTATGTGCGCGGCAGCCTGACCGACCGCGTCGTGATGATCACGACCACCGTGGCCGTGTCGATCTCGCTGCTGGTCTACGTCATCGTGTTCCAGTACTTCTTCGCCTTCCGGCTGGGCTGGTTCCCGGTGCAGGGCTGGAGCGACTCGTTTTGGACCAACCTGACCACCTACACGCCGCT
Source organism: Roseateles sp. (assembly GCA_046294815.1). GTDB lineage: Bacteria > Pseudomonadota > Gammaproteobacteria > Burkholderiales > Burkholderiaceae_C > Pelomonas. The sequence continues at coordinate 5,427 of JBKBOJ010000063.1, read as the reverse complement.
GCCCGTCATCGTCGTGTCGCTGGTGGCGCTGGCGCCGCAGACGCGGCTGTACCGCAGCTTCTTCCTCGACGAGCTGGGCCACGACTACGTGCGCACCGCGCGCGCCAAGGGCCTGACCGAGAAGACCGTGCTGATGAAGCATGTGCTGCGCAATGCGCTCATCCCCATCATGACCAACGTGTCCGTGCTGCTGCCGGGCGTGTTCGTGGGCAGCTTCCTGATCGAGGTGTTCTTCTCCATCCCGGGCCTGGGCCGCGAGATCCTGCTGGCCGTCAACCGCAGCGACTACCCCGTCATCCAGGCCTTCGCCATCTATCTCGCCGCGATCACCATGGTCGTCAACCTCATCACCGACCTGCTGTACAGCCTGGTCGACCCCCGGGTCGTCCTCAAATGAGCGCCGCCGCCGTGAAATCCCAGGGCGTCTGGTCCCTGGCCTGGAAGCGCCTGAAGGCCGACCGCGTCGGCATGGTGAGCCTGTGGATCGTCGCCGCCTTCATGGTGCTGGTGGTGCTGGCCGCCACCAACCTGGTGGCCGGCGACTGGCAGAAGGAGGTCGCCGTACCGAATGCGCCGCCGCACTTCGTCGGCCCGCGGCCGGCGGAGGCGGTAGGCGCCATCGAGGTGCCCAAGGGCCCGAACGTGGACCTGTCGGACGTGGACCCGCTGGCACCGCGCTACGCCGAGTGGGAGGCTGCTGCCAAGAAGTACCAGACCGAGGAGATCCAGCGCGTCGAGACGCTGCCGCTGGGCGCCGATCGTTTTGGCCGCGACATCCTGCAGAAGGTGCTCAAGGGTGCCGAGGTGTCCATCGTCGTGGGCCTGCTGGCCGCGCTGGTGGCCACGCTCATCGGCACGCTGCTGGGTGCTGTCTCGGGCTTCTTCGGCGGCAAGATCGGCGATGCGCTGGAGTGGGTCTACAACGTCTTCACCGCCATCCCGTCCATCCTGCTGATCTTCGCGTTTGCGGTGATCTTCGGCCGCGGCGTCATGTCGGTGGTGCTCATCCTGGGCCTGACCGGCTGGACCGGCATCTACCGCCTCGTGCGCGCGGAGTTCATGAAACACCGCCAGCGCGAGTACGTGCGCGCGGCCGAGGCCATCGGCGCGTCCAGCGCGTCGCGCATGTTCAAGCACATCCTGCCCAACGTGTCGCACGTGGCGCTGGTGCAGCTGAGCCTGCACGTGGTGAGCTTCATCAAGAGCGAGGTCATCCTCTCCTACCTGGGCCTGGGCGTCAGCGTGGACCAGGTGAGCTGGGGCACCATGCTGTCGGAGGCGCAGAGCGAATTGATCCTCGGCTACTGGTGGCAGTTGGCCGCCGTGACGGCCACGATGGCGGTGTTCGTGACCGCGTTCGCGCTGTTCACCGATGCGCTGCGCGATGCGCTGGACCCGAAATTGAGAGGTCTTGAGTGATTGCGGGTCAGACCGCCCGAGCCAAGCCAGCAGCTCTGACCCCAACTGACTGAGGCATTTATGTTGTTGTCCATCCAAGACCTCAAGGTCGCCTTCCGCCTGGGCAAGGAAGACGGCGAGCAGCAGCGCGCGCTGGCTGTCAAGGGCGTGAGCTTCGACATTCCCGAGAACAGCACCGTCGCGCTGGTCGGTGAGTCGGGCTCGGGCAAGTCGGTGACGGCCATGTCCATCCTGAACCTGCTGCCCAGCAATGCCGAGCGCAGCGGCCGGATCCTGTTCCAGGGCCGCGACCTGCTCAAGGCCTCGCTGCGCGAATTGCAGGCCATGCGCGGCAGGGAGATCGCCTGCGTCTTTCAGGACCCGATGAGCTCGTTGAACCCGGTCTTCACCGTGGCCCAGCAGCTGATGGAGCCGCTGATCAAGCACCTGCGCCTGAGCCCCAAGCAGGCGCTGGCGCGTGCCGAGGAGCTGCTGCACGAAGTGGGCATTCCCGAGCCCAAGCGGCGCCTGGGGGCCTACCCGCACGAGATGAGCGGCGGCCAGCAGCAGCGCGTGATGATCGCGATGGCGCTGGCCTGCGAGCCCAAGCTGCTGATCGCCGACGAGCCCACCACGGCGCTCGACGTGACCATCCAGCGCCAGGTCATGGAGCTGATGGGCAAGCTCAAGGACAAGCACCGCATGTCCATGCTGTTCATCAGCCACGACCTGGGCGTGGTGGGCGAGATCTCCGACCACGTCGTCGTGATGCGCCACGGCGAGATCCGCGAGGCCGCGCCGGTGGCCGACATCTTCAACGCGCCGCGGGACGCCTACACCAAGGCTTTGCTGGCTTGCCGGCCATCCCTCACCGAGAACCCGGCGCGGCTGATGGTCATCGACGACCACATCGCCGGCAAGGCGGCCAACATGGACCACCGGGCCAAGGACCCGGACGCGCCCGTCGTGCTGGAAGTGACCGGCCTGCAAAAGAGCTTCTGGTTGAAGCAAGGCCTGTTCGGCAAGCGCGAGTTCAAGGCCGTCAAGGGCGTGAGCTTCAAGCTGCGCAAAGGCTATACGCTGGGCGTCGTCGGTGAGTCCGGCTCGGGCAAGACGACGATGGGCCTGACGCTGCTGCGCCTGCATGAGCCCACCGGCGGCCAGGTGATGTTCGACGGCCGCGACCTGCTGAAGATGAACGGCGCCGACTGGCAGCAGATGCGCCGCCGCATCCAGGTCGTGTTCCAGAACCCCTATGCATCGCTGAACCCGCGCTTCACCATCGCCCAGACGCTGCGCGAGCCCATGGAGATCCACGCCATCGGCAACGGCGCCGCGGACCGTGAGGCCCGCGCCGTCGCGCTATTGAAGAAGGTGGGCCTGGACGAGAGCGCGATGGCCAAGTACCCACACGAGTTCTCCGGTGGCCAGCGCCAGCGCATCGCGATTGCGCGCTGCCTGACGCTGCAGCCCGAGGTGCTGGTGCTGGACGAGGCGGTGTCGGCGCTGGACGTGTCGGTGCAGGCCCAGGTGCTGAACCTGCTGAAGGACTTGCAGGACGAGTTCGGCCTGAGCTACATCTTCATCAGCCACGACCTGGCGGTCGTCAAGTTCATCTCCGACGAGGTGCTGGTGATGCAGAACGGCGACGTGGTCGAGCAGGCGCCGACCGCCCAGCTGGTCAGCGCGCCGCGTGAGGACTACACGCGCCGGCTGCTGGGTGCAGTGCCGCGCGGCTACCAAGGGCGGGCAGCCTGACGCAGCGGCCGCGCCGCCAGCGTGCAATTTGTACGGCGCCGGGTCAACCACCCGAGACAAACCGGCTCGAACCGCGCTGAAATCGATGTCTTTGGCTCCCTAGGTTCGGCTCCCCTTGCCGCCCGCCATGCACCCACCCCTGGCCTCAAGCTCGACGCTGTGCGCCGCGCTGACCGCGCTGGCGCTGTTGGCCGCCTGTTCGCCGGGCGGTGACGGCGGCGCGGCCGCGCCGCGTGCGCCGGTGGCGTCCGCGCCCGCTGACGCCGGGCTGGCGCGCGAACTGCTGCGCGTGGAGCGGGCGCTACAGGCCCGGCCCGCGCAGTACGAGCGCGAGCTGCGCGCGCGCGGCACTGGCTTGCCGACCGGCAGCGCGGCGCAACTGGAGGTGCTGGCGCTGCGCGGGCAGCTCGCCGCCGCGGCCCGCGACCGCCAGCTCAGCGACGAGATCGCCGCTGCGCTGCGCGACTGGCCGGCCGGCGACCTGCGTGCCGATGCCGCCGTCGCGGCGGCCACGGTCAGCGCCGAGTACCTGCGCGCCCATGGCGACCTGCGCGAAGGCCGCAAGCTGCTGCTGGCCGTGGACGGCGTGCACCTGGGTGCGGCCAGCCTGGTGCACCGCTGGCGCTACTACCGGCTGCTGGCGTCCATCCGCAGCGACGTGGGCGAGCTGGACAGCGCCCTGACCGACGGCCACCAGGCGCTGCGCCTGGCCGAGCAGATCGGCCAGCCCTGGCGCGTCGCGCTGACGCTGGCGGAGCTGGCCTTCACGACCTACCGCGCCGACACGCCGGCGCGCGCACGCCAGATCACGACCCAGGCGCTGGCCGAGGCCCAGAAGGACCCCGACCCGATGACGCTGAACCAGGTCTACACGATGCTGGGCATCGTGCATGCCGACGACAGCGACCCCAGCGTCGCGCTGCAGGCCAACTCCGATGCGCTGGAACAGGCGGCGCTGGCCGGCGCCGACTCGGTGCGGGCCCTGGGCCTGGCCAACTTTGCCGACCACCACCTGCGCCAGGGCCAGCCGGCGCGGGCGCTGGAGCTGGCCGAGCAGGCCTTGCCGCTGGCGCTGGCCACCCGCAACACCGGGGCGGAGGTCGTCGCGCGTTCCAACATCGGGCTGGCCAAGATCGCGCTGGGCCGCGTGGCCGAGGGCCGGGCCGACGTGCAGGCCGCGCTGGCGCTGGACGAGAAGCAGGGCGCCATCGCCTATGCCTCCGACGGCTGGCGCGAGCTGGGCAGCTACCTGGAGCGGGCCGGCGATCTGGCCGGCGCCGTGGCCGCCTACCGCGAGCACCGCAAGCTGGTCGACCGCGTGCTGCGCGACGAGACCCGCCAGCTGCTGCTGGAGGCCCAGGAGCGCCAGGATGCCGAGCAGCGGGCCCGCGACATCGAGCTGCTCAACCGCGACAACGCGCTCAAGGCCGAGCAGGTCCGCCAGCGCAGCCTGGCGCTGGTGCTGTGGGCGGTGCTGGGCGGCTGCGTGCTGGTGTCGCTGGGCCTGTTGTGGCAGGCCTTCCGCCGCGTGCGCCGCACCAACGAGGCGCTGGCGCACAGCAACGCCTCGCTGAAGCGCCAGAGCGAGACCGACCCGCTGACCGGCCTGGCCAACCGGCGCCACTTCCAGGCCGCCATCAAGAGCCTGTCCGACCCGCAGGGCCTGTCGGGCAGCGTGTTCCTGGTCGACGTAGACCACTTCAAGCGCATCAACGACAGCCACGGCCATGCGGCCGGCGATGCGGTGCTGGTGGAGACGGCGCGCCGGCTGCGCGAGGCCGTGCGCGACGACGACCTCGTCGTGCGCTGGGGCGGCGAGGAGTTCCTCATCGTCGCGCGCAGCCGCGACGCGCAGTTCGCGCCGCAGCTCGCGCAGCGGCTGCTGGACCTGATCGGCGGCCGGCCCGTCCAGCACGAGGGCCGCGCCATCGGCGTGACCGCGTCCATCGGCTTCGCCACCCTGCCGTTGCAGCCTCACGGCCTGCGGCTGACCTGGGAGCGCGCCATCGACCTGGTCGACACCGTCATGTACCTGGCCAAGGCCCACGGCCGCAACAAGGCCTATGGCGTGGAGCGCATGCAGGCCGAGGACGCCCTGGCCGTCGCCCAGCTGACGGCCCGCCTGGAGGCGGCCTGGAGCGAGGGCCGCGTGGGCCTGATGGCGCTGAACGGGCCCGCGGGCGTGGGAGCCCCGTCGGTCAGCGGCTTTGCCACCCTGGACGCCGGCGGGCGGCCGGCCGGCGCATGAAGGCCGCGCTGCTGTTCCTGGGC
>JBKBOJ010000062.1:0-19511 GCA_046294815.1 Roseateles sp. | reverse complement strand
GCTGGGGATGATGTTCTCCAGGATGCCGCGGCCGCCGCGCCAGTCCTTGTTGCTCGGGCCGTCGACGGTCTTCTGCGTGGCGGTGGCGGCGTGCACGGTGGTCATCAGGCCGCGCTTGATGCCCCACTTGTCGTTCAGCACCTTGGCCAGCGGGGCCAGGCAGTTGGTCGTGCACGAGGCGTTGGAGATGATCTTCTCGCCGGCGTACTTGGTGTGGTTGACGCCGAACACGAACATCGGCGTGTCGTCCTTGCTGGGCGCCGAGAAGATGACCTTCTTGGCGCCCGCGGCCAGATGCTTCTCGCCGCCGGCCTGGTCCAGGAAGATGCCGGTGGACTCGACGACGATGTCGGCGCCGGCCTCGGCCCACTTCAGCTCGGACGGATCCTTGATGGCGGTCAGGCGGATCTTCTTGCCGTTGACGATCAGCGTGTTGCCGTCCACGGAGACATCACCCTCGAACTTGCCGTGCACGCTGTCGTACTTGAGCATGTAGGCCAGGTAGTCCGGCTCCAGCAGGTCGTTGATCGCGACGACCTCGATGTCCTTGAAGTTCGCGACAGCGGCACGGAACACCATGCGTCCGATGCGGCCGAAGCCGTTGATGCCGATCTTGATTGCCATGGGAGAGTCTCCAGAGAAAGGTGATGAGGTTCGCGCGGGGCCGTTGATTCTCGGCCATACGCAGCAGGGGGTGGTTTCAGCGCGATTTCAACCGGGCAGGTCCAGCGTGCCGCAGCCCACGTTGATGATCAGGGTCTGGCCCACGAGCTGTTCGAAGGTGCGCTCCTTCATCTCCAGCTCCAGCCCGGCCAGCCAGACCAGGAACTCGGTACGGTTGGGGTCGGGCTTGCCGACCTGGCCGACCTGGTTGTCGAGCTTGGGGCGACCCAGCGTCCAGGCCACCTGGAAGGGGCAGGACATGGTGTTGAAGTCGAAGTTGACGCGGCGCAGCAGATTGTTGCCGGCCTCCTCGCGCAAGCCTTTGACGTTCGACAGGAAAGCAGGCAGCGCGATCGCATCCTTGAACACGCGCTTGGCCACGCCGTGCGGGCGGAACTGGAAGTGCTGGCGCAGCCAGCTGGGTTTGGCGCCGGCGGGCATGCAGGGCATGCGGTAGCGGGCCACGTAGTCCATCACGTCACGCGCCTGGCCCTTGCTGGCGCTGCTGTAGGCCAGCTTGACCGTGGGTGGCGCGTCCGGCGCCGTGAAGCCGAAATCCACGAACACGTTGACCGTCTCGCTCAGCCACGAAGCGCCGCTGTACTCCAGTCCCTCCTTGGGCGTCACCAGGCAGTTCGCGCGCTTGGCCGTGTCGTCCAGACCGGGCGAGGGGCGCAGCGGCGTCCAGGTGATGGGGTCGGTGGTCCGCGGTCGGAAGGCGAATTCCTGCACCGCCGTGATCGGCGCGCCTTCCAGGCAGGGGAGCCGGAAGCTGCGGATGTGGTGCTCCACCTCTTCCACCATCGCGTCGGTGGCGGCGCGGTACAGCAGCGTGGCCTCGGGCGGCTGGTCGGGCGCTGTGAAGCGCAGCGAGAAGCGGACGGTGCCCGAACTGCGCGCCTGCAGGTCGCGCTCCGGGTAGCTCAGGTCCTTGCTGCGCGTCAGGCAGGCCAGCGTCTGCTCGACCTCTGGCGACGCCAGTGCGGCCACCTGGGCCTGGGCAGGCAGCGTCAGGCCGACCCCGATGAATGCGCAAAGCGCAGCGATCCAGCGCATCTGTCTCTCCCTGACTGTGTTGATGCGGGGAGGGTTGTAGCGCAAATCGCCGCGCGGGCCGCTTACTTCTTCTTCAACACCGCCTTCACGGTCGCCGCCACGTTCTCCGGCGTGAAGCCGAAGTGCTTGAACAGCACCGGCGCCGGGGCCGACTCGCCAAAGGTGTCGATGCCGACGACGGCGTCCACGCCGTACTTCCACCAGAAGTCGCTGACGCCCATCTCCACCGCCACGCGCGGCAGGCCCTTGGGCAGCACCCGCTTCTTGTAGTCCTTGTCCTGGCGATCGAAGACGTTGGTGCTGGGCATGGAGACCACGCGCACCTTGATGCCTTCGTCGGCCAGCAGCTTCTGCGCGGCCAGGGCCAGCTGCACCTCGGAGCCGGTGGCGATGATGACGGCCTTGGCCTTGCCCTTGGCCGGCTCGCTGAGCACGTAGGCGCCCTTGGCGATCTCGTCCACGTTGGTCTTGGGCGCGTAGGCCAGGTTCTGGCGGGACAGCGCCAGCAGGCTGGGGCGCTGGGCGTTGCCCAGGGCCATGGTCCAGGCAACCACGGTCTCGGTCGTGTCGGCCGGGCGCCAGACGTCCAGGCCCGGGATCAAGCGCAGCGACGCGACATGCTCGATGGATTGGTGGGTCGGGCCGTCTTCGCCCAGGCCGATGGAGTCGTGCGTCATCACGTGGATGACGCGGGTCTTCATCAGCGCGGCCATGCGGATGGCGTTGCGGCTGTAGTCGCTGAAGGTCAGGAAGGTGCCGCCGTAGGGGATGAAGCCGCCGTGCAGCGCGATGCCGTTCATGATGGCTGCCATGCCGAACTCGCGCACGCCGTAGTTGATGTGGCGGCCGTTGTTGGGCTGCCCCTGGGCATCGAAGCGCAGGTTGGGCGTGCTGCTGGTGTTGGTCAGGTTGGAGCCGGTCAGGTCGGCGCTGCCGCCCAGCATCTCGGGCAGCTTGGCGGTGAAGGCCTCCAGTGCCAGTTGGCTGGCCTTGCGGCTGGCGACGGTCTGCGCTTCGGCATGGGCCTTGATGACGGCGTCCACGGCGACCTGCGCGAAGTCGGCGGGCAGCACGCCGGCCATGCGGCGCTGGAACTCGGCGGCCAGCTCGGGGTGGGCCTGGGCATAGGCGTCGAAGCGCTGCTCCCAGTCCGACTCGGCCTTGGCGCCGGCGGCCTTGGCATCCCAGGCGGCATAGACCTCGGCCGGCACGACGAAGGGCTCGTGGGGCCAGCCCAGCGCCTCGCGGGTCAGCTTGATCTCCTCGGCGCCCAGCGGTTCGCCGTGGGCCTTGCTGGTGTTGGCGCGGTTGGGGCTGCCCTTGCCGATGGTCGTCTTGGCGATGATCAGCGTGGGCTTGTCGGTGCTCTGCTTGGCGCGGCCGATGGCGTCGTCGACGGCGTCCACGTCATGGCCATCCACCGGACCGATGACGTGCCAGCCATAGGCCTCGAAGCGCTTGGCCGTGTCGTCACCGAACCAGGGGCCGACCTGGCCGTCGATGGAGATGCCGTTGTCGTCGTAGATCGCGATCAGCTTGTTCAGCTTCCAGGCGCCGGCCAGGGCTGCAGCTTCATGCGAGATGCCCTCCATCAGGCAGCCATCGCCCAGGAAGACGTAGGTGTGGTGGTTGACGATCTCATGGCCGTCGCGGTTGAAGTCGCGCGCCAACAGCTTCTCGGCCAGCGCGAAGCCCACTGCGTTGGTGATGCCCTGGCCCAGCGGGCCGGTGGTCGTCTCGACGCCCGGTGTGATGCCCACCTCGGGGTGGCCCGGCGTCTTGCTGTGCAGTTGGCGAAAGGCCTTGAGCTCCGACATCGGCAGGTCATAGCCCGTCAGGTGCAGCAGCGCGTAGAGCAGCATGGAGCCGTGGCCGTTGCTCAGCACAAAGCGGTCGCGGTCGGCCCAATGCGGGTTGGCGGGGTTGTGCTTCAGGTGCCGTGCCCACAGCGCCACGCCGATGTCGGCCATGCCCATGGGCGCTCCCGGATGGCCGGAGTTGGCTGCCTGCACCGCGTCCATCGCGAGGGCGCGGATCGCGTTGGCCATGAGAGTGGGGGAGGCGGTCGTTGCGTCGGTCATGGCCGGGGCTTTCCTTTGGGGGTGGGGCAAAGCGCGGGATTTTACGGGGGGCCGTTTGCCGCCCTTGATCCAGCGCAAGGCCGCCGCATCGCTGCTGTGTGACGCTTGCGCCATGTCTTCGTCGACCTTGCCCCTGGCTGTGCGCGTCATTCGTGCCGAGCACGACGCGCTGGGGGCCATGCTGCGCACGCTGCCGCTGCTGCTGCAGGCCCAGCAGCACGCCGGCACGCCACCCGACTTCGGCGCGCTGCGGGCCATGCTGTTCTACGTCGACGAATTTCCCGAACGCTTGCATCATCAAAAGGAAAGCGAGCTGCTCTTCCCCAAGCTGCGTGCCCGCCAGCCGGCCCTGCGCGACGTGTTGGACGACCTGGACGCCGACCATGCCCAGGGCGAGCGGGCCATCCGCGAGCTGCAGCACAGCCTGCTGGCCTGGGAGCAGATGGGCGAGACGCGGCGCGCCAAGTTCGAGCAGCAGCTGCAGGTCTACACGGTGCGCTATCTGCGTCACATGAAGCGCGAGGAGACCGAGGTGTTGCCGCGCGCGATGGCCGTCTTCAGTGCCGACGACTGGGCCGAGCTCGACGAGGCCTTCGGCAGCCATCGTGACCCGCTGGCGCCCCGTCCCGGCCAGGCGGTGGACGCCGCCTACGCGCCGCTGCGCGAGCGCATCCTGGCGGCACTGCCGGCGCCGTTGGGCTGGGGGCCCGCGCTGGCACCTGGCGTTAGCCGGGCTGGGTGAGGGCGGCCGAGGTCTGCAGCCTGAGCCGTCCGCGCGCGGCCCAGCTCTCCAGCGGCCGGCGCACGTCGCGCTGCAACTCCTCTGCGCTGGACGCGTGCGCGCTGACCAGGCCTACCCAGGCGTTGCGGCCGGACTCCTTGGCCTCGTAGAGCGCCGCGTCGGCCAGGTCGATGGCCGAGCGCCAGTCCAGCGCGCGCGGCAGCTTCGGGCACAGCGGGAAGGCCGAGAAGCCCACCGAGCAGGTCTGCACCAGTTGCAGGCCGTCGTCCAGCACGAAGGGCTGGGCGGCCACCGCCTGCCGGGCCCGCTCGGCCAGCTCGGCGGCGCGCGAGCGTGGCGTGCCGCGCGCGACGATGAGGAACTCCTCGCCGCCCCAGCGCACCAGGTAGTCCGTGGCGCGGAACACCTGCTCCAGCCGGCCGCGCATCTGCTGCAGCACCGCGTCGCCGCCGATGTGGCCGTGGGCGTCGTTGATGCGCTTGAAGTGGTCGATGTCGATCAGGAAGAACAGCAGGTCTTGCTCGCTCTCGCCCGGCACCGGGGCGTCGCGCAGCGGTTCGTAGTGGCGCAGCGCCAGCGCCACGTCGGCCGGCATCTGGCGGTCCACGAAGCGGCGGTTGCGCAGGCCGGTCAGCGGGTCGGTGAGGCTGGCCTCCTCCAGCTCCAGTGACTTGGCCGTCAGCGCGGCCTTGGCGGCCTCTAGCTCCTCGGTGCGCTCGCGCACGCGTTGCTCCAGCACGCGGCGGTGGCGCAGCAGCAGCTGCGTGCGCATGCGCACGATGCCCGCCACCAGGCCGGCGGCGGCCACGATGGCCAGCGCCAGCGCCCAGCGCGTCTGCCACCAGGCGGCCTGCACCTCCACGGGGATGCGCAATTCCCCGGGCGTCCAGATGCCATCGCGGTTGCTGCCCTGCACATGCAGCGTGTAGAAGCCCGGCGCGAGGTTGGTGTAGGTGGCCGTGCGGCTCAGTGCGCCGAGGTCGGTCCAGCCGTGGTCCAGCCCCTGCAGCCGGTAGCGGTAGCGGTTGCGGCCCGGCTGGCTGTAGTCCAGCGCCGCAAAGGCCAGGCTGAAGCTGCGCTCGCCCGGCGCCAGCACCAGCGGATGGCCGTCAGGCGGCAGGGCGCGCTCAGCGCCCTCCACGCGCAGCTCCGAGGCCACCAGCGGCGGCTGGTAGGTCCAGGGCCGGAAGCGCTCGGGGTCGATGACCAGCAGGCCGCGTGCGCCGCCAAACAGCATGCGGCCGTCGTCCAGCTGCGCGTAGGCGCGGAACCAGCCGGTGCCCAGGTCGGCGCCGTCGGCCGGGCCCAGCTCGCGGCGCTCGCCGGTCTTGGGGTCGTACATATTGCGTTGCGACCAGATGCGGCCCTGCTTGTCGAACAGCAGGTTGGCCCCGAACGCGCCGCCCATCTCGGCGGCGGGCACGCTCTCGAAGCGGGCGCGCCGGCCGTCGCTGTGCAGCAGGCGGTGCAGGCCGTTGCCGGTATCCACCCACAGCCGGCCGTCGGGCGCGACCGCCATGCCCAGCACGGTCTGGCCAGTCAACCCCTCGGGCTCCAGCCATTCGGCCACGGGTTCGTCGTCGCCAGGGTGGGCCACGCGCAGCAGCCCGGCGGCACCGCCGGCCCACAGGCTGCCGTCGGGCAGCACCGCAAAGGCGTTCAACTCGCCGGTGCCGCCCACCAGCCCGGCGGTGGGCACGGCGCTGAGCTGCGGCCGCGCTGGCGTCCAGCGCATCAGCCCGTCCAGCGTTGCGATCCACAGCGAGCCGTCGGCGCCGGCATGCAGGCGCCGCGGCACCGCGTTGCCGCTGCGCAGCGTCTCGCGCCAGCGGCCCTGGCTGTCCAAGCGCAGCAGCTGCGTGTCCACCGCCACCCAGACCGAGCCGTCGCGCGTCTGCGCCAGCGCGTTGACGCGGCCGGCCGGCAGGCCCTTGCTGCCCGGCGCAATGGCCGCGATGGGCTGGAGCTGGCGGTCGCGGCGCTCGATGCCGCCGGCCAGCGTGCCCAGCCAGACCTCGCCATTGGCCAGTTGCAGGATGCTGCGCACGTCCAGCAGCCCAGCCGCGCCGCCCGCATTGCCCGAACTGCGCATGGGCTCGCGCACCATGCTCAGGCCCGGCAGCGACGGCACATGGCGCATCAGCCCGCCGCCATAGCTGCCGGCCCAGACGGTGCCGGATGGGTCGCGCAGCAGCGCGCGCAGGTCTGCGCGCGGCGTGGCGTCTCCGGCCGTGCGCTCGATCAGCGCGCCGTCGCTGGCGCGGCGGCGCGTCAGGCCCGAGGCGTCGCCAAACCACAGCTCGTCCGCTTCCGGTTGCACCATGGCCATGACCGGCGACACGCTGCCGCCTGCCGCTGGCTCGGCGCCCTGGCTGAAGGGCAGCACCTCGCCCGCAGCGGACAGCGCGCGCAGCCGGCCCTCGGCCGTACCGACAACGATGCGGCCGTCCAGCGTCTCGGCGATCAACGTGACGAGCTGGTCCGACAGGCCCACGTCCAGCGTCTCGATGGGCCCGTCGGCGGGCTTGCGCGCCAGGCCCCGCCAGGTGCCTATCCACAGCGTGCCTTGGCGGTCCACGAGCAGCGTCTGCACGCGCGCATCGGGCAGGCCGTCCTCACGGCCGCGATGGTGGGTGAAGCGCTGGGTCTTGACGTCGAAGCGGTCCAGTCCGCCGCTGCTGCCCAGCCACAGCGTGCCGTCCTTCTCCAGCGCGAAGCTGCGCACCGTGTTGGCTGCGGGCGCGGCGTCGTCGGGCGAGCTGCCCTCGCGGGCCCAGCGGTCCCAGCGGCCGCTGGCCAGGTCCAGCCGCACCAGGCCGCTGTTGCCGGCGGCCACCCAGATCCAGCCGCGCGGGTCGGTCAGCATGGCGCGCACGAACTGCTCGGGCAGCAACTGGCCGTCGGGCGCCAGCAGCGGTTGGCGGCGGAAGGCATAGCCGTCGTAGCGCAGCAGGCCCTCGGGCGAGCCGGCCCACAGCAGGCCGCGGGAGTCCAGGGCCAGCGCGGAGACGACGTTGTCGCGCACGCCGCCGGGGTCGCCGATGGGCTCGAAGCGCGGCACGACGGCCCACGCCGACGCGACCAGCCCCAACACCATCACCAGGGTTGCGCACCCCCTTGTCATGAACGCCCACATGGTGCGCATTCTCGGCCAGGCCCGGACCGCGGCCGGGCGGGGCTTGCCCTCAGCCGACGTGAATCGTCACTGCGCCAGCGGCTGGGTGATGGCGTCGATGCGGGCCAGCACTTCGGGCGTCAGCTTGGGCGTCACGGCCAGCGCGCCCAGGTTGTCGCGCAGCTGTTCGAGGCGGCTGGCGCCCAGGATCACGGTGGACACGCGCGGGTTGCGGTTGATCCACGCGATGGCCAGCTGCGCCGTGGTGCAGCCCAGCTCGGCGGCGATCTCGCCGAGCTGCGCGACGGCGTCGTTCTTGGCCTTGTCCTGCAGCTGCTCGCGCATCCAGGCCATGTTGTCCAGCGCGCCGCGGCTGCCGGCCGGGATGCCGTCGCGGTACTTGCCCGTCAGCAGGCCCGAGGCCAGCGGGCTCCAGGTCGTCAGGCCCAGGCCGATGTCGTCATACAGCCGCGCGTACTCCACCTCCACACGCCGGCGGTGGAACAGGTGGTATTGCGGCTGCTCCACGACCGGTTTGTGCAGGTGGTGGCGCTCGGCGATGTCCCAGGCGGCGCGGATGTCGGCGGCGCTCCATTCGCTGGTGCCCCAGTACAGCGCCTTGCCCTGGCGGATGATGTCGCTCATGGCCCAGACCGTCTCCTCGATGGGCGTGTGCGGGTCGGGGCGGTGGCAGTAGATCAGGTCGATGTGGTCGAGCTGCAGGCGCTTGAGCGAGCCGTCGACCGCCTGCATCAGGTATTTGCGGTTCAGCGTGTCTTTGCGGTTGGTCGTCGTGACGCCGTCGCGCGCCAGGCCCCAGAAGTACTTGCTGGAGACGATGTAGTCCAGCCGGTTCCAGCCCAGCGCCTTGAAGGCCTGGCCCATGACCACCTCACTCTGGCCCTGGGCATAGACCTCGGCGTTGTCGAAGAAGTTGATGCCGGCGTCGAAGGCCGCGGCCAGCATCTCGGTGGCGGCCTTGGTGTCGACCTGGTTGTGGTACGTGACCCAGGAGCCCAGCGAGAGCTCTGAAACCTGGAGGCCGGCGCGGCCGAGGCGGCGGTATTGCATGGCGTGATCCTGTAGGCAGAGACGAAACGAGAGCGCGCAGCTTAGTGCCGCCCGGCGCCGCCTGCGCGCAGCGCCGAGAATGCCCGCATGCTGAAACTCGCCGTCATCGGCGCGGGCCCCGCGGGCCTGGCGCTTGCCCTGCTGGCCGCCGAGCGGCTGGCCGCATCCACCGAGATCCATCTCTACGACACCCGGCCGCTGGAGCGCGACGTCAGCGGCGATGCGCGCACGCTGGCGCTCAACCTCGGCAGCGTGCGGCTGCTGCAGCGGCTGCAGGCCTGGGTTCCTGAAGCCGCCCAGGCCATCCAGGTCGTGCACGTCAGCCAGGCCCCGCCGGCGCCGGTGGCGGGTGAAGTTTGGATACGCGCGGCCGAGCAAGGCCTGCCGCAGCTGGGCGCCGTGCTGCCCTATGGCGCGCTGGTGGCACCGCTGCAGCAGCGCTGGCTGGACCTGGCCGGCGCGCAGCCGGCCCGGCTGTTCACGCGCTTCGGGACCACGGTGCATGCGATCCGCTCCGACGCCGGCGGCGTCGAGCTGGACAGCGGCGAGGGCCCGCTGGTGGAGCGCTTCGACCTCGCCGTCGTCGCCGAGGGCGGCGTGTTTGCCGAGCAGGAGCGCAAGCGCCTCAGCAGCGACTATCGCCAGAACGCCTGGGTCGGCACGGTGCGGCTGGCCGCGCCTGGGCTGCAGGGCGTGGCATTCGAGCGCTTCACGCGCAATGGTCCGCTGGCGCTGCTGCCGCTGCCCGACGACCCGCAGGGCCCGCGCGCCGCGCTGGTCTGGTGCCTGCCGCAGGCCGAGGACGACATCGCCACGCTGACCGACGCGCAGCGCCTGCTGGTCATCCAGCAGCAGCTGCCCGCCGCGGCCGGGCGGCTCACGGGCATCTCGGCGCTGAAGTGCTTCCCGCTTGGCCTGAACGCCGAGACGCGGTTGCTGCAGGGCCGCACGCTGCGCATCGGCAACGCGGCGCAGACGCTGCACCCGGTGGCCGGCCAGGGCCTGAACCTGGGCCTGCGCGATGCGCAGGCGCTGGTGGATGCCTTGCGCGAGGCTGCGGAGACCGGCGCGGGCCTGGACGCCACGCTGGCCCGCGTGGATTGGCAGCGCGTGCCCGACCGCTGGCCCATGATCGCCGCCACCGACTTCCTGGCGCGCAGCTTTGCGTGGCGGCTGCCGGGTCTGCCCGCGTTGCGCGGTCTGGCGCTGGCCGGGCTGGAGCGGGCTGCGCCGCTGAAGACGGCGCTGGCGCGGCGCATGATGTTTGGTGGCTGAAGCGGGTCTTGCCGGCTTGCGCAGCGTGCGCCCGAATCGCTTGGGGACAATCGCGTCCATGGACCTGACCGCCTACATGGACGACCTCGGCCGCGCCGCCCGCGCTGCCGCAACGCAAATGGCCGCCGCCTCCACGGCCGCCAAGAACGCC
Organism: Roseateles sp.; assembly: GCA_046294815.1. GTDB lineage: Bacteria > Pseudomonadota > Gammaproteobacteria > Burkholderiales > Burkholderiaceae_C > Pelomonas. Next base: position 9,357 of record JBKBOJ010000062.1, on the reverse strand, counting down.
GCGCTGCTGGCGCTGGCCCGCCGGCTGCGTGAGGCCGGGGCGGCGCTGGCCGAGGCCAATGCCCGCGACCTGGCCGGCTCCGGCGAACTCAGCGGCCCGCTGCGCGACCGGCTCAAGCTCGATGTCAAGACCCTGGCCACGGTGGCCGAGGGTTGCGAGCAGATCGCCGCGATGCCCGACCCCATCGGCGAGATCACCGGCGTGAAGCGGCGCCCGACCGGCATCAGCGTGGGCCAGATGCGTGTGCCGCTGGGCGTGTTCGGCATGATTTACGAGAGCCGCCCCAACGTGACCATCGAGGCGGCGTCGCTGGCCATCAAGAGCGGCAACGCCTGCATCCTGCGCGGCGGCTCGGAGGCCATCCACTCCAACCTGGCGCTGGCCGAGATCGTCAGCGCGTCGCTGGAGGAAGCCGGCCTGCCGCGCGCCGCCGTGCAGCTGGTCAACACCACGGACCGCGCTGCCGTCGGCCTGCTGATCAGCCGGCCGCAATGGGTGGACGTCATCATCCCGCGCGGCGGCAAGGGGCTGATCGAGCGCATCAGCGCCGAGGCCAGGGTGCCGGTCATCAAGCACCTGGACGGCAACTGTCACAGCTATGTCGACGAGTTCGTCGACCTGGACCTGGCCGTCAAGGTCGTCGACAACGCCAAGACGCAGAAGTACAGCCCCTGCAACGCGACCGAGTCATTGCTGGTGCATGCGGCGCAGGCGGCGGCCTTCCTGCCGCGCATCGCGGCCGTGTTCAAGGCCAAGGGCGTGGAGATGCGCGGCTGCCTGCGCACGCTGGCCCTGGTGCCCGGTGCCGTGCCGGCGACCGAGGAGGACTGGTCCACCGAATACCTCGCGCCCATCATCAGCATCAAGGTCGTGGACTCGCTGGACGAGGCCATCGCCCACATCAACCGCTACGGCTCGCACCACACGGACGCGATCCTGACGACCCACCACGCGAACGCGATGCGCTTTCTGCGCGAGGTCGATTCAGCCAGCGTGATGGTCAACGCCAGCACGCGCTTTGCCGACGGCTTCGAGTACGGGCTGGGCGCCGAGATCGGCATCTCCACCGACAAGTTCCACGCCCGTGGGCCGGTGGGGCTGGAGGGGCTGACGTCGATGAAGTGGGTGGTGTTGGGGCAGGGGGAAGTGCGCGGCTGACCGCGCCGCAGCCCAGCGCCTCCAGGTCGCCCAGGCCGCTGTCCGGCGCGCCCTTGCCGCAGACGGGCATGCGCTCGCGCGGCAGCGGCTGGATCTGCATCGACCCGCGCTTGACGCCGGCCGGCGCGCTCAGCGGCGGGGGCGCGGCGCCGCGCAGAGGAGTCGCAAAGGTAGCATCCCGCCCATGCAAGACACCCGCAAAGCCCTGGTGCTGTTCTCCGGTGGGCAAGACTCCACCACCTGCCTGGCCTGGGCGCTGGAGCGCTATGCCCAGGTCGAGACGCTGGGCTTCGACTACGGCCAGCGCCACCGCATCGAATTGGACTGCCGTGGCAGCGTGCGTGACGAGATCGCCAAGCTGCGCCCCAACTGGGCCGCGAAGCTGGGCGCCGACCACCTGCTCGACCTGAGCCTGCTGGGGCAGATCAGCGATACGGCGCTGACCAGCGAGCGTGCCATCGAACTGCAGGCCAATGGCCTGCCCAACACCTTCGTGCCGGGGCGCAACCTGCTGTTCCTGAGCTTTGCCGCGACGCTGGCCTACCGCCGCGGTGCCAGCGTGCTGGTGGGTGGCATGTGCGAGACCGACTACTCCGGCTACCCCGACTGCCGCGACAACACCATGAAGGCGCTGCAGGTGGCCCTGAGCCTGGGTCTGGACGCACCCATGACGCTGGAGACGCCGCTGATGTTCATCGACAAGGCCGCCACCTGGCGGCTGACCGAGCAACTGGGCGGCCAGGCGCTGGTGGATCTGGTGGTGGAGCACACCCACACCTGCTACCTCGGCGAGCGCGGCCAGCGCCACGACTGGGGCTATGGCTGCGGCCACTGCCCGGCGTGCGAATTGCGGGCCAGGGGTTTTGCGGCCTACCGGGGCGGCGCGTGACCGTCTGGCAGTGGCTGGGCGTCGCCGTGGCGGCGCTGCTGTTCTTCTGGGGCGTGGGCGCCTACAACCGGCTGATGTCGCTGCGCAATGCCATTGGCGACGCCTACGCGCAGCTGGACGTCCATCTGCGCACGCGCAGCGAGCTGTGTGACCGGCTGCTGGCGGTCGTGGCGCCGCGGCTGCCCAGCGAGCAGGCCACCTTCGACGCACTGGCCCATGCGCAGACCGAATCGCAGGCTGCCGTGCAGGCGGTGCGCGGCAAGCCCTGGTCGCCCGACCCCATCGGCAGCCTGGCGGTCGCCAGCGCGCTGCATGCGGCGGCGCTGACGCGGCTGACGTCGCTGCTGGAGCACCAGCCCGAGCTGCGCAGCGAGCCCGACATCGACGCGCTGGTCAGCGAGCTCAAGCTGGTGGAGCGCCAGCGGGCCTTTGCGCGCCAGGTTTTTAACCACGCCGTGGGCCAGTACAACACCGCGTTGCAGCAGTTCCCGACCCGGCTGCTGGCCCACCTCTACGGCTTCAGCGAGGCGCGCTCGCTGTGATGGCCGTGCGGCGTCAGCTCACGGCGATGGCACCCGACGCGCACATCTCCTTGAACAGTGCCGCCATCGCGCCGCCGCTCATCGCATAGGGGTCCAGCCGACCGGTCTCGGAGTACTTCAGCACCAGCGCCGGGTTCAGCCGGTGCAGGTTGACCTGGCCCATGGTCCAGCCTGGGAACTCGCGCTCGGCAATCTCCTCATAGCCCAGCAGGATGACGTCGCGGTGGCGGCGGTCCTGCACGATCTGCGTGTAGCGCGCGTTGACCGCGTCGCGGCCGCCCTCCAGCACCTGCACGAACAAGCCGTCGCTGTAGCACAGCAGGCCGGTGATGCCTTCGGCCGGGTTGTGCTCGCGCGAGGTCTTGAGGATGGCGGCCAGGTCGGCGTCGGTGAGGGGCGCGGTCGCGCGGCTGGCGTACATCAGGCGGACGAGCATGGCTTACCCCTTGGCAATCAGAGACAGGAACTCGCGGCGCAGGTTGGCGTCCTTCAGGAAGGCGCCGCGCATCACGCTGTTGGTCATCTTGGACTCGCTGTCCTTGACGCCGCGCCAGTGCATGCAGAAGTGGTCGGCTTCCATGACCAGCGCCAGGCCGTCGGGCTGCACGCGCTCCTGCAGCTCGTTGGCCAGCATGGTCACGGCCTCTTCCTGGATCTGCGGGCGGCTCATGATCCAGTCGCACAGCCGCGCGTACTTGGACAGGCCGATCAGGTTGGAGTGCTCGTTGGGCAGCAGGCCGATCCAGACCTTGCCCATGATGGGGCACAGATGGTGCGAGCAGGCACTGCGCACGGTGATGGGCCCGACGATCATCAACTCGTTGAGCCGGCTCACGTTGGGAAACTCGGTGATCGACGGCGGTGCCGTATAGCGGCCGGCAAACACCTCGCGCACGAACATCTTGGCCACGCGCTTGGCCGTTTCATGCGTGTTGTGGTCGCTCGCGGTGTCGATCACCAGGCTTTCCAGCACGGCCTGCATCTTGGCCTGCACCTCGTCCTGCAGCGCGTCCAGCTCGCCGGGCGCGATGAAGGCAGCGATGTTGTCGTTGGCATGGTGGCGGCAGCCGGCCGAGACCAGGCGGTAGCGGATGCGCTCGGAGACCGGCGCGTCGGGGGCGGGGGCATTCATGGTGTCGGATTCTGCAGCGGTTGGCACTTCTACACTGGCTGGATGTCGCAAAGCCCCCGGTCCGACCTCCCTTGCGCGCCGCTGCACCGGCTGCTCTCCCAGACTGCCGACGCGGTGCAGGGCGTGCGCGAAGGGCGCTCCCTGACCGACCTGCTGGCCCGCGTGTCGACCGAGTTGCGCCCGGGCACCCAGGCGCTGGCCTTCACGGCGCTGCGTCGGCTGGGCAGCGCAGAAGCGGTGCGCCAGCAGCTCGCTCCCAAGGCGCCGCCGCCGCGTGTCGATGCGCTGCTGCTGGTGGCGCTGGCGCTGCTGTGGCCCGAGCCGGGTGTGGAGGCCATGTATGCCGACCACACGCTGGTCGATCAGGCCGTGCAGTCCGCCAAGACCCGCGCGCCGGCCAGCGCCGCCTTCATCAACGCGGTGCTGCGGCGCTTCCTGCGCGAGCGCGACGCGCTGGTGGCGGCCGCTCAGCGCAGCCCGCTGGGCGCCTACAACCACCCGGCCTGGTGGGTGGAGAAGCTGCGCCAGGACTGGCCCGGGCAATGGCAGGCCGTGCTGGCTGCCAGCAACCGCCCGCCGCCGATGACGCTGCGCGTGCACGCCGGGCGGGCCACGGCGGCGGACTATGTCCAGCGGCTGGCCGGCCTGGGACTGGCGGCGCGCGCGCTGGGCGGCGCCACGCCCCAGGCCGTCATGTTGGACAGGCCAGCGCCGGTGTCGTCCCTGCCCGGCTTTGCCGAGGGCCTGGTCTCGGTGCAGGACGCCGCTGCCCAGCTGGCCGCGCCGCTGGTCATCGGCGCGGGCCTGAAACCCGGCGCCCGCGTGCTGGACGCCTGCGCCGCGCCTGGCGGCAAGACCGCCCACCTGCTGGAGCTGCAGCCCGACCTGCAGCTCACCGCGCTGGACGCCGACGCCCGCCGCCTGACCCGCGTGCAGGACAACCTCAACCGCCTGCAGATGAAGGCCACCCTCAAGGCCGCCGACGCCCGTCAGACCGCCGCCTGGTGGGATGGCCAGCCGTTTGACGCCATCCTGCTGGACGCACCCTGCAGCGCCTCCGGCATCGTGCGCCGCCACCCCGACGTGCGCTGGCTGCGCCGGCCCGACGACATCGCCGCGCTGGCCCGCATCCAGGCCGAGCTGCTGGATGCGCTGTGGCCGCTGCTGGCATCGGGCGGTCGGTTGGTCTACGCCACCTGTTCGGTCTTCCGCGCCGAGGGGCAGGCGCAGCGCGACGCGTTTTTGCAACGCCACCCGGACGCGAAGTCGCACGACGTGCCCGGGTTCACGGGGCATCTGCTGCCCCTGGCTGACAATGCGCAACAGCCTGTGCCGCCCATGGACGGCTTTTTCTACGCGTTGATCACCAAGCCCTGATTTGTTCGCCCGGATCGCCATCGCCGCCTTCTTCACCGTGCTGCTCGCGCTGTTGCCGGGTGGATCCCGGGCCGACGGCATCGAGCTGGCGCAGCTGGCCACCCAGCGCAGCGAAGACGGCCTGGAGTTGAGCTTCACCACCCGCTTCGAGCTCAGCCGCGCCGCCGAGGACGCGCTGCACAAGGGCGTGCCGCTGTACTTCGTCGCCGAGGCCAACGTGCTGCGCAGCCGTTGGTATTGGCGCGACGCGCGCGCCGGCCGCGCCGAACGCAGCTGGCGCCTGGCCTGGCAGCCGCTGACGCGCCAGTACCGCGTCTCCACCGGCGGCCTGCACCAGAGCTTTGCCACGCTGGAAGAGGCGCTGACCGCGCTGCGCGGCCTGAGCGGCTGGCGCATCGCCGATGCCAAGGACATCGACGACAGCGGCAGCTACTACCTCGAATTCAGCTATCGGCTGGACGTGAGCCAGCTGCCCCGGCCCATGCAGATCGGCCTGCAGTCGGGCTTTGCGCTCAGCATCGAGCAAAAGCGCAATTTCGCGCCCGACTTCACGCTGAGATGACCAAGGTCGCGCGTTGGGGTTGGGTCATTACGCTGGTGACCCTGACCGGCGTGGCCGGCGTGCTGGCCTTCGTGCTGACCATCGGCACGACCAGCGAGCGCGGCTTCTTCGAGCGCCACTACCACTGGCTGTTCTGGGTCAACGTGGTCGTCGCGGCGGTGCTGACGCTGGTCATCCTGACCGCCGCGGTGCGGCTGGTGCTGCGCGTGCGCAGAGGGCGCTTCGGCAGCCGGCTGCTGCTCAAGCTGGCCGGCATCTTCGCGCTGGTGGGCGTGGTGCCGGGCATGATGATCTACGCCGTCTCCTACCAGTTCGTGAACCGCAGCATCGAGACCTGGTTCGACGTGCGCCTGGCCAGCGCGCTGGAGGCCGGCCTCAACCTGGGCCGCGGCACGCTGGACGCCATGGTGGCCGACCTCGGCAACCGCACGCGCGACGCCGCCATTCAGCTGGCCGAGGGCGGCACGCCGCAGCTGCTGGCACTGGAGCGACTGCGCGACAAGCTGGGCGCCAGCACCGTCGCGCTGGTGGGCGGCAACGGCCAGATCCTGCTGGAGAGCGGCGGCGACGCCCGTCAGTTGGCCCCCGACCGGCCCACCGCCGCGTTGCTGCGCCAGGCCCGCAGCGGCATACCGGCCAGCCAGCTCGAAGGTCTGGAGGACGAGGCCGCCGCGCTGCAGCGTGGCGCGCAGATCCGTGCGCTGGCACTGCTGCCCAGCACCGAGCTGCGCCTGGGCCTGGGCGAGCGCTACCTGATGGTCATCCAGCGCGTGCCGGCGACCGTGCTGGCCAACGCGCTCGCGGTGCAGACGGCCAACAACGAGTACCAGCAGCGCTCGCTGGAACGCGTGGGTCTGCGCCGCATGTACCTGGGCACGCTGACGCTGGTGCTCATCCTGGCGCTGTTCGCTGCGCTGCTGCTGGCCGTCACGCTGGGCAACCAGCTGGCGCGGCCACTGCTGATGCTGGCCGACGGCATGCGCCAGGTGGCCCAGGGCGACCTGTCCGTGCGCCCCGCGCTGACCACCCGCGACGAGCTGGGCGGGCTGACGCGATCCTTCGCCGACATGACCGGCCAGCTCGCCGACGCGCGCGCCCAGGTCTCGCGCACCGTGCTCGAGCTCGACGCCGCGCGCACCCACCTGCAGACCATCCTCGACAACCTGACCACCGGCGTGCTGGTGTTCGACGCCGACGGCAACATCGAGACCGTGAACCCCGGTGCCACGCGCACGCTGCGCCTGCCGCTGTCGGCCTACGTAGGCCGGCCGCTGGCCGACGTGCCGGGCCTGGCCGAGTTCGCCGGCCAGCTGGCCCAGCGCTTCGAGCAACACCTGGGCAACCGCGACGCCAGCGAGCGCGACATGGATCGCGAGCTGTGGCAGGAATCCTTTGCGCTGCAGCTCGACCCCAAGCAGGACCCGCTGACGCTGCTGGTGCGCGGCGCGCCGCTGCCGCATGGCGCGCGGCTGGTCGTGTTCGACGACATCTCCGAAGTCGTGTCGGCCCAGCGCTCAGCCGCCTGGAGCGAGGTGGCGCGCCGGCTGGCCCATGAGATCAAGAACCCGCTGACGCCCATCCAGCTGTCCGCCGAGCGCCTGCAGCACAAGCTGGAGGCCAAACTCGAAGGCGCCGACCAGGCCATGCTGGTGCGCTCGGTGGCCACCATCGTCAACCAGGTGCAGGCGATGAAGCAACTGGTCAACGAGTTCCGCGACTACGCTCGCCTGCCGTCGGCGCAGTTGAAAGCCCTGGACCTCAACGCGCTGGTCCAGGAGGTGCTGAGCCTGTACGCCGAGCCGCAAGAGCAGGGCCGCTTGGTTGCCGACCTGGCACCGGGTCTGCCCCTCATCAAGGGCGACGCCAGCCAACTGCGCCAGGTCATCCACAACCTCGTGCAGAACGCGTTGGATGCCGTGCACGAGCGCCCCGATGGCCGCGTCATCGTGCGCTCGTCGCTGTCGCTGACCGAGTCCGGCGCGCCGCGCTCGGTGCGCCTGCACATCATCGACAACGGGCCTGGCTTCGCCGAGAAGGTGCTCAAGCGCGCCTTCGAACCCTATGTGACGACCAAGAGCAAAGGTACCGGCCTGGGCCTGGCCGTCGTCAAGAAGATCGCCGACGAGCATGGTGCGCGCATCGCGCTACGCAATCTGCAGGCCGCATCCGATGCGGGTTCTCCCCCCGATGACGGGCCCGACGGGGCCGTGATCGGCGCACAAGTTTCGATATCATTTTCCAATCTGGTACCCGCCACAGAGCCGGGCGCCAGGACCTAAGGATTCATGGCCACCATTCTTGTTGTCGACGACGAACTGGGCATTCGCGCCCTGTTGTCCGAAATCCTCAGCGACGAGGGGCACACCATCGAGCTTGCCGAGAACGCCGCCCAAGCGCGGGCGGTGCGCGAGCGCATGCGACCCGACCTCGTGCTGCTGGACATCTGGATGCCCGACGTCGACGGCGTCACGCTGCTGAAGGAATGGGGCGGTGCCGGGCTGCTGACCATGCCCGTCATCATGATGAGCGGCCACGGCACCATCGATACTGCGGTCGAGGCCACCAAGTTTGGTGCCATCGCCTTCCTGGAAAAGCCCATCACGCTGCAGAAGCTGCTGCGCGCGGTGGAGCAGGCGCTGGTCAAGACCACGCCGCCGCGCCTGGCGCCGGCCGTCGCGGGTCTGCCCAGCTATGCGCGCTCCGAGCCCAGCAGCGTGAACCAGCCCATCGCATCCAGCCACGGCGTGGCGGTCAACAGCCACCTGCCGGTCGGCAACGTGCTGGCGTCCCAGCAGAGCTTCGAACTGGACCGCCCGCTGCGGGAGGCACGCGACGCCTTCGAGAAGAGCTATTTCGAGTTTCACCTGGCCAAGGAAAACGGCTCTATGACCCGTGTGGCCGAGAAGACCGGCCTGGAGCGCACCCACCTGTACCGCAAGCTCAAGCAACTGGGCGTGGACCTGAGCCGCAACAAACGTGGCAGCGGCGCCTGATTGGCAGCCGCCGTGGCTATGCTATAGTCTCGGACTTCGCTGAGCGGCCAACTTGCCGGGCAGCGTTCAGCACACAAGGCCAAGTAGCTCAGTTGGTAGAGCAGCGGATTGAAAATCCGCGTGTCGGTGGTTCGATTCCGCCCTTGGCCACCATAAGATTCAATGACTTAGCCCAACCGTCCAGGTTGGGCTTTGTTGTTTCTGGGCTTTGTGTAGGGGCTGTGTAGGGGCCGGCGACGGTTTCTCGCCTTCTTCTGATCTAACCGCGCACCTATGGCGTTGAGCCGAGGTGTTCGGGCCCAGGTCGGTTACTTCCGGCCGCTTGCATGAATCGGGGGCCGCCAACCGAGCTTTCTTTGCACCTCGTCCCAGGTTGCATTAAGCAAGCCTCTCTCCGAGTCAGCAAGCACCCCTTGCCTGAGATCATCAAGTGGGTACCAACTGCCACTCGGCTCCTGATAGAAGATGCGCGCATATACATTGCCTGTATGGGATATCCGATGACCCTCGTACCGCTCGCTGAGCAGCGTCAGCGCGTGATTCAGGCTCTGCGCATAAGGTGTGTCAAAGCCACTGGGCATCTGTGAGCGTCCAGGCGCGCCACCTTGACCAGGCCGGGACGCGAAGCTACTTGGACGCAGCTGCCGATCCGACGAAGGCGATGCACTCCACGAGGTTGAGCGTGGCCAGCACCAGGTACTTCT
>JBKBOJ010000061.1:0-20054 GCA_046294815.1 Roseateles sp. | reverse complement strand
TGCCGCCACGCGCCAGGCACAGGATCTGATCGAATTCCCAGCCCGAGGCATGCACCTTCAGCGCCAGGCGCTCGATCAGCAGGTGGTACTCGTCCCAGGACACGTAGAGGTGTTTGCCGTCGTCGGTCAGCATGGTGTGGGCGTCTCCGTGGTTGGGTGGATCAGACGGAATAGGGGTGGCGCAGCACGATGGTGTGCTCGCGGTCGGGACCGGTGGACACCATGTCGATGGGCGCACCGATGACTTCCTCGACGCGCTTGAGGTAGGCGCGGGCGTTGGCGGGCAGAGCGTCCCAGGCCGTCACTCCGAAGGTGGTCTCGGTCCAGCCGGGGAAGGTCTCGTAGATGGGCGTGCAGGCCTCGATCTCGTCGGCGTCCAGGGGCAGGATGTCCAGCTGCTTGCCGTTCAGCTCGTAACCCACGCACATCTTGATCTCCGCCAGGCCGTCCAGCACGTCCAGCTTGGTCAGGCACAGGCCCGTGATGCCGTTGATGATGATGGAGCGCTTGAGCGCCGCCGCATCCAGCCAGCCGCAGCGGCGGGCGCGACCGGTCACCGTGCCGCGCTCCTGGCCCACGGTGGACAGGTGGTAGCCAACCGTGCCCTCCTTTTCCCATTCCAGCTCCGTCGGGAAGGGGCCCGAGCCCACGCGTGTCGTGTAGGCCTTGGTGATGCCCAGCATGTAGTGCAGCATCTGCGGGCCCACGCCGGCGCCGGCGGCGGCATTGCCGGCCACGCAGTTGCTAGACGTGACGTAGGGGTAAGTGCCGTGGTCGATGTCCAGCAGCGTGCCCTGCGCGCCTTCGAACAGGATGTTGGCGCCGGCCTTGCTGGCCTTGTGGATCAGGTAGCCGACGTCGGCCAGCATGGGTTTGATGGCCTCGGCCATCTTCATGGCCTGCTCGAAGATGGGCTCGAAGGCCAGCTCCTCGCCATGCAGGTAGCCACGCAACGCGTAGTTGTGCAGCTCCAGCAGCTCGCGCAGCTTCTTCGCAAAGCGCTCGGGGTGCTTCAGATCCTGGGCGCGCAGCGCGCGGCGGGCGACCTTGTCCTCGTACGCCGGGCCAATGCCCTTGCCGGTGGTGCCGATCTTGCCGCTGCCGCTGGTCTCGCGCAGAGCCTCGCGCGCCTTGTCCACGGCCACGTGGAAGGGCAGGATCAGCGGACAGCTCTCGCTGATGAACAGCCGCGAACGCACCTCCACGCCAGCCTTCTCCAGACGCTCGATCTCGGAGAGCAGGTGAGTCGGATCCAGCACCACGCCGTTGCCGATGTAGCAGGCCACGCCGTCACGCATGATGCCGCTGGGGATGAGTTGCAGCGCGGTCTTGACGCCCTTGATGACCAGGGTATGGCCGGCGTTGTGGCCGCCCTGGAAGCGCACGACGCCCTGGGCATGGTCGGTCAACCAGTCGACCACCTTGCCCTTGCCCTCGTCACCCCACTGGGTACCGACGACGACCACATTGCGTCCGCGCGCGGTTTGGCTTTGCATCTTGATTGCCTGCTTTGCTTGGGATTGGGAAGGGTCCACGGCGCCCTACAGCGCCCGCACGACCCACTCAGTGTGTTCGCGAACAAGTTCGCGGTCACAGTCGAATTCATCGGCCTCGTTCTCGTGGCCCGGCAGCACGCAGACGACCGTCTCGCCCTGCTCACGCAGCGCGCGCACGGCCTGGCGCAGCGAGGCCTCCTCGCCCCAGGGCGCACGCACCGCGGCGCGCAGCGGTGTGGGCGCGACCAAGCCGACCAGCGTCTTCAGGTCCAGGCTGAAGCCCACCGCCGGCCGACGCCGGCCGAAGGCTGCGCCGATCTCGTCGTAGCGTCCGCCGCGCAGCACGGCGTCGGCGCAGCCCTGCGCATAGGCCGAAAAGCGGATGCCGGTGTAGTAGGCGTAGCGCTGCAAGTCGGCGAGGTCGAAGCCCAGGCGGATCTCGGGGTGAACAGCCGCAAGATGCCCGGCCAGCCAGTCCAGGTCCGCCAGCGCGGCCTTGACGAGCGGGTGCGCCGGCAGCCGGCGCTGAGCCTCGGCGAGCACCTCGCGGCCGCCGTAGAGGCTGGGCAGCACCAGCAAGGCGTCGCGGGTGCCGGCGGGCAGATCGGCGGTCAGGTGGGCCAGCGTGGCCATGTCCTTGGCAGCCAGCGCCGCCGTCAGGGCTGCCAGCGCATCAGCGGACAAGCCGACCCCGTCGAGCACGCCCTGCAGCAACCGGGCATCACCCAGGTCAAGCATCACCTCGGCCAGGCCCGCGCGGCGCAAAGCATCCAGCGCCAGGTCTTGCACCTCCAGGTCGGCCTCCAGGCCGGCATGCCCGTAGATCTCGACGCCGAACTGCAGCGGCTCGCGGCTGGTGTTCAGACCATCGGGGCGCGTGTGCACGACAGGGCCGCAGTAGCACAGCCGCGTCACGCCGCGGCGGTTCAGCAGATGGGCGTCGATGCGAGCGACCTGTGGCGTGGTGTCGGCGCGCAGGCCCAGGCTGCGGCCCGACAGTTGGTCGACCAGCTTGAACAGCTTGATCTCGGAGCCCGCCCCAGTGCCGGACAGCAGCGAGTCCAGATGCTCCAGCAGCGGCGGGATGACGAGCTCGCAGCCATAGCTGCGGGCCATGTCGAGCAGATCTCTACGCAGCTCTTCGATGCGGCGTGCCTGCGAGGGCAGGACATCGGCGATGTGCTCGGGCAGCAGCCAAGCAGAGGACATGGGCGCAGGCTAGGCGGTTAAAAACGGCATTGTACCGGCGCCCTTCGCGGCACGCGACTTCGGATCAACGCAACCAGAGCAGTCCGAGCAGCCCGAGCACGATGCTGGCCAGGCCAACGAAACGGATCTGTCCGTCGCTCATCGAGAGGATGCGGCTGAAGGCCTCGCGCCAGCGGCCCGGGCTGATGAAGGGCATCAGCCCCTCCAGCACCAGCACCAGCGCGAGCGCCGTCAGCAGCTCGGTCATTTATGGGCTGGTGCCGCGCCTGCACCGCGCATGGCCTTGAAGAAGTCGCTGCTGGGGTCTACCACCATCACGTCGCTCTTGTTGCGGAAGCTTGCGCGATAGGCCTCCAGCGAGCGGTAGAACTGCGCGAACTGCGGGTCGCGGCCGAAGGCCTCGGCATACAGCGCGGACGCCTTGGCATCGCCCTCGCCCTTGATCTTCTGCGCATCCCGATAGGCCTCGGCGACGATGATCTCGCGCTGCCGATCCGCGTCGGCGCGGATCTTCTCGCCCTCGGCGGCGCCCGTAGAGCGTGCCTCGTTGGCGACGCGCTTGCGCTCGGACTCCATGCGGCGATAGACCGACTCGGTGATGTTGGAGGAGAAATCCACCCGCTTGATGCGCACGTCCACGACCTCGATACCGAACTGCTTGGCCTCGTCGGCCAGACGCGCACGCACGTCCTGCATGACCTTCTCGCGCTCGGTGGCCAGCACGCCGATGACGGTGCGCTTGGTGACCTCCTCGTTGAACGCCGCCTGCACGACCGGTGCCAGCCGATTCTCGACGTTGCGCAGGTCGGCGCCGCTGTTGCGGATGAACTGGCGCGGCTCGACGATGCGCCATTTGATGAGCCAGTCGATGACCAGGCTCTTCTTTTCGGCCGTGAAGATGGGACGGGACTCGGGGCTGTCCAGCGTCTGCACGCGCCGGTCCAGCATGACGACGTTCTGCAGCGGTGGAGGCAGCTTGAACTTCAGGCCCGGCTCGGTGATGACTTCCTTGATCTCACCCAGCGCGTAGACGGCGGCAAACTGGCGCTGGTCAACGATGAAGAGCGTGGACGACAGCAGCATCAGCGCGACCAGGGCGCCGGCAACGATGGCGGCAATACGGTTCATGGCTTGTGTCCTCGATCAGCGGCCGTCACGGCTGCGCTGGTTGTCGCGGCTGCGCAGATCATTGGGATTGGGCAGCGTCTGCGCATCCGGCAGCAGCGCACTGGGCTGGGGCGGGGACACCGTCACGGTGCCGCTACCGCCCCCCTGCTGCAGCAGCTTGTCCAGCGGCAGGTAAAGCATGTTGGAGCCGCTCTTGCTCTCCACCATGACCTTGGTGACGTTGCTGTACACCTGCTGCATCGCGTCGATGTAGAGGCGGTCGCGCGTGACCTGCGGCGCCTTCTGGTATTCGGCCAGCACGCTCTTGAAGCGCTGCGCATCACCCTCGGCGGCGGCGATGACGCGCGCCTTGTAGCCCTCGGCCTGCTCGCGCAGCTTGGCGGCCTCACCCTGTGCGCGCGGGATCACCTCGTTGGCATAGGCCTCGGCCTCATTTTTGATCTGCTCGCGGTTCTGGCCGGCCTTGAAGGCGTCGTCGAACGCTGCCTGCACCTGCTCGGGTGCCTGCACGCTCTGCACGTTGACGTTCTTGATCTGAATGCCGGCCTTGAGACGGTCCAGTTGGGCCTGGATGGACTTGACCAGGTCGGCCGCGATGGCGTCGCGCTGCTCATAGAGCACCGAGTCCATCTTGCTCTTGCCGACGATCTCGCGCACCGCCGACTCGGCCGCCAGCGTGACCGCCTCGCGCGGCTCGCGGTTCTCGTACAGGAAGTCGCGCGCGTCCTTGATCGTGAACTGCACCGTGAAGCGGATGTCCACGATGTTCTCGTCCTGCGTCAGCATCGAAGAGTCGCGCAGCCCGGTGGCAGGCACGATCGAGTTGCGGCCCACCTCGACCTGTTGCAGCTGCGTGACCGAAACCACCTCGTGCGCCTGAAACGGATACGGTAGGCGCCACTGGAAGCCGGCCTCCACCGTCTTGCTGTACTTGCCGAAGGACGTGATGACGCCCTGTTGGCCTTCCTGCACGATGAAGAAGCCGCTGGCCAACCAGCCCACGGCGACGACGCCGGCGATCAGCCCGACGCCAATGCCGGCCCCCTTCATGTCGGGCGCGCCACCACCGGCGCTGCCGCCGTTGCCGGCAGGGCCGCCGGGGCGGCCGCCGAACAGGCCCGAGAGCTTGCGGTTGAAATCCCGCCACAGCTCGTCGAGGTCGGGCGGGCCGTCGTTGCGGCCGCTGTTCAGCAGGCGGCCCGCGGCCCGCGCCACTGGGGTCATCAGGCGCTGCGCCCAAGGGCGGGTGTGGGAAGTGCTGCTCATGCCTGGGTAAGGTTCGAGGAAAAAGGTTCTTCGAGGTCCGACGGGTGGACGTCGAAACGTGGGTCCCGCCCGCCGGCATTCAATGGCTGGGCCTGCATGGCCGCCGCAATCAGGCGGCGTAACTCGGCCAGGCCGCTGCCATCGATGGCACTGACGAAAACGCGTGGCGTGGGTTGCGTGCTGCCGTTCGGGCGCAGCATCGCGTCGACGATCTCACGTGGGCGCTGGTCTTCATCCAACAGGTCCTGCTTGTTGTAGACCAGCACCTGCGGTACGTCGCCGGCGCCGATCTCCGCCAGCACCCGCTCAACCTCGGCCATCTGCTCGTCCAGCACGGGGCTGGCCGCGTCCACCACATGCAGCAGCAGGTCGGCGTCGGCCGCCTCCTGCAGCGTCGCGCGGAAGGCCTCGACCAGCTTGTGCGGCAGGTCGCGGATGAAGCCGACCGTGTCGGACAACGAGACGCTGGCCCCGGCCTGCTCCAGGTAGAGCGAGCGCGTGGTGGTGTCCAGCGTCGCGAACAGCTGATTGGCCGCATAGGCACGCGCCTTGGTCAGCGCATTGAACAGCGTGCTCTTGCCGGCATTGGTGTAGCCGACCAGCGAGACCTTGAACACGCCATTGCGCGAGCGCGAGCGGCGCTGGGTGCTGCGCTGGCGCTGCACCTGCTTGAGACGCTCCTTGGTCTTCTTGATGCGGTCGTCGATCATGCGACGGTCCAGCTCGATCTGCGCCTCGCCGGGGCCGCCGCGCATGCCGATGCCGCCGCTTTGCCGCTCCAGGTGGCTCCAGCGCCGCACCAGCCGCGTGGCCAGGTATTGCAGCCGGGCCAGTTCCACCTGCAGCTTGCCCTCGTGGCTTTGCGCGCGTTGCGCGAAGATTTCCAGGATGAGGGCCGTGCGGTCGGCCACCGGCACCCCCAGCACCTTTTCAAGGTTGCGCTGCTGGGCCGGCGAGATGGCCTGATCGAAAAGCACCGTGTGGGCTTGGTGGGCCTGCACCAGCAGCTTGATCTCGTCGGCCTTGCCGGAGCCGACGAACAGCGCCGCGTCGGGCGCCTGACGGCGAGCGATGACCTTGGCGACCGGCGTGTCGCCGGCCGACTCGGCCAGCAAGGCCAGCTCATCCAGGCTTTCGTCAAAGCCTTGCTTGGCGGCATGCCGTCCGAAATCGACGCCGACAAGAATGGCGCGCGCCGCCTCGGAGGGCGGCGTCGCGGACGGTGAAGAGGAGGCGGACAAGGAGGGGAAGGTCAGGCGTGGGCGGTGTTGTCGCCGGCGTGGAAGTTGACCGCGCGGCTCGGCACGACGGTGGAGATCGCGTGTTTGTAGACCATCTGGGTCACGGTGTTGCGAAGCAGCACGACGTACTGGTCAAACGACTCGATATGGCCTTGCAGCTTGATGCCGTTGACCAGGTAGATCGAAACCGGCACGTGCTCTTTGCGCAGCAGGTTCAAAAAAGGATCCTGCAAAAGTTGGCCTTTATTGCTCATCGGTATGCTCCGAGTTATCGGTGGGGGGACTACGGGTAAGACCTTAACACAGTGCCTTTGTCCCTTCGGATGTCACCCTAGGTCTTTTCGTCGAAGGGATTCTTCGAGGAACGCAGCTCTATCTTCAGCGGCGTGCCGACCAGCTTGTAGTGGGCGCGGATGCGGCCTTCCAGGTAGCGCTTGTAGACCTCGGTCACGCCTTCCAGCGCGTTGCCGTGGATGACGACGATGGGCGGGTTCTGGCCGCCCTGGTGGGCGTAGCGCAGCTTGGGGCGCGACAAGCCCGAGCGCTTGGGCTGCTGGTGCTCCACCGCCTCGCGGATGAGGCGCGTGAGCACCGGCGTGGTCATCTTGCGGTGTGCCGAGGCGTAGGCATCGGCCATCGCGTTCCACAGTGCGGACAGGCCCTGGCGTTTGAGCGCCGAGATCTGGTGCACCGGCGCGAACTTAAGGAAGGCCAGACGCTGTTCGATCTGGCGCTTCAGCGTCTCGCGCTGGTAGCTATCGACGGCATCCCATTTGTTGACCGCCACCACCACCGCGCGACCGCTGTCCAGGATGTAGCCAGCGATGTGCGCATCCTGGTCCGTCACGCCCTGTGTCGCGTCCAGCAGCAGCAGCACGACATGGGCGTCGGCAATGGCCTGCAGCGTCTTGACGACCGAGAACTTCTCGATGGCTTCGAACACCCTGCCTTTGCGGCGCAAGCCCGCGGTGTCGATGAGCTTGAACTTCTGGCCGTTGCGCTCGAAGTCCACCGCGATGGCGTCGCGCGTGGTGCCCGGCATGTCGAAGGCGACCAGCCGCTCCTCGCCCAGCCAAGTGTTGATCAGCGTGCTCTTGCCGACGTTGGGGCGGCCCGCCACGGCCAGGCGGATGACGTCGCGGTCTTCGGCCTGCTCGCTGCGCTCGGTCGCGTCGAAAGGCTCCAGCACCGTCTCCAGCAGACTGCGGATGCCCTGGCCGTGCGCCGCCGAGATGGGATGCGGCTCGCCCATGCCCAGTTCGTGGAATTCGGCCAGCAGCGGCGAGTCCACCATGCCCTCGGCCTTGTTGACGGCCAGGTGCACACGCTTGTTGACGCTGCGCAGATAGCGGGCGATGTCGCTGTCGTGCGCGGACAGGCCCAGCCGGATGTCGACGACGAAGATGACCGCATCGGCCTCGGCGACGGCCTGCTTGGTCTGCTTGGCCATTTCCTTGACGATGCCCGTCGAGCTGTCAGGCTCGAAGCCGCCGGTGTCGATGACGATGAACTCGCGGTCGCCCAGGCGGCCGTCACCATAGTGGCGGTCGCGCGTCAGGCCGGCGTAGTCGGCCACGATGGCGTCGCGCGACTTGGTCAGGCGGTTGAACAGCGTCGACTTGCCCACGTTGGGGCGGCCGACCAGGGCAATGACAGGTTTCATTCGGCCTTGATGGCGAACAGGCCGCCACTCCGGGTGGCAAACAGCACGGTGTCACCCAGCAACGCGCTGGCAACCACGGCGGAGCCGTCGGTGGCGATGCGCGAGCGGGTCTTGCCCGTGTCGCGGTCGATCAGGTGGACCAGGCCCTCATAGTCGCCCACCAGCACCTGCTTGGCCGACAGCTGCGGCACCGACAACTTGCGCAGCTGGAATTGGTCGGCAGACCAGGCCAGGTCGCCGTTGGCCAGCTTCCAGGCCGACAGGCGGTCCGACGCATCGCCGGCGACGACCACCTGGTCGTCGGCACCGATGCCGTTGGTGCCGCCCACCGTGCGACTCCACAGCGCGCTGCCACGCTCGGCATTCACGCAGCCGACGGCGGACTGGAAGGCGCGTGCGCAGATCACGTCACCCTGCCGGGCGGCGGGGCCGACCAGATCGGCCAGGCGCTCGACCTCGTTGGTGCCGCGCGGCGTGGCCACACTGGCCTCCCAGCGCAGCTGGCCGCGCAGCGGATCCAGGCCCGCCAGCCGGGGCCCCTGGCCCACCACCAGCGTGTCCTTGTAGGGCAGCAACACGCCGGCCTTGGCCAGCGTCAGCGGATCGCCGGGGCGGCGCAGCTCCCAGAGCTTGCGGCCGTCCAGCGCATCGAAGGCGATGACCTGGCGATCCAGCGTCAGCACAAAAACGCGCTCACCGGCCACCAGCGGCGCGGTGATGACGGGCGTGGGCAAGGCCTTCTTCCATGTGACGCGACCGGCGTCCAGCACGACCAGTTCGTTGTCGCGGTTGACCACAGCGGCAAAGCGGCCGTCGCTGCCCACGCCGGCAGCCAGCTTGGCGCCGGCATTGCCGCGCCACAGCTCGCGCCCGTCGGCCGCGGCCAGCGCGCGCACGCTGCCATCGCTGCTGGCGACGACAAAGCGGTCGCCCGGCGTCGCGATGCTCAGCGGGAAGACGATGTCGTCGCCCTTGGCGCTCCAGACAACGCGGCCGCTGGCCGGGCCGGACAGCACCTCCAGCTTGGCCGGCTGGTTCTTGGCATCGCCAAACCAGCGATTCCAGGTGTTGCTGATCGTCGAGCAGCCTGACAGCGATGCCGCGGCCAGCGTGATCAGCGTGAGCGAGGCGAGGCGCTTCATTGCACGGCTCCGGCAACCTCGACGACGGCGGGCACGCCCAGCGTCGCGAGCTTGGCCTCGACGATGCGGCGGTAGTCCTGCTCCTTGGGCAGGCCGGCCAGCGCCTTCTGGTACTGGGCCTTGGCCTCGTCGCGTTTGCCCTGCAGCAGCAGCGCATCGCCGCGGCGGTCGGCCACCAAGGCCTCGAAGTCCTTGGACTGGATGGCGTCCAGCGTCTTGCCGGCCTCGTCGTAGGCCTTGGCGTCCAGTTGCAGGCCCGCGAGCCGCAGCCGCGCGATGTCGCGGTACGCAGGCTGGGAACCGTGCTCGGCGACCCAGGCCAGGCTTTGCCTGGCCTCGTCGGCCTTGCCCTTGTCCAGTTGCAGCTTGGCGGCCTGCAGCAGCGCCTGGGCGGCATAGCCAGTGCTGCCGAAGCGGGTCTTGAGGTCGCCGGCCGCCGCGGCCGCCTTGTCGGCATCCTGCGCGTTGAGCGCGCGCTCAAACTCGGCGTACATCGCACCGGCCTTGGCGGCCTGGTCGCGCTCGTACCAGTTCCAGCCCTGCCAGGCCGCGAAGGCGGCCAGCGCAGCGGTGATCGCCCAGGTGATCAGGTTGCCCCAGCGCTTCCAGAAGGCCTTGAGCTGGTCGAGTTGTTCTTGTTCTTCGAGGTCGAGATGGGATGCCATGGGGAAAAGACAGCGATGCGGGGCGAGGCCCGGGATTATGCGGTGCGCAGTTCGGCAGCCCAGGAGGCCACCTCGGCGAGGGTGCGCAGGGTTTGTTCGCCACCATCGCGCAGCGGCTTGACGGCCACCTCACCGCGGGCGAGTTCGTCGCCGCCGAACACCAGCGCGTAGCGGGCGCCGGAGGCGTCGGCCTTCTTGAATTGCGACTTGAACGAACCGCCGCCGGCGTGCATCTGCACGCTGACGCCGGCCGCGCGCAGCGCCTCCAGCGTGGGCAGGATGCGCGGCAGCTCGGCAGGGTCAGGCACCACGGCGTAGGCGTCGGGCGCGGCGGCCGGCGCCTGCAGGCCCAGCGTCTCCAGCAGCAGCAGCAGCCGCTCCAGGCCCATCCCGAAGCCCACGGCCGGTGCGGCCTTGCCACCCAGCTGCTCGATGAGGCCGTCATAGCGGCCACCGGCGCAGACCGTACCTTGCGCACCGAGCTTGGTCGTCACCCACTCGAAGACGGTGAGGTTGTAGTAGTCCAGCCCGCGCACCAGGCGGGGGTTGATGCGATAGGCCAGGCCTACCGCGTCGAGCAGCGCACGCACGCCGTTGAAGTGGGCCAGCGACGCCTCACCAAGGAAATCCAGCAGCTTGGGCGCCGCCTCTGCCATGGCTTGCATGGCGGGGTTCTTGGTGTCCAGCACGCGCAGCGGGTTGCTGTACATGCGGGACTTGGCCTCGTCGTCCAGCACGTCGCGGTGCTGCTCCAGATGGGCGATCAGCGCCTCGCGGTGGGCGCGGCGCTCGTCCGGCTGGCCCAGGCAGTTGATCTCCAGCGTGACGTCCTCGCCCTCCTTCAGGCCCAGCTCACGCCACAGCGTGCGGGCAAGCAGGATGACCTCGGCGTCCACGTCCGGACCGGCAAAGCCCAGGGCTTCGATGCCCATCTGGTGGAACTGGCGGTAGCGACCTTTCTGCGGCTTCTCGCGGCGGAACATCGGGCCGATGTAGTACAGCCGGCGGGGCGAATCGCGCAGATAGCTGTGCTCGATCATGGCGCGCACGACGCCGGCCGTGCCCTCGGGGCGCAGCGCCAGATGCTCGGCCTGGCCGTGCTTGTCGGCGCGGTCCTCGAAGGCGTACATCTCCTTCTCGACGATGTCGGTGACCTCGCCGATGCCGCGCACGAACAGCGCGGTGGGCTCGACGATGGGCACGCGCACGTTCTGGTAGCCGTAGCGCGCCAGCACGCCGCGCATCTTGGTCTCCAGCCATTCCCAGCGCGCCGATTCCGGCGGCAGGATGTCGTTCATGCCCTTGACGGCCTGCAAGGGCTGCATCTTCTTCTCGGTCATTCAGGCGGACGCGCCGAAGCGCTTCTCAATGTAGTTCTCGACCAGTGCGTGGAACTCCTGCGCGATGTTGTCGCCGCGCAGCGTCAAGGCCTTCTCGCCGTCGATGAAGACGGGCGCGGCCGGCGCCTCGCCGGTGCCGGGCAGGCTGATGCCGATGTCGGCATGCTTGCTCTCGCCGGGACCGTTGACGATGCAGCCCATGACGGCCACCTTCAGCTCCTCGACGCCGGGGTATTTGTTGCGCCACACCGGCATCTGCAGGCGCAGGAAGTCGTCGATCTGCTTGGCCAGTTCCTGGAAGGTGGTGCTGGTCGTGCGGCCGCAGCCGGGGCAGGCAGTCACGCTGGGATTGAAGTGCCGCAGGCCCAGCGCCTGCAGGATCTCCAGCGCCACCACCACCTCCTGCGTGCGCGCCTCGCCGGGCTGGGGCGTCAGGCTCACGCGGATGGTGTCACCAATGCCCTCTTGCGCGAGGATGCCCAAGGCGACAGAGGAAGCCACCGTGCCCTTGGTGCCCATGCCGGCCTCGGTCAGGCCCAGGTGCAGCGCATAGTCGCAGCGCCGGGCCAGCTCGCGGTAGACCGAGATCAGATCCTGCACGCCGCTGACCTTGCAGCTGATGATGATGTTGTCGGGGTTGAAGCCCAGCTCGCGGGCATAGGCGGCCGAGGTCAGTGCGGACTCGACCAACGCCTGGTACATGACCGGCTTGGCATCCCAGGGAACGGCGCGCCGCGCGTTCTCGTCCATGAACTGCGCAAGCAGTTCCTGGTCCAGGCTGCCCCAGTTGACGCCGATGCGCACGACCTTGTCGTACTTCATCGCCGCCTCAATCATCTGCGCGAACTGCTTGTCCTTCTTCTCGCCCTTGCCCACATTGCCGGGATTGATGCGGTACTTGGACAGTGCCTGCGCCATGGCCGGATACTCGGTCAGCAAGCGGTGGCCGTTGTAGTGGAAGTCACCCACCAGCGGCACATCGATGCCCATGCGGTCCAGCTGCTCGCGGATGTAGGGCACGGCCTCGGCAGCCTCGGGTGTGTTGACGGTGATGCGTACCAGTTCCGAGCCGGCGACGGCCAGCTCCTTGACCTGGATGGCGGTGCCGACCGCATCGACCGTGTCGGTGTTGGTCATGGACTGCACGCGCACCGGCGCGTCGCCGCCTATGGTCACGACACGGCTGCCCCAGGTCACGCGGGCCTGCCGGCTCTTGCGCGGCGCGGGCGCCGCCTCGGGGATGGGGGAGGCGCTCATCAATTCAACTCCAGACGGGCGACGTTGTCCTTGGATCGGCCGGCCAGGTCCACCGCCGCGCCGCGCCATTCGACGCGTGTGCCGGCGACGTTGCCAATGCGCAGCTTGTACGGCGCCGTGCCGGCCAGCTGCTGCTGCTCGCCCTCGCGCAGCAGCCGCGAAAGCAGCGTCTGACCCTGGGCATCGACCACCTCGACCCAGGTGTCCGCGGTGGCCGTGATGCGCAAGGCCTGGCCCGCCGGCGGCGCCGCGATAGGCGCCGATGCGAGCGCCGGCAGCGGCGCGCTCGCCTTGCCCACGGGTGGGAGAGCCGGCGCCAGCACGGGCGCCGAAGCCACCGACTCGGATGCCGGCACCGCCGCCGGTGCCGCGACGAACTCGGCGACCGGCGCGCTGGCCGCGGCGACGGCACCGCTCGCAGCTGGCGGGAACAGGGCCACCGGCGTCGCTGCCGCCGGCGGCGGCTCACGGCGCTCGGGCAGCCAGCCGCTGGGCAGCCAGTAGATCGCGGCCGCGGCCAGCAGCAGCAGCGCCGGCCCCCACACCACGGGCCGTGCGGCCAGCGCCAGCCAGCCGCCGTCGACCGCACCGCCGCGCTCACGGAAGGGCTGGTTCAGGCCGGGGTGGACGTCGAAGTCCTGTGCCTGCGTGCGCGGCAGCAGCGCCAGCACCGGGGCCGGGTCGACCTTCAGCACGCGGCACATGGCCGTGGCCAGCGCGCGGGCAAAGGTGGCGTCGGGCAGCTCGTCGAAACGGTCGGCCTCCAGGGCCTCCAGCTTGGCCTGCGGCACCTTGAGCGTGACCGCCAGGGCTGCGATGTGCAGGCCGCGCTGCTGGCGCACGCTCTTGAGCCAGGCACCTGCGGTGGCAGGCTGCTGGCGGGCGGATCCCTCGGAGATCGGTTCCATGCGTCTGGTTCTTGTCGTTCGCCGCTCGGGGCGGTCATTCGTAGCGGCCGGCGTCCAGGGCCTGCGTCTCGGGCGCCTGCGGGTATTTGCGGCGCAACTGCAGCGCCAGGTCATCCACGGCCGCGGTGTTGCCCAGCTTGCGCTCGATGCGCAGCAGCAGCCACAGGCTCTGTGCATTGGCCTGCTCGGGCTGGTCGTTGACCCGCTTGGCGTAGAAGCGGGCACGCTCCAGCTCGTTATTGCGGAGCAAGACCTCTGCGAGATTGACCGCCACCGCCGGGTTGCCCGGGTCCAGCTCGAAGGCGCGCAACAGAGTTTTCTCGGCCACCAGCAGGCGACCCGAGCGGGCCTCGCAGACGCCCTTGGCCAGCAGCGTGCGCGCCGGCGCGCGGTAGGTGGGCTGGGCCAGGGCCTGATCGAAGAGTGAATCGGCGGTCTGCCAGCGCTGCTGCTGGCAGGCGAACCAGCCGTAGTTGTGCAGGATGTCGGCGTCGTTCGGATAGATGGCCAGCGCGCGGCGGAAGGTCTCCTCGGCCAGCGCCTGCTCGCCCATGGCGGCATAGATCAGGCCGCGCAGATTGACAGCCTCGCGCATGTCGGGCTTGACCTGCAGCGCGAGCTTGAGCTCGTCCAGCGCCGTCGGGAACTGGCCGCGCGAGAAATAGCCTTGCGCCAGCTCCAGCCGGATCGCCGCACGCCGGTCGGCGTCGGTCTGGTCGGAGTCGGTCTTGATCTCGCGGTCGGCGGAAGGCGCATTGCCGGTGCTCGCGCAGGCGGCAAGCAGGACGGAGGCCAGGACGGTCAGCAGTCGCTTCATCAAATCCTCGGGTCGGTACACGAAGGCGTCAGGTGGATTTGGCCACCGTGACCGGCGCCCTGACCATGCGGATATGCGCGCGGGTGCGGTCCTGAACCTCGCCGGCGAGCTGGCCGCAGGCGGCGTCGATGTCGTCGCCGCGCGTCTTGCGCACGGTGGTGACGATGCCCGCCTGGATCAGCACCTCGGCAAAGGCCTGCACGCGGGCGTTGGTGCTGCGCGTCAGGCCCGAGGCCGGGAAGGGATTGAAGGGAATGAGGTTGAGCTTGCAGCTGATGCGGTTCTTGACGAGCCGCACCAGCTCGCGCGCCTGCTCGGGGCTGTCGTTCACCTCCTGCAGCATGCAGTACTCGAAGGTGATGAAGTCCCGCGGTGCCTGCTCCAGGTAGCGGTTGCACGCATCGAGCAGCTCGGCGATGGGGTACTTCCTGTTCAGCGGCACCAGTTGGTCGCGCAGCGGGTCGGTCGGCGCATGCAGGCTGACGGCCAGCGCCACGGGGCAGTCCTCGCGCAGCCGGTCGATCATGGGCACGACGCCGGAGGTGGAGACCGTCACGCGACGGCGGCTCAGGCCATAGCCGTGGTCGTCCAGCATGGTGCGCAGCGCGGGCACCAGCTGGTCGTAGTTCTGCAGCGGCTCGCCCATGCCCATCATCACGACGTTCGAGATCACCCGCTCGTCGGTGTTCTGGCGCTTGCGCAGGTTGTGCTCGGCGAACCACAGCTGAGCCGTGATCTCGGCCGTCGTCAGGTTGCGGCTGAAGCCCTGATGGCCGGTCGAGCAGAAGCGGCAGCCGACCGCACAGCCGGCCTGGCTGGACACGCACAGCGTGCCACGGTCGTCCTCGGGGATGAACACCGCCTCGACGGCATTGCCGCCACCGACATCGAACAGCCACTTGATGGTGCCGTCGGTCGAGACATGTTCCGAGATGACCTCCAGCCCGCGCACCACGGCACGGCCGGCCAGCTTCTCGCGCAGCGACTTGGCGAGGTCGGACATCTGCGCGAAGTCCGACGCGCCCTTTTGGTGGATCCAGCGGAACAGCTGGGTCGCACGGAACTTCTTCTCGCCCAGCTGCTCGCAAAACGCGGCCAAGCCTGGGAGATCGAATCCGAGCAGGTTGACCGCGTCCATTGCAACTCTCCTGACACCGGCTGTTCACCCGGCGACTGCCGCGCCGCTGGCTTCGCCAGGCCGCGGACAGCCACCCTCTGAGGGGCCGGCGAAGCCGGTAGGGTGGGGGATTACCTGCCGGCGTAGACGTTCATGCCAGGGAAGAAGAACGCCACCTCGGCGGCCGCCGTCTCGGGCGCGTCGGAGCCGTGCACGGCGTTGGCGTCGATGCTGTCGGCGAAGTCGGCACGGATGGTGCCCTTCTCGGCCTTCTTGGGGTCGGTGGCGCCCATCAGCTCACGGTTCTTCAGAATGGCGTTCTCGCCCTCCAGCACCTGGATCATCACGGGGCCGGAGATCATGAAGTTCACCAGGTCGTTGAAGAACGGGCGAGCCTTGTGCACAGCGTAGAACTGCTCGGCCTCGCCACGCGACAGGTGCACCATCTTGGCGGCGACGATCTTCAGGCCAGCGCCTTCAAAGCGGGCGTAGATCTGGCCGATGACGTTCTTCGCCACGGCATCGGGCTTGATGATGGACAGGGTGCGTTCGATCGCCATGGTTTTCTCCTGGATGGACGTATTGGACAAAGCCCAAGATTGTAGCCGTCAGGGATGACCCTAGGATCCGGCTCAGCGATGCCGGCCGCCGAAGCCGCCGCCCTTCTTGCCGCCGCGGCCGCCGCCGCCACGACGCAGATAGGCGTCGACGCCGATGTAGCCCACCGAGGTCTGCATGGGATCGGGCTCGCGCGGGCCGCTGCCCTTGTTGCCGCCCTTGCCGGGCCTGTGCTGCTGCTGGCTGCCGCCGGCACCGAAGCCCTGCGGAATGCCACGCTTGCCACCGGTCACGAAGCGACGGTCGAAGGTCTGCTCCAGCGGGTTGACGTGGTGGGGGATGAAGTCGTCGTCCTCTTCGTCGTCATCCCGGCGCGACGCGCGCTCCTCCCGCTGCATGCGTGGCTGCTGCGGCTCGGGCGGGCGGCTCGGACGCGGGCCGACGCCGCTGTGGCGGTCGTCGGAGCGGCGCTTGTGACGGTCCTTCTTGCCCAGCGCCTGCGGGGCTTGTTGCTGCTGCGCCTGGCCGTTGTGCGAGCCATGGCCGGCCAGGCGGCGGATGACGCGCACGTCGTCATCGCCCAGTTCCACCCACACACCACGCTTGAGGCCACGCGGCAGCACCACGGTGCCGTAGCGGATGCGGATCAGCCGGCTCACCACCAGGCCCACGGCCTCGAACAGCTTGCGCACCTCGCGGTTGCGCCCTTCGGTGATGACGACGCGGTACCAGCGATTGGCGCCCTCGCCGCCGCCGTCCTCAATGCTCTTGAACGACGCGGTCTGGCCGTCGACGTTGACACCCGCCAGCAGCCGCGCGCGCTGCTCGTCGCTCAGCGAGCCCAGCACGCGGGCCGCGTACTCGCGCTCGACGCCGAAACGCGGGTGCATCAACTGGTTGGCCAGCTCGCCGGAGTTCGTGAACAGCAGCAGGCCTTCGGTGTTGATGTCCAGCCGGCCCACGGACTGCCACTTCTGGCCCTGCACGCGCGGCAGCGAGCGGAACACCGTGGGGCGCCCCTCGGGGTCGTTGAAGGTGCACACCTCACCGGTGGGCTTGTGATAGGCCAAGATGCGCGGGGTGGGCGGCGAGATGCGCACGCGCACGTCCTTGCCGTTGACCCGCACGCGATCGCCGAAGGAGATGCGCTGGCCCACATGGGCCACCTCGCCGTTGACCTCGATCTTGCCTTCGGCAATCCAGGTCTCGATATCGCGCCGCGAGCCGATACCGGACTGGGCCAGCACCTTCTGCAGCTTGGGCGCGTCGGCATCCGGCGCCAGCACGCGCTTGCCTTCGCCGTCGGGCGCCTCGGCGTCCTCTTCAGGCTCGGGGCGCAGCGTCGGCAGCTCGGTGACCGGCCCCTCGGACTCGGCATCCAGATGGCCCGACAACACATCCGCGAAACGCGCACCGACCGCCTCGACCAGCTCCGGCGCCAGCGCCGGGCCTGCAGGCCCGGCGAGCGTCGCGGCCTGCTCCTGCGGGCGCTCGGCGCGGTCTTTGCGGTTGCGCCGGCGGTTGCGGCCACGCCCGCCGCTCTCGCCTCTCTCGCCGTCGTCGTCCTCCTCGCCGTCGCCGTGCGCCTCGGAGCCCGGCTGCGCGGCCGCAACTGCGGCGTCCGCCGGCGTGGGCAGCGGCGCCTGGGCCGGCGCGGCGTCTTCAGCGGCGACTGCTGGTGCTGCCTCGGCGGCGTCCGCCGCTGCCGCGGACTTGCGTGTCGCCCGCTTGCGCGCCGGTGCGGGCTCAGCCGGCGCTGCCTCGGCAGCCGCCGGCGCGGCCTCTTCGATCACGGCCTTGGCCGCCGTGCGGCGTGCCCGCTTCACGGGCGCGGCGGCCTCGGCGGCGGGCTCGGCAGCGGGCGCAGCCTCGGCCGCCGTCTTGGCGGTCGAGCGACGGCGCTTGGGCGCAGGCGTCTCGGTGTCAGCGGCGGGAGCCACGGGCTGGTCTTGGTCGGCGGCGTCGTTCATGCGGATTCAGGCTGAGGATGAGGGGCGTCGGGGGAATCGACAGGGGCGGGTTCGGGGGTGGCGGGGGTGCCGTCGGCACCGAAGAGGCTGGACGAGCCCGCCGGCTCATCGGCTGGCTCGGGCGCTGCCGGCTCCAGCAACTGGCCTTGCAGCGCCTCGAAGGCGGGTGGCTCGCCGCCAACGTCCAGCGCGGGCAGCTGTTCCAGGCTGGCCAGGCCCAGGTCATCGAGGAAGGCCTTGGTCGTCGCATACAGCGCCGGCCGACCGGGAGTCTCGCGGTGGCCGATGATCTCGATCCAGCCGCGGTCTTCCAGCTGCTTGATGATCTGGCTGGCCACCACGACGCCACGGATGTCCTCGATGTCGCCGCGCGTGACCGGTTGCCGGTAGGCAATGATGGCCAGAGTCTCCATCACCGCCCGCGAATAGCGTGGCGGCTTCTCGGGATGCAGCCGGTCCAGGTATTCGCGCATCTCGGGGCGACTCTGGAAGCGCCAGCCCGAGGCCAGCGCCACCAGTTCCACGCCCTTGTGCTCCCAGTCGCGGCTCAGCTCGTCGAGCAGGCTGCGCAGACTGTCCACGCCGAGTTCGTCGGCGAACAGGCTGCGCATCTCGCGCAACGTCAGCGGCTGCGTGGCACAGATCAGCGCGGTTTCGAGGACGCGCTTGGCATCCTGGGTGTTCATGAACTCAACTTCGCACCCTCAATGGGGAGAGCTCTGGCTTGAGCCCCGGGGCTGGGCGCTGCATCGCGCACATCGGACAGCTGGGGCAGGTCTTGCATCAGGGCGCAGTCCTGGCCTTCATTGGGCCGGCAGCGCCAGCAGCTTGATTGACGGCATCCGGGTTGGACTGCGATCCCGCGTGGGCGGCAGCGCCCGCATCTCTTGACGCTGGGGGCACGGCGCTCAGGCCCGTCAAACTGCGCGCATTGTAGCCATGTCAGCGCGACCACTCCGCGGCGCCCAGCTGCGCCCAGGCGGTGGCCATGTCGGCGGGCAGCGGCGCGTCGATGGCCAGCCCCTGGCCAGACATGGGGTGGGTGAAGGACAGCCGCGCGGCGTGCAAGGCCTGGCGCGCCAGGCCCAGCGCCGCAGCGCCGCCGTACAGCGCGTCGGCCACCAGCGGATGGCCGCTGTGCGCCATGTGAACCCGGATCTGATGGGTGCGGCCGGTGTGCAGCACGCAGCGCACCGCACTGACGGGGCGGCCCTGCACGTCGGCCACGCCAAGCGGGTGGATGTCGGTACGCGCCGGCTTGCCCAGCCCCGCCGGCGCAACGGCCATCTTCACGCGCGACACGGGGTCGCGGCGCAGCGGCTGCTCGACGACGAAGGCGGTGTCGATGCGGCCATGGGCCAGGGCCAGGTACTCGCGGTGCACCTCGCGTGCCGCGATCATGCGCGTCAGCGCCGTCACGGCCTCCAGCGTCTTGCCCACCACCATCAGGCCGCTGGTGTCCTTGTCCAGCCGGTGCACGATGCCGGCGCGCGGCAGCGCCGCGGCGGCGCCATGGTGGGCCAGCAGGCCGTTCATCAGCGTGCCCGACCAATTGCCCGCCGCCGGATGCACCACCAGACCGGCCGGCTTGTTGACGACCAGCAGGTGCTCATCCTCATAGGCCAGCACCAGCGCCATGGACTCGGCGCGGAACGCGCGGCTCTCGTCGGTGGGCTGCAGCGCCACAGCCACGCGCTGGCCGGCGCGCAGCTTCAGCGCCGCCTTGGCCTGCACGCGGCCGTCCAGCGTCACGCAGCCACGCTCGATCAGCGATTGCAGGTGGCTGCGCGAGAACTCCGGGGCCAGGCCGGTCAACCAGCGATCCAGCCGCTCGCCATGGGCCGACGCGTCGACCTCGGCCTCGCGGCGCTCGACGGGCGCTTCGGTCGCGGCGTCTGCTGCATCGTCTTCCGGGTCGTCCAGACCCCCCGCCCTATACTTCGCGCCCATTGTTCAGTGTGACCGGGCCGGCGACAGCGCTCCCGACTTCAGACATGTTTGTTGAGAATTCCCAGGCCGCACGCGCTTTCCTCAGCGCCTTCATGGTGGCCTTCGCGCTTGGTCTGAGTGGCTGCGGCTCCACCCCCAAGGAGGATCCGAACTCGCAGGCTGCGCTGGACAAATTGTATGCAGACGCCAAGGACGACCTGAACTCGGGCAGCTACGACCGCGCGATCAAGACGCTGGAGCGCATCGAGGGCCGCGCCGCCGGCACGACCATGGGCCAGCAGGCCACGCTGGACCTGGCCTGGGCCTACCACCGCAGCGGCGAGCGCG
>JBKBOJ010000060.1:0-20076 GCA_046294815.1 Roseateles sp. | reverse complement strand
ACCGGCACCGCAGAGCTTTGCCGTGCCGCCCGCGCCGCCGGAGCCTGCGCCGCCCGCACCTGTGCAGGTGGCGGCGCCTCCGGCCCCGCCGGCGCCTGTTGCGGTCGCCGCCCCGCTCCCCGAACCACGCCAGATCGCCCCCAGCGCGGTGCGCTACCAGAAGCTGCCCGAACTGCACTTCCCGCCGCTGGCCCGGCGAGCCGGCGAGCAGGGCACGGTTGTGCTGCGCATCACCGTGGACGCGTCCGGCCGGCTGAAGCACGCCACGGTGCACCGCTCCTCGGGCTTCGAGCGCATCGACCAGGCCGCGCTGCAGGACATCCGCAGCGCGCGCTTCGTGCCCTACATGGAAGACGGCAAGCCCGTCGAATGGCAGACCCTGGCCCCGCTGGCCTACGAACTTTGACCGCTCACTGATCGACCCATGGACACCACCACCCTCGCCACCGCCGCGCCTGCACCGGGCTTCGGCCATTTCATCGCCCAGTCCGACATGGTCGGCAAATTCCTGCTGGGCGTGCTGGTCGTCATGTCCATCGCCTCCTGGAGCCTGATCGTCGCCAAGGGCGTCACGCAGTACCTGCGCAACAAGCGCTCGACCAGCTTCCTGGACTTTTTCTGGAACGCGCGCTCGCTGGACGCCGTGCAGGCCGAGCTGAATACGCATGGCGCTCGCGACCCGTTCTCGCACCTCAGCGCCCACGCGCTGCACGCCCAGGCCCACCACGCCCGCTACGGCGCGGCCAAGCTGTCCGAGGCCGGCACGGCCAACGACTTCATCACGCGCACCATCAAGAAGGTGCTGGACGAGGAGACCACGCGGCTGGAGTCGGGCCTGACGACACTGGCGACCATCGGCGCGACCGCGCCCTTCGTGGGCCTGTTCGGCACGGTCTGGGGCGTCTACCACGCGCTGCTGGCCATCGGCATGAGCGGCGCCGGCACGCTGGACAAGGTCGCCGGCCCGGTGGGCGAGGCGCTGATCATGACCGGCATCGGCCTGGGCGTCGCCATCCCGGCCGTCATCGCCTACAACGCGTTCACGCGCAGCAACCGCGTGCTGTCGGCGCGGCTGGACGCCTTCGCCTACGAGCTGCACAGCTTCCTGACCTTGGGCGAGGCGCCCGGCGCCGCAGCCCAGACGAGCAGCGTGCGGCCGCTCAAGCCCGCCGCGGCGCACTGAGGACAGCGCCATGGCCTTCGCTTCCTTCGACAGCAAGCGCGCCAACGCGCCGGTGGCCGAGATCAACATGGTGCCGCTGATCGACGTCATGCTGGTGCTGCTGGTGATCTTCATCATCACCGCGCCGCTGCTGACGCATGCGGTCAAGCTGGATCTGCCGCAGGTCAGCGCGCAGGTCAACGACGCCAAGCCCGACAAGATCGAGTTCGCCATCGATGCGCAAGGCCAGCGCTACTGGAACGGCGCACCGGTGAGCCGCGCCGAGGCCATCGAGCGCTTCAAGGCCGAGGGCCTGAAGACACCGCAGCCTGAGGTGCATCTGCGCGCCGACCAGGGCGTGGCCTACCGCGCCGTCGCCGAGACGCTGGCGGACGCCAGCAAGGCCGGCCTGAGCCGGGTCGGCTTCGTCAGCGAGCCTGAGCGCCCCTGATCCCGCGTTTCCCGTTTTCGCCTTTCTTTCAACAGCAAGACGGCCAAGCCATCGCCAGGCCGCGTGGGCAGCGCCATGCCGCCCGACCATTCAGAGGAGTTGTCAATGTCCCGTAAAACCTCCCGCGCGAAGCCCGCTCAACGCCCGGCCCTGGGCCTGCTGCCGCTGGGCGCGCTGGCCGCCGGCTTCGGGCTGGCTTCGGTTGCCGCCGCACAGACCGCCACGACACCGGCCAAGCCCGCCGCCGCCGAGGAAGCCGTGCTGCCCACCGTGCGCGTGAAAGCCGCCAAGGAGGCGCAGGGCAAGGACGGCTACCAGGCCAGCGAGAGCCGCATCGGCAAGGGCAAGCAGGACCTGCGCGACATCCCGCAAGCGCTGACCATCGTCACCGAGAAGCTGATCGACGACCGCAACCTCGACAACGTCAAGGAAGTGCTGAAGAACACCGCCGGCATCACCTTCATGGCCGCCGAGGGTGGCGAGGAGGACATCCGCGTGCACGGCATCTCGCTGCAGAGCACCGGCGACATCTTCATCGACGGCATGCGCGACCCGGCCTTCTACGACCGCGACACCTTCTTCCTCGACCGTGTCGAGCTGCTGCGCGGCTCCGGCGCGCTGATGTTTGGCCGCGGCTCCAGCGGCGGCGCGGTCAACCAGGTCAGCAAGCAGGCGCAGCTGGCCGACCAGAACGAGATCAACATCGGCCTCTCCAGCCACTCCGGCCTGCGCGCAGTGGGCGACTTCAACCGCCGCACCGGCGAGACCACCGCCTGGCGCATCGGCACCATGCTGGACCGCGCCGACAACGACGGCGCCGGCAACATGATCAACAAGGTGGGCCTGGCCGGCTCGCTGCGCACCGGCATCGGCGAGACCGACGAGTTCGCGATCACCGCCTATGCGCTGCAGAACGAGAACGGCATGAACTATGGGATGCCGTGGATCCGCCCGACGCCCACCTCGCCCGTCAGCGAAACCACGCTGCTGCCAGTGGACCCCAGCACCTACTACGGCATGGCCAGCGACCGCAACAAGGGCTCGGCGCACTACGTGATGGGCGCGCACACGCACCGCTTCAGCCCCGATGTGGAGCTGGTCACCAAGGCCCGCTACGCCAGTTACACCCGCGACCAGCGGGCCGGCACGGTGCGCTTCGCCGCGGCCAGTCTGCAGCCCAGCCGCGTCGCCGTGTCGCTGGAAACGCTCGGCCCCAACACCGTTCTCAACCGCGGCACCCAGCTCAAGGTGCAGGACATGCAGACCGTGACGGTGCAGAGCGACCTGAACGCCCGCATCGAGGCCGCCGGCATGAAGCACCATGTGTTCAGCGGCGTGGACTTCGCGCAGGAGAAGAAGCAGGTCTATGCCGCCTACTCGGCCGCCCAGGGCGGCGTCGTGCCGGCCAAGCCCACCACCACGGTGGGCACGCCCAACGACGGCGCCTGGATCGACGAGGGCGTGCGCAGCTTCCGCAAGGCCAACGAGTACGTCTCGCGCGGCTGGGGCGCCTACCTGCAGGACACCGTCACCGTCGCGCCGATGTGGAAGGTGGTGGCGGGCCTGCGCTACGACAAGCTCGACGGCGACTACGACGTCTACAGCGTGCCCAACAACGCGCCCACGCCGGTCACCGTGCTGCCCTACAAGATGAAGGTCTCGGAATGGAGCAAGCGCGCCGCGGTGCTGTTCCAGCCCACCGAGCGCCTGTCCTTGCACCTGATGGGCGCCACCTCCTTCAACACCTCGGGCGACACCTACTCGCTGAGCGCGGCCAACCAGGACATCCCGCCCGAGAAGTCCGTCCACGTCGAGCTCGGCGGCCAGTACGACTCCCAAGACGGCCGCCTGACGACGCGCTTCGGGATCTTCCGCGCCACCAAGCTGCACGAGCGCAACACCGACCCGCTGACCAACCTGGTCACGCTCTCCGGCAAGCGCCACGCCGCCGGCGTGGACATGGACATCACCGGCCGCATCACGCCCGCATGGGAGATCTACGGCAGCTTCACCTGGATGCCGGTGGCCAAGATCGACATCGCCGCGCCGGGCTCGGAAGGTCAGGGCACGCGCCCGTCGCTGACACCGCGCTACTCCGGCACCTTGTGGACCACCTACAAGCTCGACCCCAAGTGGCGCGTCGGTGGCGGCTTCAACGCCCGCAGCGGCCAGCAGCCCAACCGCAACCCGGGCTTTTATGCGCCCAAGTTCATCGTCGCCAACCTGATGGCCGAGTACACCGTCATCGAGGACGCGCTGCTGTTCCGTCTGAACGTCGACAACGTGGCCAACAAGCGGTACGCAGACACGCTCTACACCGGCCACTATGTGCCGGGCACGGGCCGCATCGTGACGATGACCGGCACCTACAAGTTCTGAGCAGCGCCGCGCCATGCTGCTGAAGATCGAAGCCCTGCTCGATGAAGCCGGCCTGGCGCGTGCGCGCGAGCTGCTCGCAGCCGCGCCCTGGCAGGACGGCCGCGCCACCGCCGGCCCCCAGGCCGCGCAGGTCAAGAACAACGAGCAGCTGCAGCCCGGCAGCCCGCAGCACCGCGAACTGCAGGCCCTGGTGCTGCAGGCGCTGGACCGGCACCCGCTGTTCTTCTCCGCCACGCTGCCCAAGCGGGTGCTGCCGCCGCTGTTCAACCGCTATGCCGGTGCGACCAACACCTATGGCAACCATGTCGATCAGGCCATCCGCTACCTGCCCGGCGGCGTGCAGCGGGTGCGCACCGACATCTCCTGCACGCTCTTCCTCAGCGAACCCACCGACTACGACGGCGGCGAGCTGGTGGTGCAGGACACCTACGGCGAGCAGCGCGTCAAGCTGGCCGCGGGCGACCTGGTCGTCTACCCCGGCACCAGCGTGCACCGTGTGGAGCCGGTCACGCGCGGCGCGCGGCTGGCCAGCTTCTTCTGGGTCGAGAGCATGGTGCGCAGCGACGAGCAGCGCCGCCTGCTGCACGACATGGACATGAGCCTCATGACGCTGCGCGGCGAGGTGGGCGAGACGCCCGAACTCGTGCAGCTCACCGGCACGTATCACAACCTCTTGCGCATGTGGGCGGACACATGAACGAGCACAGCGCCGGGCGAGCGGCACCATGACTCAACCGCGCATCGAGAAGCTGCCCGACGGCATCGCCAACCTGGCGGACTTCGAAGCGCCGGCGCAAGCCCGTGTCGACGCCGCCGCCTGGGCCTACCTCAACGGCGGTGCGGGTGACGAGCTCACCCGGCAAGCCAACCGCGCGGCCTGGGATGCAATCGCGCTGCAGCCGCGCGTGCTGCGCGACCTCTCCGGCGGCCACACGCGCATCACGCTGCTGGGCCGCGAGTTGCGGCATCCCATCCTGCTGGCGCCCATCGCCTATCAGCGCCTGTTCCATGCCGACGGCGAGCTGGCCGTGGCCCACGCGGCGGCCGCGCAGGCCGCGGGCCTGGTGCTCAGCGCCCAGGCCAGTCTGCCGATGGAGCGGGTGGCCGCGCCGCTGCTGGACGAGCCCGACGCCGGCCCGCTATGGTTCCAGCTCTACTGGCGCGACGACCGCGACTTCATGCGCGCGCTGCTGCAGCGCGTGGAAGCCGCCGGCTTCCAGGCCCTGGTGCTGACCGTCGACGCACCCGTGCACGGTGCCCGCGACCGCGAGCGCCGCGCCGGCTTCAAGCTGCCCGACGACATCCGCGCCGTCAACCTCGGCGGCCTCAAGCAGCCGCTGAAGCTGCAGCCGGGCCAGAGCGCGCTGTTCGACGGCCTGCTGCCACGCGCGGCCACCTGGGCCGAGATCGACTGGCTGCGTGCACAGAGCCGCC
The DNA here is from genome assembly GCA_046294815.1 of Roseateles sp. Classification (GTDB taxonomy): domain Bacteria; phylum Pseudomonadota; class Gammaproteobacteria; order Burkholderiales; family Burkholderiaceae_C; genus Pelomonas. The sequence goes on along the minus strand of JBKBOJ010000060.1, from coordinate 14,650 downwards.
TGCCACTGCTGCTCAAGGGCATCACGCACGCTGACGACGCGCGCCAAGCCGTGGCCCGCGGCGCGGCCGGCGTCATCGTCTCCAACCATGGCGGCCGCACGCTGGACACCATGCCTGCCACGGCGCAGCTGCTGCCCGCCGTGCGCGCCGCGGTAGACGTGCCGGTGCTGGTGGACGGGGGCATCCGCCGCGGCACCGACGTGCTCAAGGCCCTGGCGCTCGGCGCCAACGCCGTGCTGCTGGGGCGCCCCTATGTGCATGCGCTGGCCGCCAGCGGCGCGCTGGGCGTGGCCCATGCGCTGCGGCTGCTGCGCGACGAGCTGGAGATCGCGATGGCGCTGTGCGGCTGCAAGACCCTTGCCGACGCCGGCCCGGCGCTGCTCTGGCCCGGCACCCTTCCAGAAAGGACTGTTCGATGAAACGACTGCTCGTCACCCTCGCCCTGGCCGCCACGGCCAGCGCCGCCTTGGCCCACGGCAACGTGGCCTGTCCGGCCGTGCCCAAGGAGGAGAAGAAGGGCCAGATGGCGCTGCAGCGCAAGCTCGAGGCCGAGGGCTGGAAGGTGCGCAGGGTGCAGAACTACAAGGACTGCTACGAGGTCTACGGCTTCGATGCGCAAGGCAAGAAGGCTGAGGCGTTCTTCAACCCCAAGACCTTCGAGCGCGTCTGGCCCGAGGGCGAACAGCCGCCCGAAAAGAAGTAAGCCGGTGGCCGACACACCGCGACGCATGACGGTCTGGGACCTGCCGGTGCGCCTGCTGCACTGGGGCCTGGCCGCAGCGGTGGCCACCGCGTGGATCAGCGGCCACTGGCCGCCGCACGACTTCGACAGCGTCCATCATGGCGCGGGATACGTCGCGTTGGCCGCCGTCGCACTGCGCATGGCCTGGAGCCGCATGGGCAACCGCTATGCGCGACTGTCTCAGTTCTTGCGCGGGCCGCGCGCGACCCTGGCCTATGCCCGCGCGCTGCGCGCCGGACGCGAGCCGCGCCACATCGGCCACAACCCGCTGGGCGGCTGGATGGCGGTGCTGCTGTGGTCGGACGCCGCGGCACTGTCCATCACCGGCTGGCTCTACACAACCGACTGGCTCTGGGGTTATGCATGGCTGGAGCAGCTGCACGCCGGGCTGGCGTGGCTGCTGTTGGCCTTGTGGATCGGCCATCTGGGCGGCGTGGCGATGACCAGCTGGCGGCATCGCGAGAACCTCGTCGCCGCGATGTTGAGCGGACGCAAGCGCGCACCAGAAGGCGACGACATCGGCTGAGAACACCGTGCTCAACGCCCCCGAATGACGCGGGGCCGCGACAACCCCGATGTTTCCTGGGCGGATACGCGTTTTCTCCTGGGAGAAAGCCTTCTCCTTCTCTATGGAAGCGCAGTACCATCGTCGCCGCAGGGTGCTAGAGAGTATTGAAGGCTTACGCGGCCTTCACCCGGACCCCGCACATCAACAACTTTTGATGGAGTGAATCGACATGGCAACTGCGAAGAAGGCCGCGCCCGCGAAGAAGGCGGCAGCGCCTGCGAAGAAGGCCGCGCCGGCCAAGAAGGCGGCAGCGCCTGCGAAGAAGGCCGCCGCCCCCGCGAAGAAGGCGGCGCCCGCCAAGAAGGCTGCAGCCCCCGCCAAGAAGCGCACGCCCAACGCCGCCTTCATGAAGGCCCTGACCCCCAGCGCCGCGCTGGCGGCCATCGTCGGTTCGGCCCCGCTGCCGCGCACCGACGTGACCAAGAAGGTCTGGGAGTACATCAAGAAGAACAAGCTGCAGGACGAACTGCAGAAGCGCGTCATCAACGCCGACGCCAAGCTGAAGGAAATCTTCGGCAAGGCCAAGGCCGACATGTTCGAGATGACCAAGCTGATCAACAGCCACCTGAAGTGAAGCGGCGCAGCGCCTGGTGCGCGGCCTCGCCAACGACAAGCCCGGCATCAGCCGGGCTTTTTCGTTGGCGCTTTGCGGTCTCAGCTGCCAAACAGATGGCGCAGCGCCTGCTGCAGCTGGGACACGTCGATGGGCTTGAGCCAGTAGTCGTCGAAGCCGGCCTCGCGCGCGGCGCGCACCATGGCCGTGGGATCGTCGGCCGACAAGGCCACCCAGCGCGCGCCCAGTGCAGCCGCCAGCGACGCATCGCCGCGCACGTGCTCGCGCAGTTGCAGACCCGTCATGTCGGGCAGGTTCATGTCGACGAGCACGAGGTCGGGCCGCTGCTCGGCCAGGGCCTGCAAGGCCTCGGCGCCGGTCTCGGCGCAGCACAGCGCCCAGCCGGGCAGCTGCCGGAACACCTCCTCCATCAGGATGAGGTGGATGCGGTCGTCTTCGACGTAGAGCACCTGCGGCGCAGCGCGGTCGGGCATGCGAATCGGGGGCAGCAATGGAGCGGTCGGCACGATAGCAGCAATGCGCTGCAGCGCCGGCGAACGCACTCGCCCCGCGTTTGTGTGATATTTCTCACCCGCTCGACACCCCGTCCTCGGGGGTTTGCAACGCGGAAAAACCATAGCCTTCCCTAATACTTGGGAGACTCACCCGGAATCGGGTGCCCAACCCGTCAGCCGTTTGCCGCCATGTCTTTGATCGCCACCCTTGCCCTCGCCGCCTCGGCCGGTGCCACGCTGCCTCAGTGCAGCTGGGACCGCCCTGGTGCCAATCCCTTCATGGGCGACGTGGTGGCGGCCGTGGACCGCTACCGCGACATCCCGGCCGCCACGCGCGAGAAGCTGAAGGCGCGCATGCAGGCCCGGCAGTACGACGACCTGGTGCTGATCGAGCGCGACGGCATCCGCGGCCAGGCGCGCTACGCCCCGGAGATCCGCGACATGCACTTCGGAGCCGGCGCCATCTGCACGACGGTGACGCGCACGAAGTGGACGCCCCAGACCCAAGAGCGCGGCCTGGTGTACTGCGAGGACGGCCAGTGCATCTTGGTGCCCACGGTCTGCCGCAACGTCAGCCGCATCCGCCGGCTGGACCAACCCGCCGCCATCGCGCCCAGCCAGGCGGCCAACGTCGCCTCGGCCACCCGCGAGGGCGCGGACGCCACACCGCTGGACTTCGACCCCCCCGGCGCCGGCCCGATGGCGGCGGGGGCGCCGGCCGACAGCTTTGCCGGCCAGGCCGGCACGGCGTCGCTGGCCCAGGCCGCGCCGACAGCGGGCGGCAGCTTCGCCAGTCTGGGCGGCGACGCCGCAGCCGCCGCGCCGGCGGGCGGCGCCGGCCCGCAGCTGGTGGGCATGGGCATCCCGGCCCTGCCGCCCGGCACGCTGCGGGCGACCGACGCATTGCCAGGCGTCACGCCGTCCGTGCCCGAACCGGGCACCTGGGCCTTGCTCATCGCCGGCCTCGCGCTGCTCGGCTGGCGCACGCGCGAGCTTCGGCGCTGATCAGCGCTTCCTGAGCAGCGGCGCCAGGTAGCGCCCGGTGTGGCTGGCCGCGCAGGCCGCCACGTCTTCGGGCGTGCCGGCCAACAGCAGCTGGCCGCCGCCCGCACCGCCTTCCGGGCCCATGTCGATGACCCAGTCGGCCGTCTTGATGACGTCCAGGTTGTGCTCGATGACGACGATGGTGTTGCCCGCGTCGCGCAGCTGGTGCAGCACCTTGAGCAACAGCGCGATGTCGGCGAAGTGCAGGCCGGTGGTCGGCTCGTCCAGGATGTAGAGCGTGCGGCCGGTGTCGCGCTTGGAGAGCTCCAGCGCCAGCTTGACGCGCTGGGCCTCGCCGCCGGACAGCGTCGTCGCGCTCTGGCCCAGCTTGACGTAGCCCAGGCCCACGTCCAGCAGTGTCTGCAGCTTGCGGGCGATGGTGGGCACGGCGTTGAACAGCGCATGGGCGTCCTCCACCGTCATGTCCAGCACCTGGGTGATGTTCTTGCCCTTGTAGAGCACCTCCAGCGTCTCGCGGTTGTAGCGCCGGCCGTGGCAGACGTCGCAGGGCACGTAGACGTCGGGCAGGAAGTGCATCTCCACCTTGATGACGCCGTCGCCCTGGCAGGCCTCGCAACGGCCGCCGGCCACGTTGAAGCTGAAGCGGCCGGCGCCATAGCCGCGCTCGCGCGCCGTGGGCATCTCGGCGAACAGCTCGCGGATGGGCGTGAACAGGCCGGTGTAAGTGGCCGGGTTGGAGCGCGGCGTGCGGCCGATGGGCGACTGGTCGACGTTGATGACCTTGTCGAACGCGTCCAGGCCCTCGATCTCGTCGTAGGGCGCGGGGTCGGCATGGCTCTGGTAGAGCTTCTTGGCCACGGCGGCGTACAGCGTGTCGTTGACCAGCGTGCTCTTGCCCGAGCCGGACACGCCGGTCACGCAGGTCAACACGCCCACCGGGATCTCCACCGTCACGCCCTTGAGGTTGTTGCCGCGTGCGTTGACGATGCGCAGGACCTGGCCCTCGGCCGGCTTGTGGCGCTTGGCCGGCACCTCGATGCGCGCCGCGCCGCTCAGGTAACGGCCAGTCGGCGAGTCCGGGTGGGCCGCCACCTGCTCGGGCGTGCCCTGCGCCATCACGCGTCCGCCATGCACGCCGGCGCCGGGCCCCAGGTCCAGCACCCAGTCGGCGGCGCGGATGGCGTCCTCGTCGTGCTCCACCACCAGCACCGAGTTGCCGAGGTCACGCAGCCGGCGCAGCGTGGCGATCAGCCGGTCGTTGTCGCGCTGATGCAGGCCGATGCTGGGCTCGTCCAGCACATACATGACGCCGGTCAGGCCCGAGCCGATCTGCGAGGCCAGCCGGATGCGCTGGGCCTCGCCGCCCGACAAGGTGTCAGCGCTGCGGTCCAAGCTGAGGTAGTTCAGGCCCACGTCGTTCAGAAAGCGCAGCCTGGAGGCAATCTCGCGGATGACCTTGTCACCGATGTCGGCCTTGTTGCCCTTGAGCTTCAGGCCCTCGAAGTAGTCCAGCGCCTCGCGCAGCGTCGCGTGCTCGACCTCGTAGATGGGCTTGCCCTTCACGCCGGGCGCAGCGTCAGCCGGCTGCAGCACGACGTGGCGCGCCTCGCGGCGCAGGCGGGAACCCTCGCAGTCCGGGCAGGGCTTGGCCGCCATGTAGCGCGCCAGGTCCTCGCGCACGGCGGCCGAGTCGGTCTCCTTGTAGCGGCGCTGCAGGTTGGGCAGGATGCCCTCGAAGGGATGCTGGCGTTTGACCGAGCGCTTCTTGCCGGTGGACGTCTCGGCCTGGTAGACGAAGGCGATCTCGGTCTGGCCCGAGCCGTGCAGCAGCACCTGCTGCACGTCGGCCGGCAGGCTCTCCCAGGGCGCCTCGACATCGAAGCCGTAATGCGCCGCCACCGCTTCCAGCATCGAGAAGGTGTAGGGGTTGCGGCGGTCCCAGCCCTTGACGGCGCCGCTGGCCAGGCTCAGCGTCGGGAAGGCGACGACGCGGTCGGCGTCGAACACCGTCACCTGACCCAGGCCCTCGCAGCTGGGGCAGGCGCCCACCGGCGAGTTGAACGAGAACAGCCGCGGCTCCAACTCGGGCAGCGAGTAGGAGCACACCGGGCAGGCGAACTTGCTGGAAAACAGCGTGGTCTCGCCAGAGTCCATGTTCATCACCAGCGCGCGCCCCTCGGCCAGCCGCAGCGCGGCCTCGAAGCTCTCGGCCAGGCGCTGACGCAGCGAGTCTGCCGCGTCGTGCCGCAGCTTGATGCGGTCGATGACCACATCGATGTCGTGCTTCTCGGCCTTCTTCAGCGCCGGCAGGTCGGGCGCCTCGACGGTGGCACCATCCACGCGGAAGCGCACATAGCCCTGGGCCTGCAGGTCCTGGAACAGCTCGACGAACTCGCCCTTGCGGTCGCGCACCACGGGCGCGAGCAGCATCAGCTTGCTCTCGTCCGGCAGGGCCAGCACCGCATCCACCATCTGGCTGACCGACTGTGCCTCCAGCGGCAGGTGGTGATCCGGGCAGAAGGGCGTGCCGGCGCGGGCATAGAGCAGACGCAGGTAGTCGTGGATCTCGGTGACCGTGCCGACCGTGGAGCGCGGGTTGTGCGAGGTCGCCTTCTGCTCGATGGCGATGGCCGGGGAGAGGCCCTCGATGACGTCCACGTCGGGCTTGTCCATCAGCTGCAGGAACTGCCGCGCATAGCTGGACAGGCTCTCGACATAGCGCCGCTGCCCCTCGGCATACAGCGTGTCGAAGGCCAGCGACGACTTGCCCGAGCCCGACAGCCCCGTGATGACCACCAGCGCATGGCGCGGCAGGTCCACGTCGATGTTCTTCAGGTTGTGGGTGCGCGCGCCGCGCACGCGGATGAATTTCGACTCGGGGGACGACATGGCGGGTTTCAGCAAGCGAACCGGACATGATAGGTCCGGGCCCGTCGGCCGCTGGCAGCGGCGCGCCCGGCCCGACGGGGCGGACGCCGGCCCGGCTTGTTCCCAATACCTTTCGTCACAGCTCTGAAAGACAATCCCGGCTCTTCATTGGAGCCCGCTTGTGAAAGAAGAGCTGCGCAAACGCCGATCCTGGCTGGATGGCTTCATGGCCTATCCCGCCCCGGCCGGCCTGAGCGAAACCCAGCTGCGCGAAAACATCATCCTGCTGGACCAGGCGCTTTACGCCCTCTGGAACCTGGGCCACAACCTGATCTTGGCGTGGACGCCCGAAGCCAAGGGCCTGCGCGTGCTGGTCGGGCCCCACCCGATGCTGACCGAGTTCGCGCCGGGCGACGGCACGCTGCCGCCGGCGGAGCTGACGCGGCGCACACGACTGCTGGACCAACTGCTGTCCAACCAGGAGCACCTGGAGGCCCAGGCCTTCGACGCCGTCTGCGCCGCGCTGAACTTGAAGCCGCAGTTCATCGAGCTGCCGTTCTGCCCCGAGCGCAAGCTGGGTCTGCCGCTGATCGCCGCCATCGCGGCGCGCTACGGCGTGCGGCTGGTGGAGGACCGCGCCGTTATCCTGTTCGACGCCGTGGGCTTCTCGCTGTTGACGCCACTGCAGCAGGTGGTGCAACTCAACAGCCTGTCCTGCTCGGTCAACGCGGCCTACGCCAAGCTGCTGGACCGCGAGATCAACATCAACTTCGCGCGCACCACCACCGGCGACGGTTTCTACATCTGGAACCGCATGCGCGGCGTGGAGGCCAACGTCGAGCTCTACCAGCTGATGCAGTTCATCCTGGCCGACAACGCCATCGCCCGCGAGCGGGCAACACGGCCCGAGTCGGTGCCCAAGCTGCGCGCCTGCTTCCACGTCGGCTCGCACTACGAGTTCTACCAATCGGAAGGCCTCAATCCCACCTCGTTCAGCTACTTGGTGGGACAGGTCACCATCGAGCTGGCACGCATGATCGACCATGCGCTGCCGGGCCAGATCCTGGTGGGCAAGTTCAACACCGTCATGCGCGACGAGACCACCGGCGAGAACGTGCGCATCGACAGCCTGGACTTCGTCGAGCGCACCCGCGCGCCACTGCGCAGCCTCAACGGCCTGAAGCTGGCCGGCTCCGAGGTCGACGAGATCGCCTGCTACCTCACCGGCCGGCGTGACGCCAACGGCCTGTGGGGCATCAGCGAATACCAGATGGCCGACAAGCACGGCCTGATCCACCGCGTCTACAACGCCAAGATCAATATCCATCGTCGCAACGGCGAGCCCATCTACCTGGGCCTGCGCGAGGAAGACCTGCCCCCCGACACGCCACGCACCGTGGCCGACACCGACTTCGCGCCGCTGTAGGCGTGAGGAATGCCCCGCACACCAGGGCACGGGCGTGCGGGAGGCGCGGCCGGCATGCCGGGCCGGCTGCGCAGCCGCTAGGATGAGGGCTGCTGTGACCGAGTCCCCCATCCCCCTCACGGCCCCCGCGGCGCCCCCCCCGGCAGCCGTCGGCCAGCGCCGCCTGCTGACGCTGCTGTTCGTCGACCTCAACGGCTCCACCGCCATGGCCGAGTGGATGGAGGCCGAGCACTACGCGGCCATGCTGGCGGGCCTGCGCGAGCTGTACGAGCGCATCGTGCCACGCCACGGCGGCGTCATCGCCCGCATCCAGGGCGACGGCATGCTGGCCATGTTCGGCCACCCCGAGGTGCGCGAGGACGACGGCCGGCGCGCGACGGAAGCCGCGCTGGAGCTGCACGCCGCCGTGCGCAGCATGGCGCCGCCCGGCCCCAAGCCGGCCGACTTTCCCGGCCTCACCCTGCACAGCGGCATCCATGCCGGCATCGTGCTGGTCAACGAGGGCGACCAGATGCGCGGCCGCTTCGAGCTGCTGGGCAATGCACCCAACATCGCGGCGCGGCTGTCCGAGGCGGCCAAGCGCGACGAGATCATCGCCAGCGAGGAGAGCCTGGGCCTGCAGAGCCAGTTCTTCGAGACCGGCCCGCGCTTCCTGCTGCAACTGCGCGGCCGTGCCACGCCGCTGGCCGCCTACCGCGTGTATGGCCGCGCCGCCATCGGTCGGCGCTTCGAGGCCAGCATGCGCCGCGGGCTGACGCCCTTCATCGGCCGCTGTGACGAGCTGGCCGCGCTGGAGGCAGCGCTGGCGCGCACGCTGGCCGGCCAGCCGCAGTGGCTGGGCCTGCGCGCCGGCGCCGGCGTGGGCAAGACCCGGCTCACCGAGGAGTTCCTGCGTCGGGCGGCCGACCAGGCCTGCCAGATCCACCGCGGCTACTGCGAGAGCTATCTCAGCGCCGAGCCGCTGCAGCCCTTCCTGCAGATGCTGCGCGCACTCGGCGCGCTCGCCGACGGCGCGCAGGACGCACCGCCCGAACTGTTCACCGCGCAGCACAGCGAACCGGCCCAGCGGGCCGATGCGCTGCTGGCCCTGCTGCTGGCGCTGGCGCGGCGCACGCCGCAGCTGGTCTGCATCGACGACCTGCAATGGGCCGACGACGCCTCCCTGCGCCTGCTGCACCGGCTGCGCGCCGCCGCACAGCGCGAGGGGCTGCCGCTGCTGTTGCTGACGGCCAGCCGACCCCAGCCGGTGCAGGTCGGCGCCGCGCCGCCCGACGCCAACGACGCCCATGCCAGCGTCATCGAGCTGCCGCCGCTGACCGAGGACGAGGCCGCCCGCGCCGTGCAGCAGCTGCTGCCGCAGGTCGACCCCTTCATCGCCTCCGAGGTGCAACGCCATGCCGGCGGCAACCCGCTGTTCATCGAAGAGCTGTGCCACGCGGCCGACGCCGGCGGCGGCCTCGCCCAGGGCCAGAGCAGCGCCGCCTGGCTGGCCGCGCTGGTCGAGTCGCGCGTGGGCCGGCTGCCACCCGAGCAGGCCGGCTTGGTGCGACTGGCCGCCGTCATCGGCAACGTCATCCCGGTCTGGCTGCTGGAAGCGCTGACCGGCTGCGGCGAGCAGCACCCGGCCGTGCAGGCGCTGGCCGCGCAGGACTTCATCTTCCCCGACCAGCGCCCCGGCCACCTGCGCTTCAAGCACGGCATCACGCGCGACGTCGTCTACGAGGCCACCGGCCTGCACGAGCGCCAGGCCTTGCACCGCCGCATCAGCGCCGAGCTGCAAGCGCGCGGCGCCGGCAGCGGCCAGTTCCACGAGCAACTGGCCTATCACAGTGCCGCCGCGAACGACTGGCCCGCCGCCGCCCGCCATGCCGAGGCCGCGGGCGACCAGGCGCTGGCCGCCTCGGCGCTGGACCGCGCCAAGAAGCAGTTCCGCGCCGCCCTGGCCGCGCTGGAGTTCCTGCCCGACGACGCCCAGCGCCGCCGCCGCTGGGTGGCCATCGCGCAACGCCTGGGCATGGCCTGCGTGTTCGACGCCTCGCAGGACGACCTGCGCGTGCTCAAGCACGCCGCCAGCCTGGCCGAGGCCGACGGCGACCCCGGCCTCATCGCCCGCACCGAATACTGGCTGGCCTATGTGGGCTATGCGCTGGGCGAGACCCGCGACAGCCTGCGCCACGCCCGCGCCGCCGTCGAGACCGCCCAGGCCTGCGGCGACCATGCGCTGCTGGCCCAGCTGCCCGGCACCGTGGGCCAGCTGCTGGCCGCCGCCGCCAACTACCCCGAGGCCATCCCCATGCTGGACCTGGCCATCGCCCGCCAGCGCCAGCGCGCCAGCAAGAGCGCCGTCAACCAGATCGGGCTGTCGTTCTCGCTGTGCTGCCGCGCCTATGTGCTGGGCGACCAGGGCCGCTTCGAGCAGGCCCACGAAATCTTCGCCGAGGCGCTCGCGCCCTTCCACGGCAGCGGCCATGCGGTGGAGGCCAGCATGCAGGGCTGGCGGGCCGCCGTGCTGCTGTGGCAGGGCCGCTGGGCCGAGGCCCGCGAGGCCGCCGACGTGGCCCACCGCGTGGGCGCCCAGGTGCGCAGCATGTTCACCTGCGCGATGGGGCATGCCGCCGGCGCCTACGCCGCCTGGATGGAGACGCAGGACCCGGCCGCCCGCCAACACATCCTGGACGCCGTCGCCTGGCTGGCGCCGCGCGGCGGCGGCCTGTACAGCAGCCTCAACCACGGCTGGCTGGCCGACATCCTCGCCACCCAGGGAGATGCCGGCGCCGCGCGCCACCATGTGGCGCTGGCCTTGAAGCGCGGCCGCCAGCACGACTGGATAGGCGGCGCCATGGCCTACCGCGCCGCCGCCCGCCTGGCCGCCCGGCTGGGCGACGTGCCGCGCGCGCAGCGCTACCTGGCGCTGGCGCGCCGCGCCGGCGCGCAGCGCAACTCGGCGCACGAGGCCGCGGTGACAGCGTTGTTGGAGGCCGAGCTGCGGCTGGACGACGGCTGGCGCGCGGCGCTGGAGCGGGCGTACAGCGAGTTCGAGCGCATGGGCATGGTGGGGTTCTCAGAGCGAGCGCGGCGGCTGGCACAGGGTGCGACGTAGGTGGGTCGCGAACCGAGCTACCCGCTGCCGCGCGTGGCGGCGGCAATGGGCGTCAGCGATTTCTTGTGGAAGTACGGCGTGGACGCGGTCCTCGGCATCGACAGCTTCGGCGAATCGGCACTGGCGCCAGTGCTTTTCAAGCACTTCGGCTTCATGCCCGATAACGTGGCCGCGACGGTCGGCGGTGAAGGCCGTGTTGAAGAAGAAGTGCATTTCATCGCGCGACTCGCTGTTGCGCATCTCATCAATGGGCACGCAAGCGCCATTTTTTGTTTCACATGGGAGGTGCGAGCGTTGTTGCCAAGGGTTTTCCTGAAGCATCAGGGGGGGCAAGGCGCTTTTCTTGCCGTTAATAAAATTTGAACCTCCTTAACCTCAGGTTGGCAATTCAGGTGAAGCATCCCTTTCTGACAAAATACGCAGCACAGGCATGCGTGTTTGCACTACTTTACACATACAGCTTCTCAGCGATGACAAACACCGAGCTACCCACGGTAACCGTCACCGGCACTTGCACAAATTGTGTGAACATGGAGTCCTACTATCGATATTTGGATAGAAACGATCCTCTTCTGTCTACCACTATGGATGCCGATGGGGCGGCAGTGGCTGGGGCTGGGAAGAGGTCTCAGCGCAGAGCGACGTGGCGGCAGCTAGAAAGGTCGTAGAAGGTATTGATCCGCCCTGTCCGAAGCAGGGAGAGTCTGCGACAGCATATCAAGCCCGAGCAACGAAATATTGTGTTGGCATAGTTCAGGATGCTTTTCCAATGCTGACAAAAACACTGGCCGCGACTGCATGTACATCAATGAACCCGAAGATAGCATTGGCTTTTCAAGGCGAAGGATCATGCAAAGGCTGAAAGGTCACACCCGATCAATCGTCGCCATAGCTCTTTTGGCTATTTCATTGACGGCGGGATGGATTTTTTTGCAGTCAAGCGCCAACCGGCAAGAATCCTCCACATCACCACTGAGAACCGCCACAGCGAAACACGGTACTGCTGAACAGGCTATCAGGCCTGCTGCGGAAATCGATTCAATGGTCTCTGAACCCAGCCGCGCCGTCAAGCCATCCACCTTAAAAGAAATCCAGGTCAAAGGGAGCGATATACGAGTGCGGCTGTCAGCCCCTTTAGAGCCGGTATATAAGGCGGCTCTGAAGAGCACCAATGCGGAAGATCGCACAGCCGCCTTCCGAATGGCCGCGCTATGTGTGGCCAAAGAGGGTGAAATCGCGGCGTTGACAAAGGCAGATGCGGCACAGCTTGCGAACGTTAACCCAGAGCAAGCGCAAAATTTATTAACTCAGCGCGACGATGCCATTTCTCGCTTGCGAACATTCTGCGCCACGGGAGATGCGTCCAATTTCCTGAGTGCGCTCAAGAATCTACCAAAACCCACACTGGGTCCTATTTTTAGATCAGCCTATGTCTCCAATAACGGACAGGCGCAGGACCAGCAGAGAAATTTTCAAGCCTTTACTCAAATTCTTGCCAATCCGAGCCTGTACGCGACCCAATTTGATGCATGGTTGGATTCCGACGCATTTTCCGCTCTCGCTCGACAATATGGATTAAACAGCAATCTAACGATTCAAGCAGGGAATTTATTAATAGAGAGACTTGCGCCCGACCCTGACATTATTCAAATAAGAAAGTGGAAACACTGCATTGACGCCTTGCTTTGCGAAAACTCCAGCAACAACAAAAAGGTTTTGCGCGCAGTTGATGACATAGAAAACAATATCAGAACGCAGCGCTGGGACTCTCTGCTGATTAGAAGCAACTAGGGAAGGTCTGCAAAACCAGCCCCACCGATGCGACAGCCGCTGAGCCATCGATTTCTTGAGCGTCTGGGGCGGGTCAACCTAGAAACGGCAGTTGGGCAGGCCCGAGGGGCGGGCGAAGCGGGTTGCTGGCAAGGCGCGCCGACGAAGTGGGCTCCTGCCCACGAGGAGAAGCAACGCGGCCAGCGGCCCGAAGCGCCAGCCCAGCGGGCCTGCAGCGCTGCTCACCGAAGTGGTGAGCGCCGCCAGGTGCACAAGGTGTTGATACACCGAGACTTTCGATGAATAGCAAGCGGTCAACTGCCGTTTCTAGGGTCAAGCGTTCGCTGAAGGTTTGTCGGCGGCAGTTCGCAGCCCCATCGGGCCTGCTTGGCGCTCAACAGGCGCACTCATCCCTGCAACGCCAGCAACTGCCGGCGCACCATCCACAAGTTGCCCAGCGCAAACATCGTCGTCAGCCGCGCCGTGTTCTTGGCCAGACCCCGGTAGCGCACCTTCGCATAGCCGAACTGCTGCTTGATCAGCCGGAACGGGTGCTCCACCTTGGCCCGGATGCTCGCCTTGAGCTGCTCGGCCTTCTCCTGCAACTGATGCAGTTCTCGCTCGGGGTCCAGCTCGCGGCGCTTGCCCGGACGCATGGCAATGTTGCAGCGCACCGGCTGCCCCTTGGTGCGCTCCTTGAACTCCTCGCGCTTGTCCAGACCTTGGTAGCCCGCATCACCCCCCAGTTCGCTCTCCTGCCCGTGCAGCAGCGCGCTGGCCTGTGTCACGTCGTTGACGTTGGCGGCCGTACCGATGACGCTGTGCACCAACCCCGAGTCGGCGCCCACGCCGATGTGGCTCTTCATGCCGAAGTGCCACTGGTTGCCCTTCTTGGTCTGGTGCATCTCGGGGTCGCGCTCACCGCTGCTGTTCTTGGTCGAACTCGGCGCGGCAATGATGGTCGCGTCCACCACGGTGCCGGTCTTGAGCAGCAGGCCCTGGCGCGTCAACTGCTCGTTGATGGTGGCCAGAATCCTGGGCGCCAGCGCGTGCTTCTCCAGCACGCGCCGAAAGCGCAGGATGGTGGTCTCATCAGGCATGCGCACCGCACCGTCCAGCTTGGCAAAGCGCCGGTACAGCGGGCGCTCGTGAAGCTCCTCTTCCATCGCTGGGTCGCTCAGGTTCCAAGCGCCGCCCGACTCCGCTAAGACACCCCCATCGCCACCACCGTCGGCGACCCCGTGAAGCGCAGCACGCCGGCATCCAGCACCGCGGCGATGACGCCCAGCACGACGCCCATGCCCATGCCGTAGCCCGAGCAGGCATGTGGCGGCGGGCCCTTGGGGTCGTGGCGGTCGCCGCCGAAGGCGACGTGGTGGCGCAGCGGGTCCTGCTGCGTGGCCGAGCCCAGGCCCACGATGACGACACGGCCCGGCGCCACGTCCACGGCGCCCAGCCGGTGCGCCACGCGCGCTTTGCGCCAGACCTGGAAGGGCGTGGGCCGCTGGTTCAGCGTCGCCACCAGCGCCGGGCGCAGGCAGGCCACGGCCTCGGCATAGGGCGGCGGAGCGGTCTGCGTCTCGGGCCGCACGGCGTTCCACTGCGGCTGCAGCTCCCACAGCTTGCGCGTCTGCACCCAGCCGGCCAGCACGGTCAACAGGTTGGCATGCGTGGTGGGCGGGAAGCCCAGCATGATGCCGGCCAGCGTGCGCGCCGGCAGGTCGGGCGTGGCGCCGGGCACGGCCTGGGCGGCGGCGACGATCTTGGCGGCCAGCGGCGGCAGCTGCGTGCCCGGTTCGGCCAGCCAGGCCTGCATCGCGGCCAGCAAGCGCTGGCCGGCGGCGCGGCCCTCGGCCTTGACGGCGTCGGTCGGGTAGGGGCCGAACACATGGCGCGACACCTTGAACAGGTCGCGCGGGCAGCGTGGTGGCGTGCCACCACCGGCATAGGCCTCGGCATGGAACTCGGTGCCCCAGATGTGGCGGCCGTCGGGCTGGCCGAACCACAGCTGGCACAGCTTGGCCAGCACGCCTTCGCTCAAGCGCTCGAAGTCCAGCGGCGTGTCGGTGGGCAGGTCGGCCGGCTTCTGGCTGGCGGGGAAGG
>JBKBOJ010000059.1:0-20199 GCA_046294815.1 Roseateles sp. | reverse complement strand
CAGCTCCGCTTTGCGCCTGGGCTCAGCCCCCTTGCAGGCCCAACGCGCACCCGACCCAAAGCCCGACAGGCTCCTAGTCCTGCATGAAGGAGCGGGGCGGCCTGCATGCCAGGCTGGCCGCCACACAGCCTACACGCCAGTGGTGTGCAGCTTCACGACAGCAGCCAGCCCCAGGGCTTGATCGTCTGGCCCTGCCAGCTCTGGGCGGCGCTGGAGAGGTTGACGGCCACGCGCACCATGTCCTGGCCCAGGCGGCGCTCGAAGGCGACGACGTCGGGCGGGCTGTCCAGCAGCCGGACCGGCGCGCCGTACTGGCCGGCGGCCAGCGCCGGATGCCGGTGCTTGAGCGCGATGAGGCCGGCATAGAAGTCGCTCAGCTCGTAGCTCTTCCAGTCGATGGGGTCCTTCTCGAAGAAGGCCAGCCGCTTGGCCAGGCGCGCCTCCTGGCCGTTGTAGATCAGCGGCATGCCGGGCAGCGTGAAGGTCAGCACGGCGAATGCCTGGTAGGCATCGCCGTAGAGCTCGGCGTCGGTGCCGTGCCAGGAGTTGAAGTCGTGGTTGCTGGTGAAGCGCATGCGATAGGCGTGGGCGGGGTAGCCAGCAGGCTGTCTGGCAAGCCAGTCACGCAGCAATGCGGCCCCGCCCTCGCCCTTGCCGATCTTCTTGAAGACCTGGTCGGGCAGGCTCCAGTCATAGGTCATGTCGAAAGCGCCGCTGGTGTGCAGCTCGACGGCGTCGGACTCGGCCAGCATGAACATCGGCTTGATGGCGTCCAGCTCCTTGCGCGCGCGCACCCAGAAGTCGGTCGGCACCAGGCTGGCAACGTCGCAACGGAAGCCGTCCATGCCGACCTCTCGCACCCAGAACTTCATCGCGTCGATCATGGCGCTGCGCAGCGCCTCGCTCTTGTAGTTGAGCGCAACGACATCTTCCCAATGCTCCTCGCCGGGCTGGCCCTCGTTGAAGGTCACGGGATAGATCTCGCCCTTGGCGTTGAGCTTGTACCAATCCTTGTGGGCGACGGTCCAGGGATGGTCCCAGGCCGTGTGGTTGGCCACCCAGTCAAGGATGACCTTGAGCCCAAGCGTCTGGGCCGCAGCCACGAAAGCCTTGGCGTCGGCCAGCGTGCCGAACTCGGGGTTGACGGCCGTGTAATCGCTGATCGAGTAGTAGCTGCCCAGCGTGCCCTTGCGGTTGAGCTTGCCGATGGGCTGGATGGGCATCAGCCAGAGGATGTCGACGCCGAGCTTCTTGAGTCGCGGCAGGTCGGCCTGCACGGCCGCCAGCGTGCCAGCGGCCGAGTACTGGCGGGTGTTGACCTGGTAGAGGACGGCCTGGCGGGTCCAGGCCGGCGGGGACACGGGGGTGGTGGCGGCTGCGCTCATGGCGGTCAGGGCAAGCGGCGTGGCGAGAACGGTGCGGCGCGTGAGCATGGCGGGGGCGGTCATGTTTGCGGGGCGGCCGCGCAGTGCTGGGCGATGTAGGCGGCGTGGTCGGGCATGACGCCGACGCATTTGGCGATGACCTCGCGCACGCTCTCCAAGTACTCGTGGGTCTCGTCTTCCGTCGGCAGCGCGGCCAGCGGATGGAAGCCCTGAGGCACCAGGTTCTGCCCCTCCATGACCTGCAGCCAGCCAACCTCGGTGAAGAGCTCGTTGTCGGTGCGCACCACGCGGCCGTGGCTGCGGAACAGGTCCAGCTTGTACTGCAGCGTGTCGGGCACCGACATGTGCGCGCAGGCCTTCCAGAACTCGGAGTCGTCGCGCTGGTTCAGGTGGTAGTGCAGGATGATGAAGTCGCGGATGCGCTCGTAGTGGAAGCGGCTGCTGCGGTTGAATTCGGCGATGTCGACGGGGCTGAAGCCGCGGTCGGGGAAGAAGTCGATGAGCTGCTGAATGGCCGACTGGATCAGGTGGATGGAGGTGGACTCCAGCGGCTCCAGGAAACCGCTGGACAGGCCGATGGCGACGACGTTCTCGTTCCAGGCCAGGCGGCGCATGCCGGTCTTGAAGCGGATCAGGCGCGGCTCGGCCAGCGCTTGACCATCGAGGTTGGCGAGCAACGTCGCCGCGGCCTCGTCGTCGCTGAGGAAGCTGCTGCAATAGACATGGCCGTTGCCGATGCGGTGCTGCAGCGGGATGCGCCATTGCCAGCCGGCGTCATGCGCGGTGGAGCGGGTGTAGGGCGTGAGCACCGGCGCCGAGGCACAGGGCACGGCCAGCGCGCGGTCGCAGGGCAGCCAGTGGGTCCAGTCCTCGAAGCCGGTCTTGAGCTCCTGCTCGATGAGCAGACCGCGCAATCCCGAGCAGTCGATGAAGAGGTCGCCCGCCACGCGCTCGCCGCTCTCCAGCACGACGGCGGCGATGTGGCCGGCGTGTACCCCCTCGCCGCGCCGCGTCACGTGGGTGATCTTGCCCTCGGTGCGCTGCACGCCGCGGCCTTCGCTGAGGCGGCGTAGATAGCGCGCGTAGAGGCTGGCGTCGAAGTGGTAGGCGTAGCTGATGTCGGCCAGCGGCGAGTTGCCGATGTCGGTGCGCGGCGGCATGAAGCGATTGGCCCGGCTGGCCATGCGCGTGATGGAGTAGTTCTCCAGCGCCTGGGCTCTGCCGGCGGCCCGCATGCGGTGCCAGTACTGATCGAAGGGCACGGTCCACAGGTCCTGGCCGAGGCGACCGAAGCCGTGCATATAGCGGTCGCCGCGCCGGCCCCAGTTGACGAACTCGATGCCCAGCTTGAAGGTGCCCTGGGTCTCACGCATGAACTCGTTCTCGTCGATGCCGACGACACGGTTGAAGCGCTGGATCATCGGGATGGTGGCCTCGCCGACGCCGACGATGCCGATCTCGTCGGACTCGACGAGGCGGATGCGGTAGCGGCCGCGCAGCACCGTGGACAGGGCCGCGGCGGTCATCCAGCCCGCGGTGCCTCCGCCGACGATGACGATGTCTTGGATCAGGGGTGCGGACATGTTTGGAGCTCTCAGAAAGGAAGAAGGCCCCACCGGCGCGGACGCTGCGGGGCCTTGGTTCTAACCCATCTCCCGGGCTTCGGCGCAGGACGCCGAAGCCGCGAGCGGCATCAGAACTTGTAGTTCACGCCGAAGAGATAGGTCTTGCCGTACTTGATCGACTCGGTGATCTCGCTGGGCGACGACGAATAGCGCTGGAACTTGGCGTTCGTCATGTTGTTGCCCTGGGCCAGCAGCGACAGGCCCTTGAGCCAGCCGGAGTCGAACTCGTACGCGATCTGCAGGTCCACGATGGACTCACCCTTGATGAAGGTGAGCTGGCGGTTGTCCTGGTAGTCGCTGACCTCGCCCAGGAAGTCGGAGCGCTTGCGCTGCGCCACGGCGATCTGGAAGCCATGGGCCTCGTAGTAGAAGCGCAGGTTGGTGACCTTCTTGGACAGGCCCGGCAGAGGGATGGTCAGCGGGTTGACGCTTTCGGTCGAGAAGCCCGAGGTCGGCAGTTCCACCGAGCTGCTGGTGTTGGAGTGGTTCAGCTGGATGCCGAAGCCGTCCAGCCACGAGCTCACCATGTTCAGCGGCACGTTCAGCGCCAGCTCGATACCCTTGATGTTGCCACCCTGGCCATTGATCGGCTGGTTCAGGATACCGACCGTCGAGCCGGCCGCGGGGCCGCTCGTCGGCAGCGGCGTCGTCGGGCCGACATAGGGCTTGAAGTCGAACACCGTCGGGACGCGCAGGATGTAGCTGTCCAGCTTCTTGTAGAAGCCGGCCACGCTGACATAGCCCTTCTTGCCGAAATACTTTTCGTAGGACAGGTCCAGCGCCGTCGCCTTGAAGGGCTTGAGCTCGGGGTTGCCACCGCTGCCGCTGAGGATCTGCGTG
This sequence comes from Roseateles sp., assembly GCA_046294815.1. GTDB lineage: Bacteria > Pseudomonadota > Gammaproteobacteria > Burkholderiales > Burkholderiaceae_C > Pelomonas. The sequence continues at coordinate 16,349 of JBKBOJ010000059.1, read as the reverse complement.
CCGCTGTTGTTCAGCGAGAAGCCGAGGCTGGCGCGCATGTCGCCCATGTTGGGACGCGACAGCACCTTGGCCGCCGCCAGGCGCACGACTTGGTCGCCGCCGAGGTCGAAGCCAACGTTCAGGCTGGGCAGCACGTCGGTGTAGCTGGTGCCACGGCCGACGGTGGCGCCCGGGCAGGTCGCCGCGGTGTTGCCGGTGCAGTTGTTGCGGTCGACGTTGAAGCCGGTGGAGCTCTGGTCGGCGTTGACGACCTGCAGGCCGGCATTGCCGCGATAGGTCAGGCCGAACAGCTCACCGTCCAGGTCGCCCTTGACATAGGCGGTCGTGACCTTCTCGCGCACCGTCCAGTCCTTGTTCAGGATGTCGGCGTCGATCTTCTGGCCCAGCTCATAAATGGAGCCCAGCGAACCCTTGGGATCCCAGGACACGACGCTCAGGCCGGTTGTGCCGGCCACCGAGGTGGCGCTGCCCGGGACCTCGGCGACGCCGTAGGGGTTGCCACCCTTGATGATGAGGCGACCTTCCTGGGTCGTACGGATCTTGTCGCGCTTGGTGTAGTTGACGCCAAACTCGGCGGCGGCCAGCGGCCCCCAGCCCAGGTCGGTCTTGGCGGACACGCGGACGGCGTCGACCTTGTCTTCCACATGCGGCAGGGCCACGTAGCCGGCCTGCGGCGAGCTCGCGCCACCACTCCAGCCATTGACGTCGGTCAGCTTGGCCACGGCCCGGTCGCCGTAGTTCAGGCTGGTCGAATACTTGACGTTGGTGAAGTTGCCGCCATCGAAACCCGTCCAGCTGATGGAACCCAGGCCAGCGACGTCGCGCGGGCCGGGCTGCCCGGCCGTCGTCTCGTAGCGCGAGCTGTCGCGGGTGACCTTGGACTGGGCGATGTCGCCCACCAGGGTCCAGTCGCCGACGCGCAGCTTGTTGTTCCAGCCCCAGGAGGTCAGCTTGTCGTCGCCACCCTCGACGTGGTTGCGCACGACACCCTTGTAGTTGGACAGCGTGCCGGCCGTGACGACGCCGTTGGACAGCGTGTAGTTCGTGATGGCACCCGGGGGATCGTAGGCGCCGTTGTCGTCGCCGCCGATGGCGCCTTCCAGGCCGGTCTTCTTCAGGCCGAAGGTGCCCTTGGAGCGGAAGAAGTCCAGCGTCGACTCGAAGTTCTTGTTCGGCTTGAACTGGAAGGTGGCCATCAGGCCATCACGCTCGGCCGAGCTGCTCTCGGTGTCGGCCGTGAAGCCGCCCTGCACCTTGTAGCGCGTGGTGCCGCAGACGGCGCCCGGCGTGGCCGCACAGACGCCGGCGCGGCGCAGCGGAGAACCGTCGCCGTTGGTCGTGACCCAGTCGTCGACGTTCCAGCCGCCCCAGGAGTTGAACTTCTGCTGGTCGGCGCCCTCTTCCTTGAAGCGGACGAAACCCAGCGCGACACCGAAGGTGCGGTCGAAGAACTGGTCGACATAGGACAGCGAGGCGCGGTCGCCCTTGCCTTCACCAGCGCCCGAGGCCACGCCAGTGCGCTGCTTGCGGTAGTTGACCGCGACGGTGCGCTTGCCGAAGTCCAGGGGACGAACGGTGCGCAGGTCGATGGTGGAAGCCAGACCCTGACCCACCAGCTGGGCATCGGGCGTCTTGTAGATGACCACCGAGCCCAGCAGTTCGGACGGGTAGAGGTCGAACTCGACACCGCGGCTGTCACCGCTGGAGGCCTGCTCGCGGCCATTCAGCAGGGCGCCGTTGAAGTCCGGCGACATGCCGCGCACGCTGACGTTGCTGGCCTTGCCGGTGGACTTGTTGCGCTGCGAGGTCACGCCGGGCAGGCGCGAGACGGACTCGGCCACGCTGGCGTCGGGCAGCTTGCCGATGTCCTCGGCGGAGATAGCCTCAACGATGGAGTCGTTGTTCTTCTTGACGGAAATCGCGTCCTCGATGCCCTTGCGAATGCCCGTCACGGTGACGGTTTCGAGTTGCTGAGGCTGCTGCTGGGCCGACGCGGTGGCCGCGGCGATCAGCAGTGTGCAGCCCACGGCGACCGGGCTGATGCGGAAGGACGCAGTGGCTCGCCAGCTGCGCGGTTCATGGCGGGTGGTCATGGATGTCTCCTCTGGTTCACTGGAAAACGGCTTGCTGTTCGCCACGCCCGCTGTGCGACGCGGCCTGAGGGCTAGTCCCTGCCCCAACAGGAGGATTTGTATCAAAACTAGATTTGCAGCCGCACCTGCGTTAACCCTAGAAGTTGCACAAAAACGACCGGATTTCAGCCCAATACCAAGGGTTACCCCGTAGTGAAGCGCCAGAGATGCCCGAATTGAGCGACTCAACCAAGGCTGGACACGCACATTTCTGTAGCGCAACTACAAATGCCATCACACACCCCCCCGCCGAGCACGTTCGGGTGAAGAAAGTCCCCCTAGGGGCTCGCCGAGGCCGGTTGCTGGCGGCGCGCCCACGAGGGGCAGCAACGCCGCCAACGGCCCGCAGCGCCAGCCCAGCGGGCCTGCAGCGCTGCGCACCGAAGTGCTGAGCTGCCGTTCAGACAAAAGAAAACCCGCGCGCCACCGGTGACGGCGACGCGCGGGTGCACGCGGGGCGACGGCGGGTGGGCGCTCAGCCGTCGGCCTGCTCCAGCGCCAACGCGGCGCCGGAGAGCGCCGCCAGCGTATCGGTAATCAGGGCCGTCGGAATGCCCTCCAGGAACGGGCGCAGCCGGCCCTTGGCCTCGAAGCGCTCGCGGAACTGCGACTGAAAGAAGCGCTCGCCCAGCCGCGGCACGATGCCGCCGCCGATGAAGACGCCGCCGCGCGGCCCCAGCGTCAGCGCCACGTTGCCGGCAAAACCGCCCAGCAGCGCGCAGAACAGGTCCAGCGTGCGCACGCAGGCCGGCGAATCGCCCGCCAGCCCGCGGGCCACGATCTGCTCGGTGGGCAGCGCGGCCACGTCCTCACCCTGCCCCAGCACCGCTGCGACCGAACGGCACAGCACCGGCAGGCCAATGCCCGACAGGAAGCGCTCGGCCGACACATGCGCAAACTCCCGCCGCGCCTGCGCCAGCACGGCACTCTCAAAGTCGTCGGCCGGCGCCAGCGTGGCATGGCCACCCTCGCCCGGCAGCGTCAGCCACAGGCCCGGCGCACGCACGACGCCGCCCACGCCCAGGCCGGTACCGGGGCCGATGACGGCCATCACGGTGCCGGTGGCCGCCTGGCCAACCGGCGGCGGCGGCACGCCCCACGCGCGCAGCTGCTGCGGCTTGAGTCGCGGCAGCGACAAGGCCTGGGCCTCAAAGTCGTTCATGCACAAAAAGGTCTGCAGCCCCAGCTCGGCCTGGGTCTGAGCGCGCGAGAAGCTCCAGGCGCCGTTGGTCAGCTCGATGCGGTCCTGCGTGACCGGCGTGGCCAGCGCGAAGGCCGCACTGCGCGGCGCCGGCCGCGAGCCGCCCTGCATGTCCAGGTAGGCGCGCACGGCCGCCGCGGGGCCCGCGTGGCCGGCCACCGGCAGCACGCGCACGTCCTCCACCTCGGCACCGGGCCCGGCCACGGTGCCGAAACGCGCATTGGTGCCGCCGATGTCGGCCACCAACCAGGGATAAGGGGCGCTCATGCCGCTGCTCCGGGGGTTATGTGCCGACGGGGCGCGGTTTTTTGAATTCTGACTTTGGCAAACACGGAATGGGGCCTGAAAATTAGGTCGGCAAGGACGGTAGCAAAACTACATGATTTGCACAATCAGCACCCGCCCCAAGGCCCGCTGCCATGTCGTCACAGGCGGCGCCGAACGGCCACGGAACAGCCTGCTCAGAGGGAGAAGGCATCCGTTTTGCCCGTGTAGTGAAGCTACAGACCTGTGCGACACCAAAGCCTGGCAAGAGGATTGCCGCCCTGCTCAATAATTCGCGTCGTCCACCCACGCCGGTTTCTGCAGCCAATTGCCCATGCCCCGTTTCGACAGCCCCCGACTGCTTGCCGATATTGGCGGCACCTATGCGCGCTTTGCGCTGGAACTTGGCCCCGGCGAATTCACGCAGATGGCGTCGCTGCGCTGCGCCGACCATGCGGACTTCCACTCCGCCATCAGCGCCTATCTGCGCGGCTTGAGCTGGCCGAACGGCCCGGCTCAGCAGATCGCCCATGCGGCCGTCGCCATCGCCAACCCGGTGGAAGGCGACCAGGTGCGCATGACCAACTACCACTGGCAGTTCTCCATCGAAGAGATGCGCCAGCGGCTGGGGCTGGACACGCTGGTGGTGGTGAACGACTTCACGGCGCTGGCGATGGCCCTGCCGCGGCTGGCCGACGCCGACGTGCGCCAGGTGGGCGGCGGCCAGGCGCGGCGGCCCAGCGTCATCGGCCTGCTGGGCGCTGGCACGGGCCTGGGCGTGTCGGGCCTGATCCCGGCGGGCGAGGGATGGATCGCACTGGGCACCGAGGGCGGCCACGTGAACTTCGGCCCGCGCGACCAGCGCGAGATGGACATCCTGCAATTCGCCTGGAAGAGCCTGAACCACGACCATGTCTCCTACGAGCGGCTGATCTCCGGCCCGGGCCTGGAGCTGATCTACAAGGCACTGGCCCACCGCAACGGCGTGACCGACGCGCCGCCGCTGCAGGCGCCCGCCATCACGCAGCGCGCGCTGGACGCGAGCGACCCGCTGTGCCTGGAGACGCTGGAGGTCTTCTGCGGCCTGCTGGGCACGGCCGCGGCCAACCTGGCCGTGACGCTGGGGTCGCTGGGCGGCATCTACATCGGCGGCGGCATCGTGCCGCGGCTGGGCGAGTATTTCGACCGCAGCCCCTTCCGCGAGCGCTTCGAGGACAAGGGGCGCTTCCGCGCTTACGTGTCGGCCATCCCGACCTTCGTCATCACGGCCGAGAACGCCACCTTCAAGGGCGCCTCGGCCATTCTGGAAAACCAGCTGCGCCACCTGCAGGCCGCGCCGGGCTCGGCCATCCTGGGCCAGATCCGGCGCGCGCGCAGCGAGCTGTCGCCGGCCGAGCTGCGCGTGGCCGACCTGGTGCTGGCCCAGCCGCGCTCGGTGCTCAACGACCCCATCGCCGAGATCGCCCGCGCCGCCGGCGTCAGCCAGCCCACGGTCATCCGCTTCTGCCGCTCGCTCGGCTGCGAGGGCCTGTCCGACTTCAAGCTGCGCTTGGCCTCGGGCCTGACCGGCACCGTGCCGGTCACGCACACCCAGGTCAACATCAACGACTCCATGCTGGAGCTGGGCGCCAAGGTGCTGGGCAACACGGCCAGCGCCATCCTGCAGGTGCGCAGCCACCTGAACCGCGACACCATCGACCGCGCCATCGAGACACTGCTGGCCGCGCACCGCATCGAGTTCTTCGCGCTGGGCCATTACGGCGTCGTTGCGCAGGACGCGCAGTTCAAGTTCCTGCGCTTTGGCATGCCCTGCGGCGCCTACACCGACCCGCGGCTGCAGCTGCTCGCGGCCGACGTGCTGCGCGAGGGCGACGTGGCGGTGGTCATCAGCAGCGGCGGCCGGCTGCCCGAGTTGCTGGCCGTGGTGGAGAAGGCCCAGGAGCGCGGCGCCAAGGTGGTGGCCATCACGGCCAGCCAGAGCCCGCTGGCCAAGCGCGCCGACGTGACGCTGATCGTCGACCATGTGGAAGACATCGAGACCCACCTGCCCATGGTCAGCCGCATCCTGCACCTGCTGGTCATCGACATCCTGGCCGTGGGCGTGGCCATGCGACGCAGCCCGGACAGCATCGCCGCGCTGGCCAATGGCGAGGTGAGCGACATCGACGCCAAGTCCGCGCGTGGCGCCACCACCGTGGCACCGGGCGTCAGCGCCGCATCGCCGCTGGCGCGGCTGACTTCGCACAGCCGTTGAAGCAGGGCGGCCGGCCGCTGCTCTGCGCGAGTTCGCCGTGGGGCAGCGCGACGACGAGGTCGGTCGCTCAGGCGAAAGAGGGCGCGGGACTGCGACGATGCGGGCCCGATACGCCATCACCGCGTCGGGCCCGGTCAGCGGGGTCTTGGCGTTGCGCCAGAGGCTGTCCGCGGCCAGCAGGGCATGGCGACGGGCGGCCGTCATGGGCGTCTCCCGCTGGCGAGACGCCCGCATGCCCGGCGGGCGGGCGCCGGCGCGTCAGAACGCCGCGATGCCGGTCTGCGCGCGGCCCAGGATGAGCGCATGGATGTCGTGCGTGCCCTCGTAGGTGTTCACGACTTCCAGGTTCACGAGGTGGCGCGCGATGCCGAACTCGTCGCTGATGCCGTTGCCGCCCAGCATGTCACGCGCCATGCGGGCGATGTCCAGTGCCTTGCCGCAGCTGTTGCGCTTCATGATGGACGTGATCTCCACCGCCGCCGTGCCCTCGTCCTTCATGCGGCCCAGGCGCAGGCAGCCCTGCAGGCCCAGCGTGATCTCGGTCTGCATGTCGGCCAGCTTCTTCTGGATGAGCTGGTTGGCGGCCAGCGGCTTGCCAAACTGCTGGCGGTCCAGCACGTATTGCCGCGCGGTATGCCAGCAGTCCTCAGCCGCACCCAAAGCACCCCAGGCGATGCCGTAGCGGGCGCTGTTCAGGCAGGTGAACGGGCCCTTCAGGCCGCGCACCTCGGGGAAGGCGTTCTCCTCGGGGCAGAACACGCGGTCCATGACGATCTCGCCGGTGATGGACGCACGCAGCCCCACCTTGCCGTGGATGGCCGGCGCCGACAGGCCCTGCCAGCCCTTCTCCAGCACGAAGCCGCGGATGGCCCCCTCGTCGTCCTTGGCCCAGACGACGAAGACGTCGGCGATGGGGCTGTTGGTGATCCACATCTTGGCGCCGCTCAGCTCATAGCCGCCGTCGACCTTGCGCGCCCGCGTGACCATGCTGCCGGGGTCGGAGCCGTGGTTGGGCTCGGTCAGGCCGAAGCAGCCTATCCACTCGCCGGTGGCCAGCTTGGGCAGGTATTTGCGCTTGGTGGCCTCGTTGCCGAACTCGTGGATGGGCACCATCACGAGCGAGGACTGCACGCTCATCATGGAGCGGTAGCCGGAGTCCACCCGCTCCACCTCGCGGGCGATGAGGCCGTAGGCCACGTAGTTGAGGCCGGCGCCACCGTACTCGGCCGGGATGGTGGGGCCCAGCAGTCCCAGCTCGCCCATCTCGCGGAAGATGGCCACATCGGTTTGCTCCTGGCGGAAGGCCTCCAGCACGCGCGGGCGCAGCCGGTCGGTGCAGTAGGCCGCAGCCGCGTCGCGCACCATGCGCTCCTCGTCGCTGAGCTGCTCGTTCAGCAGCAGCGGGTCGTCCCAGTGAAAGCTTGCCTTGTGGGCCATGGCCATGTCCTCATGTGGATGGCGCTTGAGTATTCCCGGCCTGCCTATTCGTGTCCAATTCGTGAAACGACTTCGATCATTCGCCATGCCTATGGACATCCCCCGCACGCTGGAGTTCCGCCACCTGCGCTATTTCCTCGCACTCGCCGAGGAACTGCACTTTGGCCGCGCGGCACAGCGGCTGGCGATCTCGCAGCCGCCGCTGTCGGTGGCCATCCAGCAGCTGGAGGCCTGCGTGGGCGCGCGGCTGTTCGACCGCGACAGCAAGGGCGTGCGGCTGACGCCCGCGGGCGCGGCCTTCCGCGGCAGCGCGCAGGCGCTGCTGGCCCGCGCCGAGGACGCCTGCGCGCTGGCCCGCGAGGTGCAGGCTGGCGAGGTGGGGCGGCTGCGGCTGGGCTTCGTCGGCTCGACGCTGTTCAACGGGCTGGCGGACTGGCTGCAGGCCTTCCAGGCCCGCCATCCGCGGGTGGAGGTGGTGGTGGTGGAGCTGAACTCGCAGGACCAGATCGACGCGCTGTTGGGCCAGGAGCTGGACCTGGGCCTGGTGCACACCGACCGGCTGCCGCCCGCGCTGGCCTGCACGCCGCTCTACAGCGAGCCCTTCCTGGCCTGCCTGCCGGCCGACCATGAGCTGGCGGCGCGGGCCGAGATCCCGCTGGCGGCGCTGAGCGAGCAGCCCTTCATCCTGTTCTCGCGTCGCGGCTCGCCGGACTACCACGCCCGCATCGTCGACATCTGCCGCCGGCATGGTTTCTATCCGCGGCTGCAGCACGAGGGGCGGCACTGGCTGTCGGTGGTGTCGCTGGTGGCCCAGGGGCTGGGCGTCAGCATCGTGCCGGCAGCCTTCCAGCGCGCCGGCGTGCAGGGGGCGGTGTTCCGGACACTCGCCGAGGCCATCGAGGCCTCGGCGGTGTTTGCGGCCTGGCGCACCGACGCCGACCCGGTGCTGCGCGAGCGGCTGCTGGCCGCGCGGCCGGCAGAGCGGCGCACTGCCCGGCCGGCCGCCGTCAGGCCGCGTGCGCGGCGCGCCGCTCGCTCGCCAGCTTGAACACCGCCACGGCCTGCACCAGCGCCTGGGCCTGCTGGTTCAGGCTCTCGGCAGCGGCCGCGCTCTCCTCCACCAGCGCTGCGTTCTGCTGCGTGACCTGGTCCATCTGCCCCACGGCCTCGCCGACCTGGCTGACGCCCTGGCTCTGCTCGACACTGGCGCTGGCAATCTCGCCCATCAGGTCGGTCACGCGGCGAATGGCATCGACGATCTCGCGCATCGTGGTGCCGGCCTCGTCCACCAGACGCGTGCCGTTGTCCACACGCTCCACGCTGGCGGTGATCAAGCTCTTGATCTCCTTGGCCGCCGCGGCGCTGCGCTGGGCCAAGCTGCGCACCTCGGACGCCACCACCGCAAAGCCACGGCCCTGCTCGCCGGCGCGCGCCGCCTCCACTGCGGCATTGAGCGCGAGGATGTTGGTCTGGAAGGCAATGCCGTCGATAACACCGATGATGTCGGCAATCTGGCTCGAGCTCTCGTTGATGCCCTTCATGGTCTCGACGACCTGGGCCACCACGTTGCCGCCGCGCACAGCCACATCGCTCGCCCCTGTGCCAGCTGATTGGCCTGGCGCGCGTTTTCGGCGTTCTGCGTGACGGTGGAGCCCAGCTGCTCCATGGACGCCGCGGTCTGCTGCAGCGACGAGGCCTGCTCCTCGGTGCGCTGGCTGAGGTCGGCATTGCCCTGGGCAATCTGCGCGCTGGCAGTCGCGATGCTCTCGCTGCCCCTGCGCACCGTACCGACGAGGCGGCCCAGCGCTTCCTGCATGCGGGCCATGGCGTCCACCACGCTGCCGGGCGCGGCACGCCGGGTGTCGATGCGCGTGGTGAGGTCGCCCGTCGCGATGGCGTTGGCAGCCGCGGCCACGTCCTGAGGCTCGCCGCCCAGCTGGCGCGTCACGCCGCGCGTCAGCACCACGCCGATGCACACGCCCAGCGCGGCGCTGGCGACCGTCAGCGCGATCATCAGCGTGCTGAGCCTGACGTACAGCGCTGCGCTCTCGTCTGCAGTCGCCTTGCTTCGCTCTTCTTTGCCCTTGGTCAGCGCGCTCATTTGGTCGTCCAGCTGCTTATTGGCCTCGCGCGCCGCGGCGTCCAACGCCTGCAGCCCGTCTTTGGCCGCGGCCAGAGGCTCGTGACCGGCCGCGTCGAAGAAGGCCGCTGCCTTGGGTATCCAGGCCTCCAGGCTGCGCTCGGTAGCTGCCAGCGCGGCCCGCCCGTCGTCAGTGCTGAACTTGTCACGTGAGCGCTCCAGCCAGCCGCGCAGCTCGGTCACGGCCTTGTCGAAGTCCGCCCGCGCCTGGCTGCGCTCCTGCTCCGAGGTCGCAGCAACGAAGCGCACGCGCGCCCGAGCGGCGTAAAGCAGGTTGATGTTGGCCTCATTGACGTAAGAGATGCCCAGCAGATCCTTCTCGTAGAGCGCCTGGTTGGCGTCGCGCAGCGAACCCAGCCCGACGATGCCCACGGCAGCCACCGCGATGCCGATCAACACCACCAGCAAGAAGCCGGCGATCAGACGGGTGCCCAGCTTCAGGTCATGAATCCACTGCAAAAATTGTTCCTGCGGAGAAGTTGCTCGGCCTGCGGCGCGTGCCGGCGGAGCGTTTCACGGTCAGGGTGCTATTGAAACAGGTTCAAGCGGCGACTGCCGTCCGCTGCGCGTGCACAAGGTCACGGCGACCAGTTGGAATTAACCGACACCACGACGGGCCGCACAAGGCTAAGGTCACGCCCGCCATGACAGACGCAGCACCTCAATGCCGCCCGCGCCGCCTGTGGGACATCTCCCCGCCGGTCGCGCCAGGCGCTCCCATCTTCCCGGGTGACGAACCCTACAGCCTGCGCTGGACGGCACGGCGCGCGCCCGGCTGCCCCGTCAACCTCAGCGCCATCACGATGAGCCCGCATGTGGGCGCCCATGCCGACGCGCCGCTGCACTACGCCGACGACGCGCCTGCCATCGCCGATGTGGCACTCGACGCCTACCTGGGCCCCTGCCGCGTCATCCACGCCATCGGCGCGACGCCGCTGATCACGGTGGCCCACCTGGCGCATGCCGAGGCCGGCCTGCCGCCGCGCGTGCTGGTGCGCGTCTGCGCACGCGCCGACACGGTCTGGAACCCCGCGTTCACCGCTTGCGCGCCCGAGGCCATCGAATGGCTGGCCCGGCGCGGCGTGAAGCTCATCGGCATCGACACGCCCAGCGTGGACCCGGCCGACTCCAAGACGCTGGACAGCCACCAGCAACTGCGCCGGCTGGACCTGCGCGTGCTGGAGAACCTGGTGCTGGACGAGGTGCCCGCGGGCGACTACGAACTGATCGCCCTGCCGCTCAAACTCCACGGCGCCTGTGCCAGCCCGGTACGCGCCATCCTGAGGGAACTGCCATGAATCTCGACGATGCCCTGCGGCTGGACGCCGCTGACCCGCTGCGCAGCCTGCGCGACCTGTTCGACCTGCCCGAGGGCCTCACCTACCTGGACGGCAACTCGCTGGGGGCCTTGCCCAAGGCCACGCCGGCCCGCATCGCCAAGGCCGTGACCCAGGAATGGGGACACGACCTCATCAAGAGCTGGAACACTGCCGGCTGGATAGACCTGCCGCGTCGGCTGGGCGACCGGCTGGCGCCCTGGCTGGGCGCACGGCCCGGCGAGGTGCTGGTGGCCGACTCGACCTCCATCAACCTCTACAAAGTGCTCCACGCCGCACTGCAGTTGCAGCAGGGCAAGCGCCGCATCGTGGTCAGCGAGCGCAGCAACTTCCCGACCGACAACTACATCGCGCAAAGCGTCGTGCGAGCGCATGGCGGCGAACTGGTGCTGGCCGAGTCGCCCGAAGACATCCCGCCGCTGCTGGACGAGCGCTGCGCCGTGCTCATGCTCACGCATGTGAACTACCGCAGCGGCCGCATGCACGACATGGCGCTGCTGACGCGCTGGGCCCAGCAGGCCGGCGCGCTGGCCGTGTGGGACCTGGCGCACAGCGCCGGCGCCGTGCCCATCGACTTGCTGGGCAGCGCGGCCGACTTCGCCATCGGCTGCGGCTACAAGTACCTGAACGGCGGCCCCGGCGCGCCGGCCTTCGTGTGGATGCATCCGCGCCACGAGGGCCAGGTCTGGCAGCCGCTGACCGGCTGGCTGGGCCATGCCCATCCGTTCGACTTCGACAGCGACTACCTGCCTGCGCCGGGCATCCAGCAATACCAGTGCGGCACGCCGGCCGTGCTCGCCATGACGGCGCTGGACAGCGCGCTGGACGTGTTCGACGCCGCACAGGCGCTGGGCGGCATCAAGGCCCTGCGCAGCAAGTCGCTGGCGCTGACCGAGGCCTTCATGGACAGCCTGGAGGCCCGCGTGCCGGGTGCGGACATCGCCACGCCGCGCGAGGCGGCGCTGCGCGGCTCGCAGGTGTCGTTCTCGCTGCCCCGAGGCACCGACGGCTATGCCGTCATGCAGGCGCTGATCGCGCGCGGCGTCATCGGCGACTACCGCGCCGGCCGCCCCGAGCTGCTGCGCTTCGGCTTCGCGCCCCTCTACAACGGCTTTGCCGACGTCGTGCGGGCGGTCGACGCCATCGCCGACATCGTCGCCAACAAGTCCTGGGATGCGCCCCAATTCACCAACCGCGCCAAGGTGACCTGAGCATGGCGGCGATGGAACACCACGGCGCCCAGCTCGATTTTTCGCGGGACATGAGCTATGGCGACTACCTGCAGCTCGACGCCATCCTGAACGCGCAGAAGCCGCTCTCGCCCGACCACAACGAGATGCTCTTCATCGTCCAGCACCAGACCTCGGAGCTGTGGATGAAGCTGATGCTGCACGAGCTGCAGGCGGCCGTGGCCCACGTGGCGTCGGATCGGCTGCCCGAGGCCTTCAAGATGCTGGCGCGCGTGTCGCGCATCATGGAGCAGCTGGTGCACGCGTGGGACGTGCTGGCGACGATGACGCCGCCCGAGTACAGCGCCATCCGGCCCTACCTGGGCAAGAGCAGCGGCTTCCAGAGCGCGCAGTACCGGCGCATCGAGTTCATGCTGGGCAACAAAAACCCGGCAATGCTCAAGCCCCACGAGCACCGGCCCGAGCTGCTCGCCCAGGTGCAGGCCGACTTCGAAGCCCCCTCGCTGTACGACCAGGTGCTGATGCTGATGGCCAGGCGCGGGCTGCCGGTGCCGGCCGCCCAGTTGGCGCGCGACTGGACCCAGCCACGTACGGCCGACGACGGCGTCAAGGACGCCTGGCTGACCGTCTACCGCGCTCCCCAGGCCCACTGGGACCTCTACCAGATGGGCGAAGAACTGGTGGATCTGGAGGACGCATTCCGGCTCTGGCGCTTCCGCCACGTGACGACGGTGGAGCGCGTCATCGGCTTCAAGCGCGGCACCGGCGGCACGGGCGGTGTCAGCTACCTGCGCAAGATGCTGGAGGTGGTGCTGTTCCCCGAGCTGTGGGCGCTGCGCACCGAGCTGTAGACACCCCGGCTCCTACAATCCCGCCACCCTTTCACCACGACCCAGCGCCCATCCGGCGCGGGTTGCTCAACCAGGTCCTCACCCCATGGACACCCGCACCTCCGAGACCCGTCTGCGCATCCAGCGCCTGCGCGACGCCCTGGGCACTCACGGCCTGCAGGCCGTGCTGGTGCCGTCCAGCGACCCGCACCTGTCCGAGTACCTGCCCGAGCGCTGGCAGGGCCGCCAATGGCTGTCGGGCTTCACCGGCTCGGTGGGCAGCCTGGTCGTCACCCGCGAGCGCGCCGCGCTGTTCGCCGACAGCCGCTACTGGGCCCAGGCAGAGGCACAGCTGGCCGGCAGCGGCATCGCGCTGGAAAAGCTGACCTCCGGCGCCTCCACCGCCTACATCGACTGGATCACCGACGCGCTGCAACCCGGCGACACCCTCGCCGTGGACGGGCAGGTGCTGGGCCTGTCGCTGGCGCAGGCGCTGCGCGCCGGGCTGGGTCGCAAAGGCATCGCGCTGCGCACCGACGTCGACCTGCTGCAGCAGGCCTGGGACGATCGCCCCGGCCTGCCACAAGCACCGGTCTATGAACACCTGCCGCCACAGGCCGCCATCAGCCGCACCGACAAACTGGCCCGTGTGCGTGCCGCGCTGGCCGCTGCGGGCGCCAGCCACCACCTGGTCTCGACGGTGGACGACGTGGCCTGGCTGCTGAACCTGCGCGGCAGCGACGTCGAGTGCAACCCGGTCTTCATCGCCCACCTGCTGCTGGACGCCACGGGCGGCCGCCTGTTCATCGGCGACGGCAAGGTGCCGGCCGACGTGGCCGGCCGGCTGGCGGCCGACGGCATCCGGCTCGCACCCTATGAGCAGGCCGCGGCCGCGCTGGCGGCGCTGCCGCAGGGCGCCACCTTGCTGATCGATCCGCGGCGCGTGACGCTCGGCCTGCGCGAGGCCGTGCCGGCCGGCGTCAAGGTGGTGGAGCAGATCAACCCCAGCACGCTGCTGAAGAGCCGCAAGAGCGCCGCCGAGGCCGAGTTCATCCGCGAGACCATGATCGAGGACGGCGCGGCCATGTGCGAGTTCTACGCCGAGTTCGAAGCCTCGCTGGCCCGCGGCGAGCGCTGGAGCGAGCTGGACGTGGACGCACGGCTGACCGCCTGCCGCAAGCGCCGCAAGGACTTCGTGGGCCTGTCCTTCGCAACGATTGCCGGCTGGATGGCCAACGGCGCCCTGCCCCACTACCGCGCAACGCCCGAGTCCTTCGCATGGATCGAGGGCGACGGCCTGCTGCTGATCGACTCCGGCGGCCAGTACCTGGGTGGCACGACCGACATCACCCGCGTCTGGCGCATAGGCCAGGTATCGGACGCGCAGAAGCGTGACTACACGCGGGTGCTCAAAGGCACCATTGCGCTTTCGACCACGCAGTTCCCGCGCGGCACGCCCAGCCCCATGCTGGACAGCATCGCCCGCGCGCCGCTATGGGCCGCCGGCCTGGACTACGGCCACGGCACGGGCCACGGCGTCGGCTATTTCCTGAACGTGCACGAGGGCCCGCAGAGCATCTCCAAGGCCGTGGCCGAGCCCGCCATGGCGATGGAACCCGGCATGATCACCTCCATCGAGCCAGGCCTCTACCGCCCCGGCAAGTGGGGCGTGCGCATCGAGAACCTGGTCATGAACGTGGCCGTGCAGACGCCCGAAAACGACGCCTTCGGCGAGATGCTGGCGTTCGAGACGCTGACGCTTTGCCCCATAGACACCACCTGCATCGCGCGCGAGCTGATGCGCGCCGACGAGATCGCCTGGCTGAACCGCTACCACGCAATGGTGCGGGAGCGCCTGCAGCCGCGGCTGAGCGGCGCGGCGCTGGACTGGCTGCTGCGGCGCACCCAGCCTCTGGCCGAACGCTAAGCCCTCTGGTCGCGGCGGGATAGCACCGCACCAGCGCCGCATTGACCACCGGGGCCGCAGCCGGCACGGTGGCCAAGCCCTGCAGCAGGCGCAGCGCCAGCAGCGTCCCGATGTCCGCAGTGAGCGGGGCGGCGGGCTCAGCTGCGCCGCAGCACCTCTGCGCGTGGACGGCGCAGCACGCGCGGCGAGCCAGGCAGGCTGATGAAGGCAAACTCCCGTCATGGATGAAGTGGATGTCGCCGTCATTGGCGCTGGCGTCGTGGGGCTTGCGGTCGCACGCGAGCTGGCAAGACAGGGGCGCGAGGTCATCGTCATCGAGGCGGCCGGCGCCTTCGGCACCGGCACGTCCTCGCGCAACAGCGAGGTCATCCATGCCGGCCTGTACTACCCGGCGGGCAGCCTGAAGGCGCGACTGTGCGTGCGCGGCAAGCAACTGCTGTACGACTACTGCGCCGCGCGCGGCATCGCGCAGCGGCGCTGCGGCAAGCTGGTGGTGGCAACGCGGCCCGAGGATCTGCCCCAACTGGAGAAGATCGCCGCCCAGGGCGCGGCCAACGGCGTCGACGATCTGCGCCTGCTGAGCCGGGCCGAGACCCTGGCGCTGGAGCCCGCCTTGAACGCAGCCGGCGCGCTGCTGTCGCCATCCAGCGGCATCGTCGACAGCCACGGGCTGATGACGGCGCTGTTGGCCGACGCCGAGGCCGCCGGCGCGACGCTGGCCCTGGCCAGTCCGGTCTCCGGCGGCCACCGCGACGGCCAGCTGTGGCGGCTGCAGGTGGGCCCGGACTTCGAGCTGGGGGCGCGCTGCGTGGTCAACGCCGCGGGGCTGTTTGCGGCGCAGGTCGCGGCCGCCCTCGGTACGCTGGCACCGCGCCTGCGCTACGCGCGCGGCCACTATTTCGGCCTCAGCGGCCGGGCGCCCTTCACCCGGCTAATCTACCCGCTGCCGGTGGACGGCGGCCTGGGCGTGCATCTGACGCTGGACCTGGGCGGCCAGGCCCGCTTCGGGCCCGATGTGCAATGGCTGGACGAGGCCGATCCGGGCGCACTGACCTATGCGGTCGACCCCGCGCTGGGCCCAGCCTTCGAGGCCGCGGTGCGCAACTACTGGCCTGCCCTGCCGGCCGGTGCACTGCAGCCGGCCTATAGCGGCATCCGGCCCAAGCTGAGCGGCCCCGGCGAGCCGGCCGCCGACTTCCACATCGACACCGACACGCCCGGCCTCGTACAACTGTTCGGCATCGAGTCGCCCGGGCTGACGGCCTGCCTGGCGCTGGCCGAGGTCGTGGCCGCGCAGACATGCCGCTGAGGCCAGCGTGCGCAGCGCCGCAATGCCCGACATGTTCTCCGTGCCGGCACTCAACGCGCCACTTGCGACGGAAGCGCTCACGCTGACGACCGCGCTGCGGCTGAGCGACGCAGCCTGAAGCCGAGCGCCATCGGCCGCCAGCTCGGGCGCACCGCACAGGGAAAGCAAAGCAAAAAGGACCTGGAGCTTTCGCTTCCAGGTCCTTGCCATTACTTGGGGTGGCTGATGGGACTCGAACCCACGACAACAGGAATCACAATCCTGGACTCTACCAACTGAGCTACAGCCACCGCAGAGCCAAAGAGTATAGCCTAAAAATCAGGGCGCG
>JBKBOJ010000058.1:0-20689 GCA_046294815.1 Roseateles sp. | reverse complement strand
TGGAAGTCCAGCAGCAGCTGGGCGACGGCGTGGTCCGCACCATCGCGCTGGGTTCGTCCGACGGCCTGCGCCGCGGCACCCAGGTCTACAACACTGGCGACACCATTAAGGTGCCGGTGGGCAAGGCGACCCTCGGTCGCATCATGGACGTGCTGGGCAACCCCATCGACGAGCGCGGCCCGGTTTCCTCCGAGCTGACCGCCTCCATCCACCGCACGGCCCCGGCCTACGACGAGCTGAGCCCGTCGCAGGACCTGCTGGAAACCGGCATCAAGGTGATCGACCTGATCTGCCCGTTCGCCAAGGGCGGCAAGGTGGGCTTGTTCGGTGGCGCCGGCGTCGGCAAGACCGTGAACATGATGGAGCTCATCAACAACATCGCCAAGGCGCACAGCGGTCTGTCCGTGTTCGCCGGCGTCGGTGAGCGCACCCGCGAGGGCAACGACTTCTATCACGAGATGTCGGATTCCGGCGTCGTGGTGCAGGACAACCTGGCCGAATCCAAGGTGGCCATGGTCTACGGCCAGATGAACGAGCCCCCGGGCAACCGTCTGCGCGTGGCCCTGACCGGCCTGACCATCGCCGAGTCCTTCCGTGACGAAGGCCGCGACGTGCTGTTCTTCGTGGACAACATCTACCGCTACACCCTGGCCGGTACCGAAGTGTCCGCGCTGCTGGGCCGCATGCCCTCCGCCGTGGGCTACCAGCCGACGCTGGCCGAGGAAATGGGCCGCCTGCAGGAGCGCATCACGTCGACCAAGGTTGGCTCCATCACGTCCATCCAGGCCGTGTACGTGCCGGCGGACGACCTGACCGACCCGTCGCCTGCCACGACCTTCGCCCACCTGGACGCCACCGTCGTGCTGTCGCGTGACATCGCCGCGCTGGGCATCTACCCCGCCGTGGACCCGCTGGACTCCACCAGCCGCCAGATCGATCCCAACGTCGTCGGCGAGGAGCACTACACGACGACCCGCTCGGTGCAGGCCGTGCTGCAGCGCTACAAGGAACTGCGCGACATCATCGCCATCCTGGGTATGGACGAACTGTCGCCGGAAGACAAGCTGGCCGTGGCCCGCGCCCGCAAGATCCAGCGCTTCCTGTCGCAGCCCTTCCACGTCGCCGAAGTGTTCACGGGCACGCCGGGCAAGTACGTGCCGCTGAAGGAAACCATCCGCGGCTTCAAGATGATCGTCAACGGCGAGTGCGACCACCTGCCGGAGCAGGCCTTCTACATGGTTGGCACCATCGATGAAGCGTTTGAAAAGGCCAAGAAGATCCAGTGAGCCTGACCGGGGCGCGAGCGCGCCCCGCTCTCCCTGAACCTTCTGCAACCTTGATCCGCTAAGGAAGATTGACATGGCAACCCTCCACGTCGACGTGGTCTCCGCCGAAGAGCAGATCTTCTCCGGCGAGGCGAAGTTCGTCGCCCTGCCGGGCGAGGGTGGCGAGCTCGGCATCCTGCCGCAGCACACGCCGCTGATCACCCGCATCAAGCCCGGTGCCGTGCGCATCGAGCGTGCTGACAACGGCGAGGAAGAGTTCGTCTTCGTTGCCGGCGGCATCCTGGAAGTGCAGCCCAACCGCGTCACCGTGCTGGCCGACACCGCCATCCGCGGCAAGGACCTGGACGAAGCCAAGGCCACCGAGGCGCTGCGCCGGGCTGAGGAAGCAAAGCGGAACGCCAAGAGCGACATCGACTTCGCTGCCGCCCAGAGCGAGTTCGCGACGATGGCGGCGCAGATCGCGGCGCTGCGCAAGTTCCGCAAGAAATAAGTCGACGCCGCGGCAGCGGGTTCGATCCTCAAAAGGCGACGGGCAGTGCCCGTCGCTTTTTGCTTTGTGCCGACTTGTCGAGCGCGCAGCCGGCCGCCTTTGATCCGCGGCGCGTCGTGGGCCTCGCTAAACTGCGCCTCCCACCATAGCCATCAAGGGAGCACAACATGAATCCGATGCTGAAGATCACCACGACGGGCGTCGCTGCGCTGGCCGCCGTGCTGCTGTCCGGCTGCGCCGCCACCGAGCAGTCGCGTTCCGTCGATGTGCCCAAGGTGGCCGCAGCGACGGCGCCGGCTTATCAGGGCGCTCGCGCGCCCATCGCCGTCGGCAAGTTCGACAACCGCAGCAACTACCAGCGCGGCATCTTCTCCGACGGCATCGACCGGCTGGGCGCGCAGAGCAAGACCATCCTGGTCTCCCATCTGCAGCAAACCAACCGCTTCAACGTGCTGGACCGCGAGAACCTTGAAGAGGCCCGGCAGGAGGCGCAGTTCAAGGGCGGCGCCCAGGCCATCAAGGGCGCGGACTACCTCGTCACGGGCGCAGTCAGCGAGTTCGGCCGCAAGGAAGTCGGCGACAAGCAGCTCTTCGGCCTGCTGGGTCGCGGCAAGTCGCAGGTCGCCTATGCCAAGGTCACGCTGAACATCGTCAACCCCTCCACGTCCGAGGTTGTCTACTCGGTGCAGGGCGCGGGCGAGTACAGCCTGTCCGAGCGCGAGGTGCTGGGCTTTGGCAGCACGGCCAGCTACGACGCCACGCTCAACGGCAAGGTGCTGGACCTGGCCATCCGTGAGGCCGTCAACGCGCTCACCGCCGGCATCGACAGCGGTGCCTGGAAGCCCGTTCGCTGATCGAGGTCTTGATGCAACGACTCGCTCTCATCGGCGCCCTGGCGCTGGTCGGCTGCGCACAGCCCGGCCCCAAGCAGCTCTACCAGTGGGATGGCTATCAGCCCGCCGTCTATCAGTACCTCAAGTCCAACGGCGGCGAACCGGGGGCACAGATTGCTGCGCTGGAGGCCCAACTGCAGAAGAACCAAGCGAACGGCGTGGCGAGCCCGCCTGGCATGCGTGCCCACCTGGGCCTGCTGCACGCCAAGATGGGCGACGAGGACGCGGCTCGCCGCTATCTCGAAGCCGAGAAGGCGCAGTTTCCTGAGTCGGCCACCTACGTCGATTTTCTGTTGAAGAACAACCTCAGGAACGCCGCCGCGGCACCGCCGTCGGCAGCCAGCCAGCCCAAGAGCTGAGGGAGGACATCGAATGAATGCGCTGACGAAAACGACTTGGCGACGGTTGGCTGCGCTGCTGGCTGGCGCCAGTGCGTTGCTGGTTCTGCAAGGCTGCGCCACGCTGCCCCAACCGTACGACTACACGGCCTACAAGCAGGCCATGCCCGCCTCCATCCTGGTGCTGCCGCCCGTCAACGCCACGCCCGAGGTGCAGGCCACGCCCAGCGTGTTGGCTCAGGTGACCCTTCCGCTGGCGGAATCCGGTTATTACGTGCTGCCGGTGTCGCTGGTGGACGAGACCCTGCGCAACAACGGCATGCATACGCCCGAAGACGCCCACCAGATCGCGCCTGCCAAGCTGCGCGAGATCTTCGGTGCCGATGCCGGGCTGTACATGACGGTCACGCGCTACGGATCCGTCTACAAGGTCTTGAACAGCGAGACGGCCGTGTCACTGCAGGCCAAGCTCGTGGACCTGCGCAGCGGCCAGCTGTTGTGGGAAGGGGCCGCCAGCGCGTCCAGCGCCGAGCAGCAGAACAACAGCCAGGGCGGCCTGATCGGCTTGCTGGTCAAGGCCGTGGTGGATCAGATCATCTCTGCCTCGACGGACCGCAGCCATCCGATGGCGGGACTGGCCAGCCAGCGGCTGCTCGCGGCTGGGCGGCCCAATGGCCTGCTGTACGGTCCGCGCTCGCCCGCGTACGCCAAGCCCTGAGCCATGACTGACCGCCTACAGCTCACCGCCCCCGACGGCGCCCGCGTCGCGCTAAGCCTGGAAGGCGGCCATATCCTGTCCTGGCAGCCCGCCGGCGCCGCGGAGCAGCTCTACCTGTCCCCGTGCAGCGAGTTCGTGCCGGGCAAGGCCATCCGTGGCGGCGTGCCGGTTTGTTTCCCGCAGTTTGCCGAGCGCGGGCCGCTGCCCAAGCACGGCCTTGCGCGCACGCTGCGCTGGGAGTTGGTCAGCCAGGAGCAGGGCCGCGACGATGCGCTGGCTGTGCTGCGGCTCAGTGACAGCGATGCGACGCGCACCCTCTGGCCCCATGCCTTTGAGCTGGAGTTGAGCGTGCGTGTGGCCGGCCGCAGCCTGGACGTCGAGCTGGCCTGCGAGAACCGCGGCGATGCGGCGTTCGGCTTCACGGCCGCGCTGCACACCTATCTGCGCGTCAACGACCTGGATGCCACCAGCCTGGAGGGCCTGAGCGGCCTGCGCTACTTCGATGCCGTGCTGCAGCGCGAGGCCACCGAGCGCATGGCCCTGCTGCTGCCCGGCGAGAAGGGCGTGTTGGACCTGGACCGCATCTACTTCGGCGTGGACCGTGAGCTGGTGCTGGCCGAGGATGGCCGCCGGCTCGCCATCGCGCAGCAGGGCTTTGAGGACGTCGTGGTGTGGAACCCTGGCCCCGCGCGCTGTGCCAAGCTACCCGACATGCCCAGCGATGGCTGGCGTCAGATGCTGTGCGTGGAGGCGGCCATCATCGGCCATCCCGTCGAGCTGGCGGCCGGCGACGCCTGGGTAGGCCGGCAGAGTCTGACGCTGCTCTGAAGCCGGCTGTCGGCCGTCCGGTGCGGCGCCGATAATCCCGCGATGTTCGCCCCCCTGCAAAACGACAGCTTTCTGCGCGCCTGTCTGCGCCAGCCCACCGACCACACGCCGATCTGGCTGATGCGCCAGGCCGGCCGCTACCTGCCGGAGTACCGTGCCACGCGCGAGAAGGCCGGCAGCTTCATGGGACTGGCGACGAACACCGACTTTGCGACCGAGGTCACGCTGCAGCCGCTGGAGCGCTACCCCCTGGACGCGGCCATCCTGTTCAGCGACATCCTGACAGTGCCCGATGCGATGGGCCTGGGGCTGAGTTTCCAGCAGGGCGAGGGGCCGAAGTTCGCGAAAGTCGTGCGTGACGAGGCCGCCGTCGCCGCGCTGGCGGTGCCCGACATGGACCGGCTGCGCTACGTGTTCGATGCGGTCACCTCCATCCGTCGGGCGTTGAACGGCCGCGTGCCGCTGATCGGCTTCTCCGGCAGCCCCTGGACGCTGGCCTGCTACATGGTCGAGGGCGGCGGTTCGGACGACTACCGGCTCGTGAAGAGCCTGATGTATGCCCGCCCCGATCTGATGCATCGCATCCTGGACGTGAACGCCCGGGCGGTTGCGGCGTATCTCAACGCGCAGATCGAGGCCGGCGCGCAGGCGGTCATGGTGTTCGACTCCTGGGGCGGCGTGCTGGCCGACGGTGCCTTCCAGCAGTTCAGCCTGGCCTATTCGCGGCAGGTGCTGAGCAACGTGAAGACCGAACACGAAGGCCAGCGCATCCCGCGCATCCTGTTCACCAAGGGCGGCGGTGTGTGGCTGGACGAGATCGCCGATGCTGGCGCCGACGTGGTGGGCTTGGACTGGACCATGAACCTGGGCACCGCCCGCGCCCGGGTGGGCGATCGGGTCGCGCTGCAGGGCAACCTCGACCCCAATGTGCTGTTCGCGCCGCCCGAGGCCGTGCGTGCCGAAGCGCGGCGCGTGCTGGACAGCTTTGGGCCCCACCCGGGCCACATCTTCAACCTGGGCCATGGCATCAGCCAGTTCACGCCGCCGGACAGCGTCACGGCGCTGGTGGACGAGGTGCACAGCCATTCCCGCCGCCTGCGCGGGCGCTGCTAAGGCTTGCCAAATCGGCATGGATTGGCCGACTTATCCCCACTTGTCGGGGTGCCGGGGCAGCGGGAAAAAATTGTTGCGGTGCGAATACGCGTTTCCCCGGGGCGATGCTAAGTGGTTGATTCACAAGGCCCGGCATTGCAGAGCCTGGTGTTCGCCGCGAAGCGCCGTGCACGCCTGGCCGCGCCCGTCCCGGCATGCCGCCACGTTTTGCTCACAAACTTATCCACAGAATTTGTGGGCAAGCTGAGAGGCCTTACAAATCATGAACTTGCCTTGGTTTCCTGAACCGGCACTTCAGCAACCGTGCCGAAGCGTGCATGGCTGAGGGCGGCGTTCGGGCCTTGCTGCGCGTGGCGGTCGATGCACCGCAGCACAGCGGGCTGAGCGGCCCGCTGGACTACACCAGTGAGCAGCCGCTCACGCCGGGTGCGCTGGTGCGGGTGCCGCTGGGCAGGCGTGAGCTGCTGGGCATCGTCTGGCCTGGCGAGTCGGCTCCAGAGCCGGGCCTGGCGCTCAAGCCGGTGGCGGCTGTCTACGATGCGCTGCCACCGCTGGGCGCCGACTGGTGCCGGCTGCTGGACTTTGCCGCTGGTTATTACCAGCGCAGCGTCGGCGAACTGGCCAGCGCGGTGCTGCCGCCGCAGTTGCGCGAACTGTCGCCCGAGCAACTGGCCGCGCGGCTGCGCAAGCTGGCGCGCAAGCCGGCGGCCGTGACGGCCGCCGAGCCGCAGCGGCCCGAACTGGCGCCCGAGCAGGCGGCCGCGGTGGCGCGCATCCAGGCGCAGCTGGACGGACCGGCCGGCAAGCCGATGCTGCTGTTTGGCGTTACCGGCAGCGGCAAGACCGAGGTCTACCTGCGCGCCGCCGAAGCCGCGCTGGCGGCGGGCCGCCAAGTGCTGGTGCTGGTGCCCGAGATCAACCTGACGCCGCAACTGGAGGCCCGCTTCACTGAGCGCTTCGCGGCGCTGCTGCCCGAGCCGCTGGCCATCGCGTCGCTGCACAGCGCGCTGACGCCGGCACAGCGGCTGCAGAACTGGCTGGCCGCCCACCTGGGGCGGGCCCGACTGGTGCTGGGCACCCGGTTGGCCGTGTTTGCGTCGCTGCCCGACCTGGGCCTCATCGTCGTCGACGAGGAGCACGACCCCTCCTACAAGCAGCAGGACGGTGCCCGCTACTCGGCGCGTGACCTGGCCGTCTGGCGCGCTCACGACCTCAAGATCCCCGTCGTGCTGGGCTCGGCGACGCCGTCGCTGGAAAGCTGGCAGCACGCCGAGTCGGGCCGCTATGAGCGGCTGAGGCTGGCCGCGCGCATCGGCGGCGGGGCGCTGCCGCGCGTGAAGCTGTTCGACATGAAGGCCTTGCCGCCGTCACCCGGCGTGACGACGGCGCTGACTGCGCCGCTGCTGGCCGCGCTGAAGGAGCGGCTGGAGCGCGGCGAGCAAAGCCTGGTGTTTCTGAACCGCCGTGGCTATGCGCCGGTGCTGCACTGCGGTGAATGCCAGTGGAAGAGCGACTGCCCGCACTGCAGTGCCTGGCGCGTCTTCCACAAGCGCGACCGTACGCTGCGCTGCCACCACTGCGGCTTCACCGAGCGCGTGCCCCAGGCCTGCCCCAACTGCGGCAACCCCGACATCGCCCCCATCGGCCGCGGCACCGAGCGCTTGGAGGAACAACTGGCCGAGGCGCTGCCCGGCGCGCGCGTGCTGCGCATCGACGCCGACTCCACCCGGCGCAAGGGCGAGCTGGAGGCGCAACTCAAGGCCGTGCACGACGGCGAGGTGGACATTCTGGTCGGCACGCAGATGATCACCAAGGGTCACGACTTCCGGCGCATCCGCTTCGTCGCCGCGGTGAACCCGGACGGCGCGCTGTTCAGCAGTGACTTCCGCGCGCCCGAGCGGCTGTTCGCGTTGCTGATGCAGGCCGGCGGCCGCGCCGGGCGCGATGCCACGAGCGATTCACCGGCCGAGATGTGGGTGCAGACCTGGCACCGCGAGCATGCGCTGTACCAGGCGCTGGCGCGGCACGACTACGAGCGCTTCGCCCGCGACCAACTGGCGGAGCGGCGCAGCGCCAGCCTGCCGCCGTTCTCGCACCTGGCGCTGCTGCGCGCTGAAGCGCGCACGGCCGAGGCGGCCAAGGCTTTTCTGGATGCGGCCGCCGGGCTGTTGGAGGACGCGCAGGTGCTGGTCTATCCGCCGGTGCCGCATGCGGTGGCGCGGGTCGCGGACGTGGAGCGCATGCAGATGCTGGTGGAGGCCTCGCAGCGCGGCCGGCTGCAGGCGTTTCTGCGCGAGTGGGTGCCGGCGCTGATCGCCCTCAAGCGTGAGCACAAGACCGTGCTGCGCTGGGCCGTGGACGTGGACCCGTTGGCGATCTGAAGGGCAGGGCGGCGCTCAGCGGCGCGCCGCCTGGCCCAGCGCGCTGGCCAGTGCCGCGGCACGGCGCTGTCGCTCTTGGCGGTGGATGGCGCGGTTCAACGGGCGCGATAGCGCGAAGGCCAGCACGCCCAGGGCCACCAGCAGCGTGCCGGCGTCCACCTCGGGCAGCAACTCGGCCGTGCGCTCCTGTGGGCCGACGGCCTCGGTACGGCCAGACGACCAGTGGCTGGGGTTCAGTGCCGTCAAGCTGGCCGAGCTGAGGCGGCCGGCGTCGGCCACCACCGAGGTGGCACGGGAATCCAACGCTTGCAAGGCCTGCTCGTCACGCACGGCGCCTGCGGGGGCGGTGGAGCTGAGGGTGGCAAGGGAGGCAGCGAGGACCAGGGCTTTCATGATGCGAGCTCACCGATGTCAGGGCTGAAACGCATTGTTCGCAGCCTATCGTGGCTTGGTTGTGAAGACTTCACGCGCTCAGGGGGGCTCCCCCGCGAATGAGCGCTTCAGCCATTGCCCCCGCTTGACGCGGCGCGCGCGGCGGCCTTGGCAGCCAGCTCTTCGCGCATGCGCTTGAGCTTCTCGCGCGGGTCCTCGCGCGTGCCGCTCTCGTTGAGCTTCATCTCCGCCAGAAAGCGGCTGGGAATGCCCACGACGGTGTCGCGGCCCTTCTTGCGCCGCCGCAGCGTCGAGACGGCCAGCGTCTGGCGTGCGCGGGTGATGCCCACGTACATCAGCCGGCGCTCCTCCTGCAGTGCCTCCGCCGTCAGCTCTTCGTCCTCGCGCTTGAAGGGCAGCAGCCCTTCGTTGACGCCGGCCAGGATGACGTGCGGCCACTCCAGTCCCTTGGACGCGTGCAGTGTGGTCAGCGTCACCTGGTCCTGCTCGTCGCCGCGCTCGGCCAACGACAGGATGACGGAGATGGTCTGCGCCACCTCCAGCACGCTCTGCTTGGGCTCGGTGAAGCTGACGCCGCCTTCCTCGCTGTGCTGGCCGCCGCAGCGCTTGGCCACCCAGTCGACGAAGTCCAGCACATTGCCCCAGCGGGCCTGGGCGACCTTCTCGTTTTCCTCGCTGTCCAGCAGGTGGGCCTCGTAGCCAATATCCTTCAGCCACTCCATCAGCATCGCGTGCGCGGCGGTGTGACCTTCGGTGTGCCTGGCCTTGTACTGCAGCTCGTTCACATAGCGGCCGAACTCGTGCAGGCTGTCCAGCCCCCGCTTGGTCACGGCGGTGGCCAGGCTCGGCGAGAACAGGGCCTCGAACATGCTGCACTTCCATTGCTTGCAGAACTCGCCCAGCGCGCCCAGCGTCGTGTGGCCGATGCCGCGCTTGGGGGTGGTGATGGCGCGCAGAAAGGCAGGGTCGTCGTCCTGGTTCACCAGCAGGCGTAGCCAGGCGCACAAGTCCTTGATCTCGGCCTTGTCGAAGAAGCTCTGCCCGCCCGAGACCTTGTACGGAATCTGCGCGCGGCGCAGCGCCTGCTCGAACACGCGCGCCTGATGGTTGGCGCGGTAGAGAATGGCGAAGTCCTTGAAGTTGGGCCCCTTGCCCTCGCCGCGCAGTTGCTGGATGCGGGCCACCGCGCGCTCGGCCTCGTGCTCCTCGCCGTCGGCCTCCAACAGCACGATGGGCTCGCCCTCGCCGTACTCGCTCCACAGCTTCTTCTCGAACAGCTTGGGGTTGCCGGCGATGACGTTGTTGGCCGCCCGCAGGATGGCGCCGGTGGAGCGATAGTTCTGCTCTAGCGGGATGACCTTGAGCGTCGGGTAGTCCTGCGGCAGACGCTTGAGGTTCTCGATGGTGGCGCCGCGCCAGCCATAGATGGACTGGTCGTCGTCGCCCACGGCGGTGAACATGCCGCGTTCGCCTACCAGCGCCTTCAGCAGCTCGTACTGCACCGCATTGGTGTCCTGGTACTCGTCCACCAGCACGTAGCGCAGCTTGTCCCGCCACTTCTCGCGCGCCTCGGCATCGGTGCTGAGCAGCTTCAGCGGCAGCGTGATGAGGTCGTCGAAGTCCACCGCCTGGTAGGCCGCCAGCCGCTCCTGGTAGCGCACCATCACCGCCGCTGCGGCGCGCTCGTCTTCATCGGCCGCGA
Source organism: Roseateles sp. (assembly GCA_046294815.1). Classification (GTDB taxonomy): domain Bacteria; phylum Pseudomonadota; class Gammaproteobacteria; order Burkholderiales; family Burkholderiaceae_C; genus Pelomonas. Next base: position 10,547 of record JBKBOJ010000058.1, on the reverse strand, counting down.
CCTGCGCTGCCTGTGCCGGGGACAGGCCCTGGTTCTTCCACAGCGAGATGGTCCATTGCCAGCGCCGCGCCTGGTTCATGTCGGTCGTGCCGCCGGCGTCCTTCAGCACGTTGAGCACGTCGTCGCTGTCCAGGATGGAGAACTGCTCCTTCAGGCCCAGCCGCGTGCCCTCCTCGCGCAGCAGTCGCACCCCTAGCGAGTGGAAGGTGGAAATGGCCAGATCCCTGGCCGCCTTGGGGCCCACCAGCTGCTTGGCGCGCTCGCGCATTTCCTGCGCGGCCTTGTTCGTGAAGGTGATGGCGGCAATCTGGCTGGGCCGGTAGCCGCTGACCAGCAGTTGCGCGATCTTGGTGGTGATGACGCGCGTCTTGCCCGAGCCGGCGCCGGCGATGACCAGACAGGGGCCGTCCAGGTGGTGGACGGCGGCGAGCTGGGCGGGGTTGAGGCCGGTAGACGCGGGGGCAGAGGACGACATGAAGGGCAGTGACTGCGCGGGCCGAGCACCGGGCCGCTCCCAAGCCGGTTCACGCTGGCGAGGTGCGAGCGGCTCAATGTCGCGAGCATCGCCGTCGCCTCGCGGGACCGGCCAAGCTACGCCTCGGGCGAGGGGCGTGCATCATGCCACGCGGGCCACTCCCTCTCCCGGGAGTGCCCTGAGCCCCAGGCCCAGCAGCAGCAGCGCAAAGAACATGAAGCCGATGCGCGGCGCGTCCAGCAGGCTGTCGAAGGCGCCCACGGTGGCAAAGCCGATCAGCGCGGCAACGATGGCCGGCGCCAGCGGGTGGTCGCGGCCGCGGCCAAAGGACAGCCGCACCAGCGCCAGCACATAGACGCCAGCCATCAGCGCCAGGCCCAGCAGGCCTTGCTCGAACAGCACGTGCAGCGCGGCGTTCTTGATGTGCCAGGGCAGGTGGTGCCGGTCGCTGGAGAAGAACCAGTGCGCCATCTCGCGGTTGAAGTCGCCGTTGACCAGCAGGGCCCGGCCCTGGCTGTCGCGCAGGGCGATGCGGCTCACGTCCACGCGTGCGCCGCGCGTGCCCAGCGCCATCGAGAAGGTCACAAAGCGCGGCGCCCACCACTCGCCGCCCAGCGTGGGCACGGGCCCCAGCTTGAGCTGCAAGGTCTGCCACGGTCCAGGAGTCTCGGCGGCGGCGCCTTGCGGGCGCTCGGGCTTGAGCAACGGCATGACGGTGTGGCAGTTCTCTGGGTAGAGCAGATTCTTCTCGCAGATCTGCAGGATGACGTAGGCATCCTCCGCGGTGCGCGCCTTGAGCGTCAGCGTCACCGGACCTGGGGCCGGTGCGGCGATGCGCTGGCTGACGCGGAACTGCTCGCCGCGGCCCAGCAGGTGCTTGCCGCTGGTCAGCGCCAGGTAGGCCTCGCCCTCGTCGGTGCGCAGCCGGTAGTCGCCCACCTGGTACTCGATCGGGCCTTCATAGAGATTGCTGGCGACATAGCGGCCCGTGCCCTTGCCCAGCAGCCATTGCTGGCTGCCATGCAGCAGCCGCAGGCCTTCGCGCCAGTGGGTCAAGCGGATCTGGCCGTCCTCCTTCCAGCCGGCGACGCGGTCGCGCAGGTAGGCGCCGCCGCCCAGCGCCGCCACCACGGCCATCACCAGCAGCAGTCCCGCCGCCAGCAGCGCGCGCTTGCGCCAGCCGGCCGCGCCGGTGCTGCCGGCACCCTGCAGGGGCCAAAGCCGGTGCTCCAGCAGCATCGCGGCGAACACGCCGGCCAGCGCCAGGCCGGCGGCCAGCGAAGTCCAGCGGCCCGTGGTGCCGCCCCAGTAATCGGCCACGATCACCATGGTGGCCAGCAGCCAGAACCAGGCAGTGGCCACCAGCAGCACATAGACCGGCCGGGTCTGGCCCGGCGCGTCGCGCCAGCGCAGCGCGACGCAGCACAGCATCGCGACGACATTGAGCACATAGGCCGCCTTGGGCACGGCGGTGGACAGCGCCCAGCTGGCCGCGCCCAGCAGCAGCGCCAGCAGGGCGCCCATCACCAGCGCCGTCAGCCGCTGGCCCACGCTGGGCCGCCACAGGCTGTCTGGCAGCGTCAGCATCACCACCATCACGAAGAACAGCGCCAGCAGTCCGCGGTAGCCGCCGCCGCCGAACACCAGCGTGGCGGCCAGCGCAAATGCGGCGGCCATGGCCAGCGCGCCGATCTTGGCGGTGCGCGGCATGGGCTCATCGACGGCACCCAGCGTGCTGTCGATGTGGCTGCTCTCCACGACCGATGTGGCGGCGCGGCGGCGCTGCGCGTCGGCCAGCATGACCATGGGCGCCAGCGCCAGCGGCAGCGCCAGATAGACGCCGCGGGAGAAGGTTGTCAGCACCGCGTAGATGGCCAGCAGCGCAATGCCCATCCCGAGCGCGAAGCGCCATGGCGAGCGGGTGCGCAGCAGCGCCAGCAGCGCAAAGGGCAGGGCCATGACGAGGAAGCCGTCCAGCGCCGCGCCGCCGACGTGCATCTCCCAGAACAGCGCCGTCGTGCGGTAGTCGGTGGAGAAGTCGAGCAGGCCTGTGAAGGCCAGGCGCTCCCACAGCGCGGCCGCGCAACCGCCCGTCAGCGCCAGCACCAGACCCAGCAGCAGCCCGCGCGAGAAGGCGCGCGGCCGCGCCGCCGCGGCGGCCGTCCACAGCGGCAGCAGCGCCAGCACCAGGAACAAGGCCTTGGCGTTGCGCACCGAGTTCATGGCCTCGTGATAGCCGTGGAACCAGCCGAATTGGAAGCCGCCGGCGTCGGCAAAGCCACGCTGCACGCTCCACAGCGTCGACAGCGCCAACGCCAGCACCAGCAGCACCGTCAGCGGCGAATAGACCAGACCATGCCGCCAGGCCGGGGCGCGGTCGCGGGCGTTGAGCTGCAGCGCATAGGCCAGGTAGCCGCCGCAGCCGCAGGCGGTCACCAGCAGGTCCATTTCGTCGAACGTGATCCAGCCGCTCCAGGGGGCCAGGCCGATCAGCGGCAGCGGCGCGAACAGCAGCACCGGCGTCTTGACCCAGAACAGCGCGGCTGCCAGCGCCACCAGCCCCCAGGCCGCCAGCGCCAGTGGCCCGGAGAGCGGGTGGTGCCAGGCCAGCTCGGCGCCCACCAGCCCCAGGCCCAGCCCGGCGACCAGCGCCAGCCACTGCGCCCGCGTGGCCGGCAGCCGCATCTGCAGTTCGCCCAGGCCCAGCAGGCCCGCGGCCGGTGTCGCGCCGACGGCGGACATCAGCGCGGGCGCCGCAGGCCGGCCAGCGGCAGGGCCAGGACGGCGTCGAGGAGGGGGCGCTGCGAACGGACCATGGGGTGCCTCCGGCAATGGGGGGGGCTCATTGTTGCCGAGCGCTGCGCGCGGCGCACCCCCCAACTATCCCGTGGCAAGCCTCCCCGGAACGCCGGCTGCGGGCGGCTCAGGTCGTGGAGGTGCCCAGGCCCAGCAGGCGCCGCCACCAGGCCGGCCGGCGCGCTGCGACGGCCGGCGCCGCGGCCTTGCCGGCGCTGCGCTTGGGCGCCAGGCCCAGCCAGTTGCGCAACTCGTCGGCCAACCCCTCAGCGCCGCGGGTGCGCAGCTCTGGGGCCTCGGCCATGGCACCGCGCAGCAGTGCTTCCAGCTGGGTTTGCTGAACCTCGGAGAGCAGCGGCCAGGCCTCGGCCACGCTGCCGCGCAGCGGTGCCGGACCGCGCGGCGTGTCCTCCCAGCCACACACCAGCAGCCGGGCGAGGGCACCCAGGCCGTAGACCTCGCTGGCCAGGCTGGGCGGGGAGCCGGCACGGCGTTCGGGCGCGACGAAGGCGGGCGCGGCGCCCAGGCTGAGGCCGCGGTCGAACGGGTCGGTGGGGTCGGGGATGCGCACCAGGCCCAGGCCCATCAGGCGCACCTGGCCCTGGGGGTCCAGCCAGATCATGGCCGGGTCGAGCTCGGCCAGCAGCCAGCCCTGCTGGTGGGCCGAGCGCAACGCCTCGCAGAGCTGCACCAGCAGCTCCAGCCGCTCGCGCAGGTCCAGTGTGGGCAGTTGCGGCAGCAGCGGCGCGCCATGCTGGCCTTCCAGGATCAGATAGGGGTGGGCGTCGGGCGTCACGCCGCTGTCGCTGGGCACGGCGATCTGCGCATGCTGCAGCCGTGCGAGGTCGCCGGCCTGGTCGGCATAGCGCAGCATGACGCCGGCCCCCTGGTCGCTGCGGTCCAGCACCAGCACGGCGGCCTTTTGCTCGGTGGCGCGGCCGTGATGGGCGCTGTACCACTGGCCGGCATGGGCTTGCTCGCCGTCCGGCAGTGGCTTTTCCAGCCGCCACACACCCAGCGCCTGCCCTTCTTCGAGGGGCGCGGCAGCGGCAGGCGGGGGCAGCGAAAGATTGGGCATGCGCATGCGCCGCATATTAGGGGTGACCCGGAGTGGCCCGCCATCCCACGCTGTCACAAAGCCGAGGTGCACGCGCAATCGCTCACGGCACCCTGGGATGACCGGGGCTCCGGGATACTGGGCGCCAAGACTCATTGCCACGGCCCTCCATGCTTGCCGTCCTTGCCACGACATTTCCCTTTTTCGCGCTGGTGCTGTGCGGCTGGCTGGCCGCTCAGAGTGGCCGGCTGCCGGATGCCGCCATCCCGGGGCTGAACGGCTTCGTACTTTTCTTCGCGCTGCCCTGCCTGCTGTTCCGCTTCGGGCGCGACACGCCGCTGCTGCAGTTGCTCAACCCGGCGCTGTTGGGCGTCTACCTGGCCGCGGCGCTGCTCATCGTGTTCTTCACGCTGGCGGTGACGCTGTCACCCCAGGTGGGCATGAAGGACGCCGCCTTGGGCGCGCTGGTGGCGGCCTTTCCCAACACCGGCTTCATGGGCGTGCCGCTGATCGTCGCACTGCTGGGCCCGGCGGCCGGGGGCGTGGTGGTCAGCACCATCCTGGCCGACCTGTTCGTGACCAGCTCGGTTTGCATTGCCTTGGCCCAGGCAGGCACCAACCTGCGCGCCGAGCGGGCCGCCTTCGTCCAGGCGCTCAAGGCCGCGGCGTCCAACCCGCTGCCCTGGGCCATCGCGGTGGGCGCGTTGCTGGGCGCCAGCGGTCTGGCGCTGCCTGGGCCGCTGGACCGCGCGGTGACCATGCTGGGCGATTCGGCCTCGCCGGTGGCCTTGTTCACGATAGGCGCAGTGCTGAGCCGCTCGGGCCGTGCCAATCGGGCAGCGGGGCGGGTCACGCCGCCGGGCCAGTACCTGCCGGTGGCGGCCATCAAGCTGCTGCTGCATCCGCTGCTGGTGTTCGGACTGGCGGCAGCGGCTCGCTGGCTGGGCGCGCCGCTGTCGCAGGGGCAGCTCATCGCGCTGACGTTGGCCGCGGCCCTGCCCAGCGCCAGCAACGTGGCCTTGCTGGCCGAGCGCTACGGCGCCGACAACGGCCGGGTGGCCCGCATCATCCTGGCGTCGACCGCGCTGGCTTTTCTCAGCTTCAGCGGGTTGGCCGCGCTGCTCGTTTAGGGCGGCGTGCCACCCAGGCGATGGCCCCCAGGCCGGCCAGCAGCATCGCGTAGGTGCCGGGCTCGGGCACCGGCGGCGGGCTCACACCGCCGCCGCCCAGCGTGCAGCTGAGCGTCTCGCAGATGGTGCCGCTGCCGTTGCCGGCGAAGCTGATGCCATAGTCGTTGGCGCTGGCGCCCGACAGCACATACACCAGCGCGCCCTGGGGCAGTTGCATGCCGGTGAACTGCACGGTGTTGGAGAAGTCCACCGTGCCATTGCCGCTGACGCTGGTGTACAGCTCGGATTTCAGGTATAGCGCGCTGCCGTAGGTGAAGCTGTAGCTGCCCACCACGTTCTCGTCGATGGCCAGCGCCCCGGTGCCGTCCGAAAAGGACCAGGTGCCATTGCTGTAGACGTTCTTGTACCAGTAGTCGGCGGCCGAGTCGTACCAGGCCGTGACGGACGCGACGGTATCGCCGGAAAAGGTCGTGAGGTGCCAGTTCAGGCTGGCGCTGCCCACGCTGCCAGTCCCGCCCAGCGTGCCGTCGATATGGATGCTGGCGGTGAACTGCCCGGTGCCGGTGCCGCCGCCGATCTGGTAGAGCTCTTCCCAGGTCGAGCGCCCGACTGCGTAGGCGCTGTTGTTCGTCTCGATGTACTGAGGTGCCGAGCCGCCAGGGTAGTTGAAGGTGCCGTCATAGCTCAGGTTGATCGGCGTGAAGCCCGACAGCGACGCGCTGGCGTGGTTCGTGCCCCACCCGGTGGCCGCATAGCCGGCGACGGTCACGGGGGTCATGCCCACGCTGGCGTCTCCGTCCCAGGTGCCGCCGATGCTCACGCTGGGCGTGGGCTCGGTCGGGTGGAAGGCAGAGCCGTTGCGGTAGTCCCAGCCGTAGTAGACCGTGCCATAGACGACGTTGGGGTTGCCGTTGGGGTCCAGGCCGAACAGCGGGCTGGTGGTGCTGACGTGGTTGTAGTAACCCCCGTAGGCCTCGGCGAACACGCGGTACTGGGACTGTGCCTGCGCGCTGAGCGCGGCGACTGCGAGGCCCAACAGGGCGAGGACGCGAACATACATGGAGCGACTCCCGTGAGAGCGGGTCGGGTGGACCCGGCAACTCGTGCAGTCTGTCACGCTTCGCCCTGAGCGCCATCCCCTGTTTATTGGATATCCGAGGGCTGCTGCGCCTGCGGCGGCGCCCGTCGCGTGAGCTGCCGCCCGCGTCGCGGCAAGCCTGCTAGGCTGGCCGGCATGAGTGAGCACAAGATCGAGCGCTACGACGGCCCCGCCGGCGGCTGGGGCGCGTTGAAGAGCGTGGCGCACCACCTGCACGAGCAGGGCGTGGCGGTGAAGGGTGCGAAGACGTTGCTGCAGGCCAACCAGACCGATGGCTTCGACTGTCCCGGCTGCGCCTGGCCCGACCGCGACCACCGCGCCACTTTCGAGTTCTGCGAGAACGGCGCCAAGGCCGTCGCGGCCGAAGCCACCGCACGACGCGCGACGCCCGAGGTCATCGGTGCGAAGACGCTGGCCGAATGGGCCGATGCGTCGGACTACGAGCTGGAAGCCACCGGCCGCCTGACCGAGCCCATGGTCTATGACGCCGAGACCGACCGTTATCAGCGCACCAGCTGGGACGCCGCCTTCGCGCTGATCGCGCGCGAGCTGCAGGCGCTGCCCGACCCCAACCAGGCCATCTTCTACACCTCGGGCCGCACCAGCAACGAGGCCGCCTTCCTGTACCAGCTGTTCGTGCGCGAGTACGGCACCAACAACTTTCCCGACTGCTCCAACATGTGCCACGAGCCCAGCGGCTCGGCGATGAAGCCGACGCTGGGCGTCGGCAAGGGCACGGTGACGCTGGCGGACTTCGAGCTGGCCGACTGCATCCTCGTGTTCGGCCAGAACCCCGGCACCAACCATCCGCGCATGCTGGGCGAGCTGCGCGCGGCCCGCAAGCGCGGCGCGCGCATCCTCAGCTTCAACCCGCTGCGCGAGCGCGGGCTGGAGCGCTTTGCCGACCCGCAGAACGCGCTGGAGATGGCGACGTTGGGCGACTCGCCGATCAGCAGCCACTACTTCCAGCTCAAGGTGGGCGGCGACTTCGCGCTGCTCAAGGGCATGTGCAAACGCGTCGTCGAGCGCGACGCGCTGGACCGCGACTTCATCGCGCAGCACACCGCGGGCTTCGACGAGTTCGTGGCCGAGTTGCAGGCCCAGCCCTGGGAGCCGCTCGCTGAAGCCTCGGGCCTGACCCGCGCCCAGATCGAGCAGGCCGCCGATCTGTACATCGCCGCCGAGCGCGCCATCGCCTGCTGGGGCATGGGCATCACGCAGCACCGGCATTCGGTGGCGACCATCCAGATGATCGTCAACCTGCTGCTGCTGCGCGGCAACCTGGGCCGGCCCGGCGCCGGCGCCTGCCCGGTGCGCGGCCACAGCAATGTGCAGGGCGACCGCACGATGGGCATCGACGAGAAGCCCCCGGCCGCCTTCCTCGACCGGCTGGGCGAGGTCTTTGGCTTCGAGCCGCCGCGTGCACACGGCGTGGACACCGTGGGCGCCATCGAAGCCATGCTGGCCGGCCGCGCCAAGGTCTTCATCGCCATGGGCGGCAACTTCGCCGCCGCCACGCCCGACACCGCTGCCACCTGGCGCGCGCTGCGCCAATGCGCGCTGACGGTGCACATCACGACCAAGTTCAACCGCAGCCATGTCGTGCATGGCCGCCAGGCGCTGGTGCTGCCGGTGCTGGGCCGCACCGAGATCGACGTGCAGGCCAGCGGGCCGCAGGGCGTCACGGTGGAAGAGTAAGCGGCCAGCGAAGTCATGTTGATCCGCTGAGCCGTGCCTAGGATGCTCGTATCCATCAACGACTTGATGGGTACGTACGCACTATGGACCAAGCAGCGCCAGGCCGCCGGCGGCGAGTTCACAGCGCCGATTTCAAGGCGCAGGCCGTGCAGGCCTCGCAGCAGCCAGGCGTATCAATGGCAGCCGTAGCAATGGCTCACGGTATCAACGCCAATCTGCTCCGGCGCTGGGTCCATGAGCGGGCTCAGCCGCCTGCCGACACGGCGACTGTCAGCGCCAATCCCGTTGGCTTCATCGCGCTGCCGATGCCGACGCCGTCAGAGCCGCCCGCTCCGAGTGCAGAGCCCATCCGCATCGAGGTCCGCCGCGGTTCGACCACCATCGCGGTGACCTGGCCGGCAGACGCGGCCGATGCGTGTGCAGCCTGGATGCGCGAGTTGCTGCGTTGATCCGCATCGACGCCGTGTGGCTCGCAACGACGCCACTGGACATGCGCGCCGGCACCGAGACTGCACTGGCCCGCGTGGTCCAGGTCTTCGGCAGCGCCAAGCCGCACCATGCCTACCTCTTTGCCAACCGTCGCGCCACGCGCATGAAGGTGCTCGTGCACGACGGCATCGGGGTGTGGCTGGCGGCGCGGCGCCTGCACCAGGGGCGTTTCGTATGGCCTCGGGATGTCACGCTGGAGCAAATGCCGCTGACACAGCCGCAGTTGCAGGCCCTGGTGCTCGGGCTGCCGTGGCAGCGCGTGGAGGACGACGGGGCGATCCGGTTGCTGTGACGCAATCGGTGCTCGCGCCGATGCGCGTGGCCGGCACACGCACCACACTGCCGTCATGGCAGTCGCCGCGCCCCTCAGTGCCGAAGACCTCGCCTCGCTGGAAGCCGCGGGGCTCGGGCATATCGGCGCCAAGGTACGAGCGCTCCTGGAGCGCCAAGCCCAGGACCGTCATGAGATCGAGTGGCGCGACGCCAAGATCGAGAAGCTGACCTTCGAGATGGCGCAACTGCGTCGCGTGAAGTTCGGCAAGAAGAGCGAGCAGCTCGACGCCGAGCAGAAGGCGCTCTTCGACGAGGCGGTCGATGCTGACCTCGCCGCCCTGGAAGCGCAGCTGGCCGAGCTGATGGCTGCCAAGCGCAAGGACACCGAGCCTGCGCCCGAGCGGCCCAAGCGCGCCGCGCTACCCGCCCATCTGCCGCGGGTGGAGCGGCACCACGAACCCAGCGACACCACGTGCCCCTGCGGATGTCAGATGAAGCGCATTGGCGAGGATGTCAGCGAGAAGCTGGACTACACGCCCGGTAGCTTCACCGTGGAGCGCCATGTGCGCGGCAAGTGGGCCTGCGCCAAGTGCCGCACGTTGACCCAAGCGCCGGTGCCGGCGGAGATCATCGACAAGGGCTTGCCCACCTCGGGCCTCCTCGCCCATGTGCTGGTCGCCAAGCATTCCGACCACCTGCCGCTCTACCGCCAGGAGGCGATCTTCGAGCGCGCCGGCCTGGCCATACCGCGCTCGACGCTGGCGGCCTGGGTGGGCGTCTGCGGTGTGCGCCTGCAGCCGCTGGTGGACGCCATGAAGGCCGACCTGCTGCGCCTGCCGGTGCTGCACGCCGACGAGACACCGGTGGCCATGCTCGCGCCCGGCACTGGCAAGACGCATCGCGCCTATCTCTGGGCCTACGCCAGCGGCGCCTTTGAGGCCATGCGCGCGGTGGTCTACGACTTCGCGGAGAGTCGCTCTGGCCAGCATCCACGGACGTTTCTGGGTCACGGCACCGAGAACGCCTGGAAGGGGAGCCTGGTCTGCGACGACTACTCGGGCTACAAGGCGCTTTTCCTCGACGGCGGCATCACCGAGGTGGGCTGCATGGCCCATGCGCGCCGCAAGTTCGTGGAGCTGCACCTGACCAACAAGAGCACCTTGGCGGCTACCGCCATCGAGTTCATCGGGCAGCTCTACGGCATCGAGCGCGAAGTGAAGAACGTGCCAGCCGAGGATCGCTTGCGAGAGCGACGAACGCGCGCGGCGCCGGTGGCTCAGGCCCTGCACAGGTGGTTGCTGGAGTACCGGCCGAAGGTGCCTGATGGATCAGCCACCGCCAAGGCCATGGACTACAGCCTGCACCGCTGGGCGGCGCTCACGCGCTACCTTGACGATGCCTCCTTGCCCATCGACACGGATGTATTCGACAAGAGATTTCGCTATGTCCCTTTCGCCGCAGGGGTCGCACCGCGCGCAGGACGTCGCTCCTTCCACCCGGCGACGAAGCGCCGGTACTCTGCTTCTGCTT
>JBKBOJ010000057.1:0-20875 GCA_046294815.1 Roseateles sp. | reverse complement strand
GCGCGCGGCTCCTCCGGGCGCCGCCGCCCCGTCGTCCGGCGCGCCCGCCTGCGGTTGCGCCTGCTGGGCCTGCGTCTCCCCGCCCATGTCGAGGAAGAAGTGGATGGGGAACTCCATCGGCTTGATGTCGCCCACGTTGACGATCCACAGCGTGTCGGCGCCATGCGCGTGGGCCAGGTTCATCTGCTGCCAGACCTTCTCGATCTGGTTGGTGTTCAGCCACTTGTAGTTGCGCGGACCGCCGACGTAGTCGAAGTGGTAGTAGACGCCATAGCCGCCTTGGCGTTTGGCGGCGCCGGGCTCGGGCAGGCGGCGGATCTGCCCCCAGTTGTCGTCGGCGAACAGCAGCAGCACGTCGTCGGGCACCTTGAGCCCGGCGTCGTAGTAGTCCTGCACCTCCTTGTAGAGCGCCCACACTTGCGGCGTCTGCTCGGCCGGCTTCTTCGTCACGTCGGCAATGATCTGGCGCTGGTCGCGGACGATGGTTTCCAGCAGCGTGGTCGCGGTGTGCTCGCTCATGGGCTCGTCACCATCGCCGCGCATGCCCACGGTCACCAGTGTCTCAAAGGCGCTGCCGTCGGGCCGGCCCATCATGCGCTGGATGCCACCGCGCCAGAACTCGCGCAGCTGCGGCGCGTTCTTGGCGTAATCCCAGGCGCCGCCCTTGTTGCGCCGCCATTCGTCGTGCGCGCGGCTCATGGGCTCGTGGTGGGACGTGCCCATGACGATGCCCATCTCGTCGGCCAGCACCATGTTGCGCGGGTCGTCGGCGTTGAAGGCGCGCGGCGGCCACATGGCCGGCCACAGGCAGTTGGCCTTCAGGCGCAGCAGCAGCTCGAAGACGTGCTCGTACATCTTGGCGTTGGTGCCGCCGAACTTCTTCTCGGCCCAGGTGCTGAGCGCAGGCGCCTCGTCGTTGATGAAGATGCCGCGGTACTTCACCTGCGGCTGGTCCTCGCGCTGGCCTGCGGTCACGAAGACGTCGGCCTGCTTGGCCACCGGCACGTCCGCCCACCAGTGCCAGGGACTGACGCCGATGCGGGCCGACAGGTCGTAGGCGCCGAACACGGCGCCGCGCCGGTCCGAGCCGACGATGACCAGCGCCCGCTTCACGCCCGGGAAGGGTTGCTCAACGACGACCTGGCGGAAGGCCTCCCAACGCCCCCTGAGGTCGGCCGCCTGCAGCTTGCCGCGCCGCTGCAAGTCGTCCAGCAGCGGGCTGCGGCCCAGCTGGGCGATCAGCACCAGCTCGGGCGGCGCGCCGGCGGTGGCCTGCAACTGCGCTGCGGCGCTGCCCGCCACCCGCGTCAGGTCGGCGGCGAAGCTGCGCCCCACATGCTGCAGCGCCGGGTCGGCGCCCGGCTCCACCAGCACGGCCGCTGGCCGGCCCGCGCGCACCAGGCCGAAGCTGCCGGCGCCGTCGCGCGAACAGATGGCCGCCGGCGCGTCGCAGGCCAGCGCGGCGCCTGCACCCAGCAGCAACAGCAGCGCGGCGGCCAACCGCCGGCTGCGCGAAAGGAATGCCCGGCGGGCCTGCAAGATGAGCAGCATGACAACGGATGGTTGCGCGATCATCCCTCAGTCTAAAAGCAAACCTTCAGGATTCGATGCCTGGTATTTACGCTCAGCCACGGCGTGCTCTCATCGCAGTTGCTAACGCTATCATCCAGCCAACCGCCGCCACTGCGGAGACAGCCACCCAGCCCCCGCACGACATGACGCCCATTGCCCGCCCGTGTGCGCCCAGCCGCATCAACGCCGCCGCGCTGGTGGCGCTCCGCTCGCCCTGGGCGGACGCATGAAGCCGGCTCAGGCCTTGCGCAGCGCGCGCTGGTTCGCCAAGGACGATTTGCGCAGCTTCGGCCACCGCAGCCGTGTGCTGCAGATGGGCTACGCGCCCGAGGATTTCATCGGCAAACCGGTCATCGCCATCATCAACACCTGGAGCGATGCCAACCAGTGCCACACCCACTTCAAGCAGCGGGTGCAGGACGTCAAGCGCGGCGTCCTGCAGGCGGGCGGCTGGCCGCTGGAACTGCCGGCCATCTCGCTGTCCGAGAGCATGGTCAAGCCCACCTCCATGCTCTACCGCAACTTCCTGGCGATGGAGACCGAGGAACTGCTGCGCAGCCACCCGGTCGACGGCGCCGTGCTGATGGGCGGCTGCGACAAGACCACGCCCGGCCTCTTGATGGGCGCCCTCAGCATGGGCCTGCCCACCATCTACCTGCCCGCCGGCCCCATGCTGCGCGGCAACTGGCGCGGCCAGGTGTTGGGCAGCGGCTCCGACGCCTTCAAATACTGGGACGAGCGCCGCGCCGGGCGGCTGTCTGACCAGGCCTGGGCCGAGATGGAAGCCGGCATCGCCCGCAGCCACGGCACCTGCATGACCATGGGCACGGCAGCGACCATGATGGGCATCGCCGAGGCGCTGGGCTTCACGCTGCCGGGCGCCAGCAGCATCCCTGCGCCTGACGCGAACCACATCCGCATGTCGGCCGAATGTGGCCGCCGCATCGTGCAGATGGTGTGGGACGACCTGACGCCCGCCCGCCTGCTGTCCCGGGGCAGCTTCGCCAATGCGATTGCCGTCGCCATGGCCATGGGTTGCTCCACCAACGCCATCATTCATCTGCTGGCCATCAGCCGCCGCGCGCGTCTGCCGGTCACGCTGGACGACTTCGACGCCGCCAGCCGCCATGTGGGCGTCATCGCCAACATTCGCCCCAGCGGCGAGCGCTATCTGATGGAAGACTTCTTCTACGCCGGCGGACTGCCGGCGCTGATGAAGGTCATGGCCAGCAAGCTCGACCTGAGCGCGCTGACCGTCACTGGCAAGTCCGTCGGGGACAACATCGCGGGCGCCGAAGTCTTCAACGACGACGTCATCCGGCCGCTGGACAAGCCCATCTACGCCGAAGGCGCGCTGGCCGTGCTGCGCGGCAACCTCGCGCCCGATGGCGTCGTCATCAAGCCCAGCGCCGTCGCACCCCACCTGCTGCGCCACACCGGCCGCGCGCTGGTGTTCGACGACTACCCCAGCCTCAAGGCCGCCGTTGACGATCCTGATCTCGACGTCACCGGCGACGACATCCTCGTGCTGCGCAACGCCGGCCCCAAGGGCGCCGGCATGCCCGAGTGGGGCATGCTGCCCATCCCGACCAAGTTGTTGAAGCAGGGCGTGACCGACATGCTGCGCCTGTCCGACGCGCGCATGAGCGGCACCAGCTACGGCGGCTGCCTGCTGCACTGCAGCCCCGAGGCCGCCATCGGCGGGCCGCTGGCGCTGGTGAAGAGCGGCGACCGCATCCGCGTGGACGTGCCGGCGCGTACCATCCATCTTGAAGTCAGCGACGCGGAACTGGCCGCTCGCCGTGCCGCCTGGACGCCGCCACCCGCGCGCTACGAGCGCGGCTATGGCTGGATGTTCAGCCGGCATGTCCTGCAGGCCCACGAGGGCTGCGACTTCGACTTCCTGGAAACCCAGTTCGGCGCCCCGGTGCCGGAGCCCGCTATCTATTGACATGAATCCCGAGACCCGCAAGAAGTTGTTGGGTGTCAGCACCGCGACGCTGAGCACCACGCTGTTCAAGCGCGGCCTCAAACACCAGCTCATCCAGGGCGTGCTGCCGCTGAACCCCGGCCTGCCCAACATGGTGGGCCCCGCCTACACGCTGCGCTACATGCCGGCGCGCGAGGACTTGAACGGCATCGAGGTCTTCAAAGACCGCAGCCATCCGCAGCGCAAGGCGGTGGAAGAATGCCCGCCCGGCGCGGTGCTGGTCATCGACAGCCGCAAGGACGCCCGCGCTGCGTCGGCCGGCGGCATCCTGCTGGCCCGCCTGATGGTGCGCGGCTGTGCCGGCGTCGTCACCGACGGCGGCTTCCGCGACAGCCCTGACATCGCCAAGTACACCATGCCCGCCTACCACGCCCGCCCGAGCGCGCCCACCAACCTGACGCTGCACCAGGCCATCGGCATCAACGAGCCCATTGGCTGCGGCGACGCGCCGGTGTTCCCGGGTGACATCGTCGTCGGCGACGCCGAGGGCGTCATCGTCATCCCGGCCCACCTGGCCGACGAGATTGCCGAGGAGGCCGTGCAGATGACGGTGTTCGAGGACTACGTGCAGCACAAAGTGCTGGCCGGCCGCAGCGTGCTGGGCCTGTACCCGCCCACCGACCCCGACGTGGCCGCCGACTTCGCGGCCTGGCGGGCCGCCCAGGGGCGCTGAATGCTGATGCAAGCCGCCAGCCCCAGCGGCCAGGCCTTGCTCAAGGCGAGCAACCGCATGGCCATCGTGCGCCATCTGCGCGCCCACCCCGGACAGTCGCGTGTGGAGCTGGCCAACGCGCTGGACCTCACCAAGTCCACCGTCAGCGCCCTCACCCGCGAGCTCATCGACGAAGGCTGGCTGCTGGAGCGCGAGGTGCTGGTCACCGGCGACGTGGGCCGCCGCCCCACGCCGCTGTTCGTCGACCCGGGCCGGCTGCTGCTGCTGGGCACCCAGGTCGGCATTGGCCATGTGCGCGTGGTGCTGACCTCGCTGACCGGCACGGTGCTGGCCGCGCGCAGCGCCAGCTACGACACGGCGCTGCCAGTCGAGGCCTGCATCCAGAAGCTGACCCGCAGCATGCTCGCCGTGGCCGGCCGCTGCAGCGACGCGCAGCGCATCATCGGCATCGGCGTGGGCCTGCCCGGTGGCGTGGACCAGGCGCGCGACCAGCTCGTCTTCGCGCCGCATGTGCACTGGCACCAGGCGCCGTTCGGCGCGCTGCTGCGCGAGGCGCTGCAAGGCACGCCGCTGGCCGGCGTGCCGGTCTTCATGCAGAACGACGCCGACGTCGCCGCGCTGGGCGAGAGCGAGTTCAACCCGGCACCGCAGGCCGACCCGCTGCTGCTGGTGCTGGTGGGCGAAGGCGTGGGCGCCGGGTTGGTTGTCGGCGGGCGGCTGCTGACCGGCGTGCGCGGCCTGGCCGGCGAGGTGGGCCACATGGTGCTGCAGATCGACGGCCCGCGCTGCTCCTGCGGCCGACGCGGCTGCGCCGAGGCGCTCATCGGCAGCCGCGCGCTGCTGCGCGAGGACGGCAGTGCGCCGCCGGCTGCCGCGGTCAAACAGGCCGGCCGCTACCTGGGCGTGCTGCTGCAGAACCTGGCCGTGGCCTACGACCCCGCCTGCATCGTGCTGGGCGGCCCGGCCATGGCGCTGGGCGATGCGCTGCTGGCACCGGTGCGCGACACGCTGCGGGAGTACGCCCAGGCGGCCGGCCTGCCCGAGCCCACGCTGCGCGTCGCGCGCTTCGGCGCCGATGCCATCGCGGTCGGTGCGGCAGCGCTGGCGGGGTATCGGCTCACGCAGCCGACCTTGGGATAGCGCCGTCTCGGGAATCATGCGCAGCCGACGCGCCAGCATTCCCGCCGCTGGCCAGCTTGGCCTTGCAGCGCAGCGCCGCGGCGACCGGCCTGTCCTGCATCACCGCCGACCTCTTGGGATGCAGCCGCCAGCAGTGGCGGCTCAGGTCACCGGCGCCGGATTGAACAGCACCAGCGCGTTGTGCAGCCTCCAGTGCTCGGCCCAGGTCTTTTTGCGACCGCTGGCCACGTCCAGCAGCAGGTGGAACAGCTCCCAGCCCACCTCCTCGATGCTGGCCTCGCCATCGGCGATGCGCCCGGCGTTCACGTCCATCAGGTCGTGCCAGCGGCGCGCCAGGTCCGTGCGCGTGGCGACCTTGACCACCGGGCATTCGGCCAGGCCGTAAGGCGTGCCGCGGCCGGTCGTGAAGATGTGCAGGTTCATGCCGGCAGCCAGCTGCAGCGTGCCGCAGATGAAGTCGCTGGCTGGCGTGGCGGCATAGACCAGGCCGCGCTGGTCGCGCCGCAGCTTCTCGCCGGGCGACAGCACATGGCTGATGGCCGAGCTGCCGCTCTTGATGATGGAACCCATGGCCTTCTCGGCGATGTTGGAGAGGCCGCCGGCCTTGTTGCCGGGCGTGGTGTTCGCGGCGCGGTCGACGCGGCCGCGGTCGAGGTAGCGGTCGTACCAGCCCAGCTCGCGGATGATGGCCTCGGCCACTTCAGCGCTGGCGGCGCGGCTGGTGAGCTGCTCCACCGCGTCACGCACCTCGGTGTTCTCGCTGAACATCACGGTGGCGCCAGCGCGCACCAGAAGATCCGCGCAGTAGCCCACGGCCGGGTTGGCCGTCACGCCGGAAAAGGCGTCGCTGCCGCCGCATTGCACGCCGACGACCAGCTCGCTGGCCGGCACGGTCT
Organism: Roseateles sp.; assembly: GCA_046294815.1. Classification (GTDB taxonomy): domain Bacteria; phylum Pseudomonadota; class Gammaproteobacteria; order Burkholderiales; family Burkholderiaceae_C; genus Pelomonas. The sequence goes on along the minus strand of JBKBOJ010000057.1, from coordinate 14,604 downwards.
CGCGGCGGCGGGCGTTCAGGCGTTCGAGATGCGGCCTGGCCGTCTGCACGATGTCGTCCAGCATGGACATGAAGCCCACATGGGCCTCGTCCTGCAGGCAGACCGTCTCGGGGCCGGCGCCGGTTTCGCGCTCGTCGACGATGGGAAAGCTGCCCGGCGGCAGCAGGCGTGCGGGCTGCAGCTTCTCGCAGCCCAGGCTGACCACCATGACCTCGCCGCCGAAGTTGGGGTTCAGCGCAATGTTCTTGAGCGTCCGGATGGGAATGACCGCATCCGGCGCATCGATGGCCACGCCGCAGCCATAGCTGTGCTCCAGGCCGATGACGTCGTCCACGTTGGGGTACAGCGGCAGCAGCTCGGCTTTGATGCGCGCCACCGCCTGCGCCACGACGCCGGCCACGCATTGCACCGTCGTCGTGATGGCCAGGATGTTGCGCGTGCCCACCGAGCCGTCGGCATTGCGGTAGCCCTCAAAGGTGTAGCCTTGCAGCGGTTCGTGCGCGGGCGGCTTCACGGTGGCCAGCGGCAGCCCCTCGAGCGCCCGGGCCGACGGCATCTGCAGCAGCCGCTCGTGCACCCAGCTGCCGGCGGGAATGGCTTGCAGCGCATAGCCGATGGGCACGCCGTAGCGCAGCACCGCCTCGCCCGCGCCGATGTCGCGCAGCGCGACCTTGTGGCCTTGCGGCACCGGGTCCCGCAGCACCAGGCCGGCGCCCGGCACTCCGGGCGGCAGCACCGTGCCCGCCGGCAGCCCGCCGGCGTTGGCGACGATGGCGACGTTGTCCGCGTCGCGCATGCGAATGGTCAGCGGCGGGCGGCGAGGGTCAACGGCATGCATATCCGGCGGCAAAGTGGCTAAAGTGTGGGCTGATCTCGTTGTACGTCGTCTAGTTGTCGTACAACTTACGCCACTGTAGACGCCTCGCCCACTTCGAGACCTCGGGAAAACCCGCGAATGCACGCTCCCATCGCCCGCCGCCGGCCCCGCACGCTGGCTCTGGAACTGGTCGACGCACTCGGCGACCGCATCCGCGCCGGCGAACTGCAGGCCGGCGACAAACTGCCCACCGAGGCGGCCATCATGGCGGAATTCGAGGTCAGTCGCACCGTCGTGCGCGAGGCCATCTCCAAGCTGCAGGCGGCCGGCTTGGTGGAGACGCGTCATGGCATCGGCACCTTCGTCATCGGGCCGGGCGACGGGCCGGCGTTCAAGATCACGCCGGAGCAGTTCAGCACGCTGCAAGACGTGATCGCGGTGCTGGAACTGCGCATCGGCCTGGAAACCGAGGCCGCCGGGCTGGCCGCGCTGCGGCGCACCGACGCCAACCTGGCGGCGCTGCGGCGCGCGCTGGATGCGCTGATCACCGCGGTGGAGGCCGACCAGGACTCGGTGGCGGCCGACTTCCAGTTCCATGTGGAGATCGCGCGCGCCACGCAGAACCACCACTTCGCCGACCTGATGGCCACCCTGGGTGCCCAGATCATTCCGCGCGCCCGGCTGGAGACCACGCCCGACGTGAGCGCCGAGCGCCGCGCTTACATGCGGCGCGTCAACGCCGAGCACGAGAGCATCCTGGACGCCATCGTCAACCAGGATGCCGAGTCGGCGCGCGCCGCCATGCGCACCCACCTCAGCAACAGCCGCGAACGCCGCCGCCGCGCCCAAGCCGAAGCCGCCTGACGGCGCAGAACCGGGTCACGGGTTTCCCCTAGATCCATCGCTTTCACGCCACGTTGTACGATGACCTACAACTAATCCCACCCGGCGCATCCACGCGCCCTGCCCCACCCGAAAGGCCCGCCATGTCGCCCCAAGAACTCAAAGCCGTGCTGCAGGCCGGCCTGCTGTCCTTCCCGCTGACCGACTTCGACAAGGACCTTAACTTCGCCCCCAAGGCCTATGCCGATCGGCTGGAGTGGCTGCAGCCCTATGGCGCATCCGCGCTGTTCGCGGCCGGTGGCACGGGCGAGTTCTTCTCGCTGGAGCCCACCGAGTACAGCGCGGTCATCAAGGTGGCGCTGGACACCTGCCGCGGCCGCACACCCATTCTGGCCGGTGCGGGTGGCGGCACCACGCTGGCCATCAAGTACGCGCAAGAGGCCGAACGCCTGGGCGCGCAAGGCATCCTGCTGCTGCCGCACTACCTGACCGAGGCCAGCCAGGCGGGCCTGATCGCCCACGTCGAGGCGGTTTGCAAGAGCGTCAAGTTCGGCGTGGTGGTCTACAACCGCGGGGCCTGCAAGCTGACGCCGCAAAGCCTGCTGACGCTGGCCGAGCGCTGCCCCAACCTGATCGGCTTCAAGGACGGCCTGGGGGACATCGAGAAGTTCGTCGCCATCCGCCAGACGCTGGGCGAGCGCTTCGCCTACCTGGGCGGCCTGCCCACGGCCGAGGTGTTTGCCGGCGCCTACAAGGCCATGGGCTGCCCGGTCTACTCGTCCGCGGTCTTCAACTTCATCCCGAAGACGGCCATGGAGTTCTACAACGCCCACGCCGCAGGTGACACCGCCACCTGCGACCGCCTGCTGCGCGACTTCTTCCTGCCCTACGTCGCCATCCGCAACAAGGGCGAGGGCTATGCCGTCTCCATCGTGAAGGCCGGCGCCACCCTCGTGGGCCACAGCGCCGGCCCGGTACGCCCGCCACTGTCGGAGCTGCTGCCAGCCGAGGTCGAGCAGCTGCGCGCGCTGATCGCCAAGCTGGGCCCGCAGTAAGCCCCATCGTCCATCCCAACGCAGACAAACCATGAAACGACTGCTGACCGCATTGCTGCTGGGCGTCGCTGCCAGCACGGCCGCGCTGGCCCAGACCTGGCCCGCCAAGGCCGTGACGCTGCTGGTGCCCTTCCCGCCCGGCGGCTCCACCGACGCCATTGCACGGCTGTTGAGCAGCAAGCTGCAGGAGCAGTTGGGCGGCAGCTTCGTCGTGGACAACCGCAGCGGCGCGGGCGGCACGATCGGCGCCGCGGCCGTCAAGCGCGCCGCGCCGGACGGCTACACGGTGCTGGTGTCGTCACTGGGTCCGCTGGTCATCGGCCCGCACCTGATGAAGAGCGTCGCCTACGACCCAACCAAGGACTTCGACTACATCACCCTGGCCGTACAGGCGCCCAACCTGCTGGTCGTGCCGGCCGCTTCGCCGCACAAAACCATGGCCGACGTGCTGGCCTACCTGAAGGCCAACCCCAACAAGATGAGCTTCGGCTCCAGCGGCAACGGCTCTAGCGACCACATCACCGCCGAGCTGTTCTGGCAGCAAACCGGCACGAGCGGCCTGCACATTCCCTACAAAGGCGGCGCCCCGGTGATGACGGACCTGCTGGGCAACCAGCTGGATGCCAGCTTCATGAACATCAACACCGCGCTGCCGCAGATCAAGGCCGGCAAGCTGCGCGCTTTGGCCATCACCAGCGCCCAACGCTCGCCGGTGCAGCCCGACGTGCCGACCATGGAGGAGCTTGGCATCAAGGGCGTTCAGGTCTACTCCTGGCAGGGCGTGGCCGCGCCCAAGGGGCTGCCGGCCGACATCAAGCACAAGCTGCATGGCAGCATCGTCAAGGCGCTGAACGCGCCTGACGTGCGCCCCAAGCTGCTGGAGCAGGGTTTCGAGATCGTCGCCAACACGCCCGAGCAGTTCACCGCCTTCCAGGCCGCGGAGTTCGCGCGCTGGAAGAAGGTCATCACCGATCGCAAGATCACGGCAGACTGACGTGGCCCGCCGTGCACGACATGAACGCCACGCCTATCGTCCAGACCCTGCGCGTCATCCCGGTGGCCGGGCGTGACAGCATGCTGCTCAACCTGAGCGGCGCCCATGCGCCGTTCTTCACGCGCAACCTGCTGATCCTCACCGACAGCGCCGGCCACACCGGCGTGGGCGAGGTGCCCGGCGGCGAGAAGATCCGCCAGACGCTGGAGGACGCGCGCCCGCTCGTGGAAGGCCAGCCCATCGGCGCGCACCTGGCCGTGCTGCAGCGCGTGCAGCAGGCCTTTGCCGACCGCGACGCCGGCGGCCGCGGCCTGCAGACCTTCGACCTGCGCACCACCATCCACGCCGCTGCGGCCATAGAGTCGGCCTTCCTGGACCTGCTGGGCCAGCACCTGGGCCTGCCGGTGGCGGCGCTGCTGGGCGAGGGCCAGCAGCGCGATTCGGTGCAGATGCTGGGCTATCTGTTCTTCATCGGTGACCGCACGAAGACCGATCTGCCCTATCACGCAGAACCGGACGCCGACAACGACTGGTTCCGCCTGCGCCACGAGGCGGCGCTCACGCCCGAGGCCATCGTGCGGCTGGCCGAGGCCGCGCGCGAGCGCTACGGCTTCAAAGACTTCAAGCTCAAGGGCGGCGTGCTGCGCGGCGACGAGGAGGTCGTGGCCATCCGCGCGCTGCACGAGCGCTTCCCCGACGCCCGCGTGACGCTGGACCCCAACGGCGGGTGGCGGCTGTTGGACGCGATCCGCCTGCTGCGCGACATGCGCGGCGTGCTGGCCTATGCCGAGGACCCCTGCGGGGCCGAAGACGGCTTCTCGGGGCGCGAGGTAATGGCCGAGTTCCGCCGCGCCACCGGCCTGCCCACGGCCACCAACATGGTCGCGACCGACTGGCGCCAACTGCAGCACGCGCTGTCGCTGCAGAGCGTGGACATCCCGCTGGCCGACCCGCACTTCTGGACCCTGGCCGGCTCGGTCCGCGTCGCCCAGACCTGCCGCGACTGGGACCTGACCTGGGGCAGCCACTCCAACAACCACTTCGACGTGTCGCTCGCGATGTTCACGCACGTGGGCGCCGCGGCACCGGGCAAGGTCACGGCCATCGATACGCACTGGATCTGGCAGGACGGCCAGCGGCTCACCAAAGAGCCGCTGCAGATCGTCGGCGGCCACGTGCAGGTGCCGAAAAAGCCTGGCCTGGGTGTCGAGCTCGACATGGCCGAGGTCGAGAAGGCCCACCAGCTCTACAAGCAGCATGGCCTGGGTGCGCGCGATGATGCGATCGCCATGCAATACCTGATCCCCGGCTGGACCTTCAACCCCAAGCGCCCAGCCCTAGACCGATGAGCTCCATGCACAAGAATCTGATCAACGGCGAGTGGGTCGCCGGCGCCAGCGTCTCCCGCAACATCAACCCCTCCGACACCCGCGACCTGATCGGCGAGTACGCCCAGGCCGACGCCGCGCAAGCCGACCTGGCCATCGCGGCGGCCAGCGCCGCCTTCCCGGCCTGGAGCCTCTCGACGCCGCAGCAGCGCTTCGACATCCTGGACGCCGTCGGCAGCGAGATCCTGGCGCGCCGCACCGAGCTGGGCGACCTGCTGGCCCGCGAGGAGGGCAAGACCCTGCCCGAGGCGGTGGGCGAGGTGGTGCGCGCCGGCAACATCTTCAAATTCTTCGCCGGCGAGGCGCTGCGCCCCGGCGGCGAGAGCCTGCCTTCGGTGCGGCCGGGCGTGGGCGTGGAGATCACGCGCGAGCCGCTGGGCGTGGTGGGCCTGATCACGCCGTGGAACTTCCCCATCGCCATCCCCGCCTGGAAGATCGCGCCCGCGCTGGCCTGGGGCAACTGCGTCGTGTTCAAGCCGGCCGACCTGGTGCCCGGCTCGGCCTGGGCGCTGGCCGAGATCCTGTCGCGCTCGGGGCTGCCGGCCGGCGTGTTCAACCTCGTCATGGGCCGCGGCTCGGTGGTGGGCGAGAAGCTGCTCAACGACCCGCGCGTGGCGGCCGTCAGCTTCACCGGCTCGGTGGCCACCGGCCAGAAGGTCGCCGCCGCCTGCGTGGCGCGCCAGGCCCGCTTCCAGCTGGAGATGGGCGGCAAGAACCCCATGGTCGTGCTGGACGACGCCGACCTCGGCGTCGCGGTCAATGCCGCCATCAACAGCGGCTTCTTCTCCACCGGCCAGCGCTGCACGGCGTCCAGCCGCCTCATCGTCACCGAGGGCATCCACGACCGCTTCGTCGCGGCCATGATCGACAAGATGAAGGCGCTGAGGGTGGACGACGCCCGCAAGGCCGGCACCGACATCGGCCCCGTCGTGGACGCCAGCCAACTGGGCCAGGACCTGGACTACATCGCCATCGCCCAGGCCGAGGGCGGCCGGCTGGCCCAGGGCGGCGAGCGCATCGAACACAACGCCGACGGCGCGCCGGGCTTCTACCTGACGCCGGCGCTCATCACCGACACGACGGCCGCCATGCGCATCAACCGCGAGGAGGTGTTCGGCCCGGTGGTCAGCGTCATCCGCGCACGCGACTACGACGAAGCGCTGCAGCTCGCCAACGACACGCCGTTCGGGCTGTCCGCCGGCATCGCGACGACCTCGCTGAAGCATGCCACCCACTTCAAGCGCCATGCGCAGGCGGGCATGGTGATGGTCAATCTGCCGACGGCGGGCGTGGACTACCACGTGCCCTTTGGCGGCCGCAAGGGCAGCAGCTACGGGCCGCGCGAGCAGGGGCGCTATGCGGCGGAGTTCTACACGACGGTGAAGACGGCGTACACGCAGGCCTGATCAGCCGCCCTGCCGAGCGCTCCAGGCGTCGTAGGCCTGCAGCGTCTTCAGCGGCCAGTTGCCCCACCAGGCATAGCCGCGGCGGCGCTCGGCGCTGAGATCGTGCACGTCGTCGTGCAGCGTCTTGTCGCGGTCGCCGAACACGGGCTTGAGCGTGACCGGGTCGTAGAAGCGCGCCCACAGCGGGCCCGCGCCGGGCTGCTCCACGAGCCGCTTGCCCTGCTGTGCATCCACCATCAACCAGGCGCGATCGTGCACTGCCAGGCGCTTGAGCATCGCCACGCCGCCCCGCACCGCCGCCACGACGGCCGGCGACGGCTGGGGCAGGCTCATCAGATAGGCCAGCGCGCGGGCGCTTTCGCCGCTGCTGAGCGCGGGCGGCTCGTAGTTGCGGGCCGAGGTGGGCGCCAGCGTCAGCGCGTCGTGCTGCTGGGCCCACAGCGTGGGCTGGCCATCGATGCGCACCTGCATGGCCAGCAGCAGTTGCACCCCACGCGCCTCGGCCGCGGCCAGCTCGGCACGCAGCGCATCGGCCAGAAACGCGAAGCCGGCCTCGCCGCGCGACGCCGTGCCCAGCAGTTCCAGCACCTCCACCATCGCGTTGTCGTTCAGCGTGATCGCGTCGTGGTAGCCGCCCTGCAGCGGCCACACCTGCGGCCAGCCGCCGTTGGGGAACTGCGCGGCCAGCAAATAGCGCAGGCCACGCTCGGCCGCCCGCCGGTAGGCCGCCCCCGCCTCGCCCGGGTGGGCCGCTGCCATGCGCGCCAGAAAGCGGATCTCCCAGGTCGTCGCATCGTTGTCGATGGTGCCCACGTAGCTCCAATGGTCGGGCTTGTCGAAGTCACCCGGCATGGGCGCCTTGGGATTGCCATCGGCCACCCAGGACTGGCCTGGCACACGCGGCGCCGCATCGCGCGGCTGGTTCTTGCCCCAGCCGCCGGCCGGCGTCTGGAAGCTCAGGATGTTGCGCGCGACGCGCCGTGCCGCGTCACCGGCATACCAGTCTGCCGGCTGCTCCAGCGGCATGCTGGCCGGCCCGTTGCCGCTGGCGGGCGGCGCCGGCAGCACCTTCAGGCCCTGGCGCTCGGCGGCCAACGCGGCGCGGTCGGCGTGGCGCTGGGCGTCGGAGCGGGCCAGGTAGGCCGCCCAGTCGGCGCGCTGGCCCTGCGGCAGTGGCGCGATGCGGGCCGCCGTCAGCGGCTCGGCGGGCGGGATGACGCCGATCTGCGCGGCCTGCGCCGCGGCGGCAGCAAGAAACAGGGCCAGCGAGGTGGCGAGACCGTTGAGGGCGGACATGGGCGACGCTGCACAGTGAAGTTGGCCGCAATGTAGGCGCTGCCCGGGCCTGAGATGGCCTTCAACCCGCGCCGCTCACCGACTTGATCGCATCCTGCGCGGAGACGCCGCAAGCCTGATCGCCAACGCACCCCAAAGCCTGACTTCCGGCACCCACTCAACCCGGCAGCGACCGCGGCGGTGCCGCGCACTCCATCACTGCCGCAGGGAATTGAAGGGTTTCTGTCGGATAAACCGCGGCAGCGCTTTGCCCCCCGCCGCTACACTGGACTGACCTGTCAAGCGGTTTCGGCAGGATCACGTTGATCACAGGACTCGCCACATGAGCTCCAAATTGAAAGTCGCCGGTTGGGTCGCCCTCGGCGCCGTCGCGGGTGCCCTCACCACGATGCAATTGCAGGCCAACGCGCGCAGCAGCTTGTCGCCGCTGCCGCTGGAGGAGATGCAGCAGCTCGCTGCGGCCTTCGGTCTCATCAAGACCGAATACGTCGAGCCCGTGGACGAGAAGAAGCTGATCAACGACGCCATCGCCGGCATGGTCTCCGGGCTGGATCCGCATTCCGCGTTCTTTGACAAGAAGACCTTCAAAGAGTTCCGCGAAGGCACGTCCGGCAAGTTCGTCGGCGTCGGCATCGAGATCGGCATGGAGGACGGCCTGGTCAAGATCGTCTCGCCCATCGAAGGCTCGCCAGCCTTCCGCGCCGGCCTCAAGAGCGGCGACCTGATCACCCGCATCGACGACACGGCGGTGCGCGGCCTGACCATCGACCAGGCTGTCAAGAAAATGCGTGGCGACCCGGCCACCAAGGTCAGCCTGACCATCTACCGCAAGGCCGAGAACCGCACCTTCCCCGTGACCATCGTGCGCGAGGAAATCAAGGTGCAGAGCGTGCGCGCCAAGGTCATTGAGCCCGGCTACGCCTGGCTGCGCATCAGCCAGTTCCAGGACCGCACGGTCGACGACTTCGCCAAGAAGCTGGAAGAGATCTACAAGCAGGAACCCCATCTCAAGGGCCTGGTGCTGGACTTGCGCAACGACCCGGGCGGCCTGCTGGAGGGTGCCATCGCCGTGTCGGCCGCCTTCCTGCCGCGCGATGTCGAAGTGGTGTCCACCAACGGCCAGATCGCCGAGTCCAAGGTCGTCTACAAGGCCAAGCCCGAGGACTACCGCCGCCGCGCCAGCGACGATCCCATCCGCCGCCTGCCGGCCGCCGTGAAGAATGTGCCGCTGGTGGTGCTGGTCAATGAGGGCTCGGCCAGCGCCAGCGAGATCGTGGCCGGCGCGCTGCAAGACCACAAGCGCGCCACCATCATGGGCGCCCAGACCTTCGGCAAGGGCTCGGTGCAGACCGTGCGCCAGCTGGGCCCCGAGACCGCGCTGAAGATCACCACCGCGCGCTACTACACGCCGGCCGGCCGCTCCATCCAGGCCAAGGGCATCACCCCCGACGTGCAGCTGGACGAGACCGCCGAGGGCAACGTCTTCGCCGCGCTGCGCATGCGCGAGGCCGACCTGGAAAAGCACCTGGCCAACGGCCCCGAGGACAACGAAGCCCGCCAGAAGGCCCGCGAGGAAGCGCGCGCCAAGCTGGAGGCCGAGATGGCCAAGCGCAACGAGCCGCCCAAGCCGCTGCCCGAGTTCGGCTCGGCCGAAGACTTCCCGCTGATGCAGGCGCTCAACAAGCTCAAGGGCCAGCCGGTCATCGCCTCCAAGGCAGCGCTGGAGCGCAAGGCGGAAGCCAAGCCGGCCGAGTAAGCCTCGGCGACAAGCCGGAGCGACAACGGGCCTCTTGATGAGGCCCGTTTTTCATCGCTGCTGCAGCAGCGTGCCCTCAGCGCCGGCGCGCCACCGCCAGCGCGCCCCGGCGCAAGATCGCTTGCGGCCTGCGCCGGTCCGCCAGGCCGGTCGCCGTGCGGCGCAGCATGAGCGCGCCGCCATTGCCCGACGCGTCGCCGCCGGCTACGGCTTCAGCCCTGCCGCGGCGGCCTGCTGCAGCCAGCGCCGTGCGGCCACCGGGTCGCGGCGCAGGCCGTCGCCCGATGCCAGCCGCTGGCCAAGCAGCAACGCCGCATGCGCGTGGCCCAGCTGCGCGGCCTGCGTGAGCGCCTGCTGCGCACGGCGCGGGTCGTGCAGAGGGCTGCCGGGCGTCAGGTAGATGCGCGCCTCCCAGTAGCGGGCCTCCACCAGGCCGGCATCGGCGGCACGGCCCAGGTCGGCCGCGGCGGCGCGGATCGCGTCGGGCATGGCTTCCTGGTTCAGCACCTGCACCGCATGCGCGGCGCGCCAGAGCTTGTCGCCCGACGCTGCCGGGCGCGCACGCTCCAGCCAGTCGCCAGCCGCCGCCACGTCCTTGCCCACGCCGCCGCCGCCCAGCAGCAGGCGCCAGGCCAGCACCAGTTGGGCCCGCGTGTCGCCAGCCTCGGCACGCGCCAGCAGCGCCGGCTGCGCCGGGTACAGGCGCAGCCGGAAGTCGGGCGTGGCCTGCTGCCCCCACTGGGCCAGTTGCGCCTGCACGGCGGCCACGTCGCGCTGCTGGCGCTGGTGGTCGCCCAGGTAGGGCAGCCAGGGCACGACGTGAGCCGCACCGAAGGCGGCCACGGCACTGGCCGTCACCATGCCCACCCGCCAGCGCCTGACGCTGCCGTTGGCACGCAGCTGGGCCACCAGCCGGCGGCCGTAATCGCCCTCGAAGGGGCGGCGGATGCGCCGCTGCGTCAGCCACTCCAGCCCGAACCAGGCCAGCACACCCGCGCCCAGCGCCGTGCCGGCTGCCGCCCACGGGCTGGCCAGCGGCCAGCCGAGCGCGCACGCCGCCACCGCGGCCAGCGCCACCAGGCCCAGCAGGTAGGCCGCGGGCTCCATCAACTCAGACGCATACACCTTGGCCACGGCCTGGCGCAGCGCCTGCGTGGCGCGGGTGACGTAGTCGGCGTCGACCATGCCCGCAAACTGGCGCTCCACGGCCTGGGCCGCCTGTTCTGGGAGTCCGTCGGCGTCGCCCATGCGCTCGCCCACCAGCAGGTTCAGCTCCGAGCGCAGGAAGTCGCCGAGGTGGCCCAGCAGCCCGTTGCCACGCTGGCGCCGCCAGCCCGAGGCGGCCGCCACGGCCTGCTCCAGCGCGGCAAGGTCGCCGGCCAGCAGCCGCGACGCGATGTTCTCGAAGCTGTAGATGCGCGTCTGCGGGCCGAAGCCGTGGATCACGAAGGTCTCCTGCCCGGCGCGCAGCGTGCTGCGGCGTACGTCCAAACGCAGCTCGTGGGTGCTGCGCACCGCGGCGCCCGCCACCTGGTGGCGCACCCGCAGCAGCGCGCCCAGCGCCGGCAGATCCGCCAGTGGCACGCGCTGCTGCACCAGCTCGCGCAGGGCGGCGTCGGCCGTGTCCACGACCAGCGACTCCTCGCGCTCGGCCCGGGCCACGAGGGTGCCGCTGCGGTGCTGGATGCCGCTCGCACGGCAGGCATCGCAGTCCACCCGGCCGGTCGCGCGGCAGGCGCTGCATGGGTTCTGGCCGCGGCCGAAGCACCCCGAGCAGCTGACCTTGCCGTCGTACTCGCAGTGGTGGCAGGTGAGGGTGCCGCTGGCGCTGCAGGTCAGGCAGCTCCGGTAGTGGGTGTCGGTGACAGACTCCCAGCTGTTGCGCGACGCGTCCCACACCTGCCGCGTCTGGTACTCGCTCCATTGGCCGCGCCCGCCACAGGTGCTGCAGTCCTGCCGCTTGCGCCCATGGCAGTAATAGCAGTTCACGCGGCCGACGCCCGAGCAGGAGTGGCAGCGCAGCTGGCCCTGGCCGTAACAGCTGCCGCAGGTCACCTGGCAGCTACCGCCGCAGGTGGTGCAGCGATGCTCGTGCCCGACAGTGCCCGGCCGCGTCAGGAAGCCCGCGGCACCGGGCAGCAGGCGCCGGTAGCTGCCGGTGTCGGCCTCGGCCCAGCGCTGCAGCGCCTGCGGCGCCTGCTGACGGGCCGTGGCCAGCCAGTCCTGCAGCGTCTGGTCCACGGCGGCCTCGCCGGCCAGCTTCTGCGCACCGGCCGGCAAGGCGCCCGGCCCGTGCCGGACGTCGATGGCGAAGCTGACGTGCTGGTCCGCCGTCAGCGTCAGCGGCACGGCCAGCAGCTGTTCGGGTTCGACCTCGATGAGGTCCGCCGTGCCGAAGCGCGTGACCGGCTCCAGGTGCGCCCCCACCTGGGCGCGGACACGGCCGGTGCCGACGGGCGTGGAGGCGCTGTCCATCAGGGTTGGCCCAGTTGGTCGCAGAAGGCGGCAGGCGTGCCGTCGATGATGGCGCCGCTGGGCAGCAGGCCGCTGCTGCGGGCCTGGCGCCGCAGGGCTGCCGCGTGCTCGCGGTCCGGCCCGAGGTGGTAGGTGAACACCGGCACGCCCAGCGCCAGCGCGTCGGCCAGCAGCGTGGGGTTGGCACCCAACGTGTTGATGTCCACGTGCACGCCCACCGGGGTGCCCACCTCCTGCTGCAGCCGCTGCAGCCAGGCCCGGTCGAGCACCGGGGGCTTGACGCGCTGCGCCAGCGCCTGGGCCCGCGCCGGCGCCTCGCGCGCCAGGGCCTGCGGGTCCAGCACGATCAGGCCCAGGTAGCCCTGCCGGTCGGCGCGGCGCACGCACTGCAGCACGCGGCGGTCGATGGAGGTGAGGAACCAGCGCCCGTCGGGCCGGCTGCGGCCCAGGTCCTGGGCGGCGCCTTCGGCCGCCTGGCAGCTCAGGTTGAGCTGCTTGAGCTCGATGTTGAGCACCTTGTCGTCGCGCGCGGGCAGCTGCGCCGTGAGCTCGGCCAGGAAGGGCGCAGCCTCGGCCACCAGGCGCCCCTGGCGGTCCTTCATGCGCACCTCACGCCATGCCTCGGGCGGCAGCTCGGTGGTGGCGCGCCCCTGCAGGCTGGTGGTGCGGCCGAGCTTGAGGTCGTGGTGCAGCACCCACTGGCCGTCGCGCAGCGTCTGCACGTCGATCTCGGCGCCATCCCAGGCGCCGTCCCAGGCCTGCTGGACGGCGCTCAGCGAGTTCTCGGGGCCACCCGGCGCACCGCGGTGCGCATGCAGCTGTAGGCCGTGGCAGCCGGCCCAGGCCGGCGCGGCCAGGGCCGCGAGCAGCGCCACGGCCAGCAGCGCCGGCAGCAGCTTGGAGGACCGGCGGGCGGCATCAGCGGGAAGGTCGTTCATAGCCGAAATCAAAGTTGTGCAACACGCGGGTGCGAACCCACTCATTGACCGGGTAGCCCAGGCCCTGGCCCACGGCCACCCAGTGCAGCGCCGTCAGCAGCGCGCGGGCCTGGCCGCGGGCGGCGGCGTCAGCGCCGGCGCCGTGCAGCACCTGGGCATGCATGTAGCCGTACAGCCGGCTGTCGGTCACCGCATTGCTGGCCAGCGACAGCCCGGCCGCGCTGGCGGCAAGCAGCCCCACCGGTACCAGCCACAGCCGGCGCATCCCGCGCCAGGCCGGCACCGCGCCGGTGGCCAGGCGCAGCAGCAGGTACACCAGCTTGGCCAGATGGCCAATGGCGCCCAGCAGCGAGAAGAACAGTGCCACGGGCGGCACGATGACGGCGCGGGCCGCGTCCTCGCCCTTGCGGAAATGGACGCCGCCGGGCTCGAACGCCTTTACCGGGGCCTCGTAGGCGGCCAGCTCGCGCTGCGCCACCTCGCGCACCAGCGGCCGCACCACGTCTTTCTCGAACAGCTCGGCGCTGCCGTAGGCCGGCAGCAGCGTCACGCGCGCCGGCAACTGCAGGCGCTTGCGCAGCTCCGCCTGCACGCCGGCATGGCCGAAGAAGGCCTCCCAGCCCAGGCCCGCTGGGACGGGCTGCCCACCGACGACCAGCCTGGCGGCTGCCTGGCCAGCCTGCCGGCGCACCTGCGTGGCCACGGCCTCGCGGAAGCCGGCCTCGTCGCCCAGCTGCCAGTCGGCCGGCACCGGCACCCGCGCGCGCACCTTCTGCAGCACGCTCCTGCGCGCCATGGCCGGCACGGTGGACGGCGTCCAGCCGCGCTTGCCGAGGTCGGCGAGGTAGTCGTTCCAGGCCTCGTCCTGGCGTCGTGGGATCTCCGCCTCCAGGTCCACCGGGCCGGGTGCGCGGCGGTAGCGATCGTACTGCTCGCGCAGCCGGGCCACGGCCTGCTCGTACTGGCGGTACACGCCCTGCGCCTGACCCAGCCGCCCCAGCACGCCGCGCGAGATCAGCTCCAGCTTGACGTCGCGCACCTTGTCGTCCAGCCGCTCCACCGACACCGCCATGGCCGGGAACAGCGCCAAGAAGGCCTTGCCCTCCGGGCGGGCGAACAGGCCGGGGTCGTCGTCCAGCCCGTCGAGCTGCACCTGCCCGTTCACCAGCGCCCGCTGGACGAGCACGATGGTGAGGCTGGTGCGGCGCATCTGCGCGTCGCTGCGCGCCACCAGATGGTCCACCAGCAGCTGCAGCGAGCCGTACACCAGCCCGGCGCTAAGCAGGCACCAGAACAGCATCGCCATCGCGCTTGGCGAGCGCCGGCCGGAGCGGGCCCGCGCGCTCAGCAGCAGCTGCAGCAGCACCAGCGCGACCGCGATGCCGGACAGGCCGCGGCCGAAGATCTCGATGTGGTGCACCTCGGCCGGGCTGGCCGAGCCGCCCACCACGTCCAGCAGGCGCGCGTTAAAGGCCAGCTCGCAGCACAGGTACAGCGCCGTGAGGAGCGCCACGGCCAGGGTTTGTCGGTAGGTCATGCCCGGGCTCCCTGGCTCACTTGTCCAGCACGATGCGGATGGGCTTCTGCTCCTGGTTCGTGAACACCGGCGCCGGCGCAGGCCGGGGTGCAGGCGCCG
>JBKBOJ010000056.1:0-21480 GCA_046294815.1 Roseateles sp. | reverse complement strand
CGCCGCCTCGGCGCCCCGCCCCGCCGCCAGCGCGCCGGCCAAGGCCGAGCAGGAAGCCGCCGCGCGCCAGAGGCAGGAACAGGACCGCGAGCAGAGCAAACAGAAGGAAGAAGAACGCCGCCTGGCCGAGCAGAAGCGCGAGAACTGCGCGCGCGCTCAGGGCTACATGCGCGACCTGCAGAGCGGCATGCGCATCACGCGCACCAACGAGCAGGGGGAGCGCATCTTCATGGACGACGCGCAGCGCCACGCCGAGGTCGAGCGGGCGCGCCAGGTCATCTCCAGCGAGTGCCGCTGAAGCCGCTCAACGCTTCTCGTTGATGCCCGCCTTTGGCCGGTGGCGCGACACGATGCGCTCGCCGCGCTTGGCATAGCGTTGCCGCCGCGCCTCCTTGGGGTCCACGGTCAGCGGGCGGTAGACCTCGATGCGGTCGCGCTCGCGCAGCGGCGCGTCCAGCGGCCGCACCCGACCCCAGATGCCCACGCGCAGTTCGCCGGGTGGCGGATGGAAGTCTGCGCAGGCGCGCAGCGCGGTTTCGATCGTGGCGCCCTCGCCCAGTTCCAGCCAGCGGTGCTGCACTTCGCCCGCCGCCGGGCTCCAGACCAGTTCAACGCGCACCGTAGAGACTTTCCGCGCGTTGCACGAAGCTGTCGACGAAGGTGTTGGCGATGCGGTCGAACACCGGGCTGACCACGGCCTCCAGCGCGCCACTGCTGAACGCGTAGTTCAACTCGAAGACGATCTTGCAGGCCGTGGGCTCGCCCGCGGTGCCTGGCTTGTTCAGCGGCACAAACTGCCACTGCCCATCCAGCAGCGAGAACGGGCCGTCCACCAGCACCATGTCGACGCTGCGGCCGGGCTGGTTGCGGTTGCGCGTCGTGAACGCATGGCGCACGCCGGCATAGGCCAGATGCAGCTTGGCGGTGACGCCGTCGGTGCCCTGCTCAAGCACCTCGACCTTGTTGCACCAGGGCAGGAACTCGGGATAGCGCTCCACCTGGGTCACCAGCTCGTACATCTCCTGCGGCGTGTACCAGAGCAGAACGGACTTTTTGACCTGCTTCATACAATGCCGCCATTGTAAGAAGGCCCCCAGGCCCCACCTCCTGCTTCATGTCCATTGCCGAGAACCGCCGCGCCCGCTACGACTACCACATCGAGGAACAGTTCGAGGCCGGCATCGTGCTGGCGGGCTGGGAGATCAAGGCCATACGCGCGGGACAGGTCCAGCTCACCGACGGCTACGTGATGATCAAGGACGGCGAACTGTTCCTGATCGGCTGCCGCATCAACGCGCTGCGCAGCGCGTCCACCCACGTCAACCCCGAGGCCGACCGCACCAAGAAGCTCCTGATGCACAAGGCCGAGATCAAGCGGCTGGTGGGCAAGGTGGAGCAGCGCGGCTTCACGCTGGTGCCGCTGAACCTGCACTACAAGGGTGGCCGCGTGAAGGTGGACATCGCGCTGGCCAAGGGCAAGGCCAAGCATGACAAGCGCGAGAGCGAAAAAAAGCGCGATTGGGAGCGGGAGAAGGCTCAGCTGATGCGGCACAAGGTGTCAAGCAAGGGCTGACAGCGCCTGCTCGATGTCCGCCCGCAGGTCGCCCACGTCCTCCAGCCCGATCGCAAAGCGCACCAGCGTGCGGCCCTCAAAGGGCAGCGGCAGGTTGCGGCTGCGGCCCATGTCGTAGGGCACGGCCAGGCTCATGGGGCCGGCCCACGAGTAGCCAATGCCGAACAGCTGCAGCGCATCCACGAAGGCGTCCACCTGCGCCGGGCCGTACTGCGGCTTGAAGGCCACCGAAAACAGGCAACCCGCACCGCGGCCACCGACGGCCAGCCAGTGCTCGTGGCCTGGTGAGCCGGGCAACGCCGGGTGGAAGACGCGCGCCACCTCGGGCCGGCCGGCCATCCAGCTGGCCAGTTGCCGCGTCGCACGGTCCTGCGCCTCATAACGCAGCGGCAGCGTCGACAGGCCGCGCAGGACCAGCTCCACGTCGTTCTGGCCCAGGCCATAGCCCAGGTGCTCGTGCGCATGGTTCAGCCTATCGTGCAGGCGCTGGTCGCGCGTGCAGACAGAACCCATCAGCACGTCCGCGCCGCCGCTGGGGTATTTGGTCAGCGCCTGCATGACGATGTCGGCGCCCAGCCCAGGGTGCGTGCCCGGCGCCGGCTCGAAGCCGTTGAAGGCCAGGCCCGCGCCCCAGGTGTTGTCCAGTGCCGTGACGATGCCATGCGCACGGCAGGCCGCCAGCGTGCCCAGCAGGTCCGGGAACTCCAGCGTGATGGAGCCCGCGGCTTCGAGCCAGACCAGCTTGGTGTTGTCGCGCAGCTCTGGCACCGTCAGCGGGTCATAGACGCGGTGGGTAACGCCCCACTGTGGCAGCCAGGATTCGGTCAGGTAGCGGTTCTGACCGTAGACGTTGTCCGGCACCAGCACCTCGTCACCGGGCCGCAACAGGGCCAGCGACACCAGCGTCACCGCGGCCAGGCCGCTGGGCACCAGCAGGCAGTGCCGGGCATGCTCCAGCGTCGCGATGCGCGCCGCCAGCGTGTAGCTGGTGGGCGTGCCGTGCAGGCCGTAGCGGTAGCTCAAGCCGTCGCGCGGCCGCGGCTTGTGCAGGTCGGCCGTGTCCTTGAACAGCACGGTCGAGGCCTTGGCCACTGGCACCGGCACCGCGTCCCAGCCCTCGGGAGCACGGTAAGGATGGTGGATGAGCTGGGTGGACGGCTTGCGCGTCATGCCAGTGTCGCGATCAGGTCGTGACCATCCGCTGCCACGATGCGGGCGCGCAAGAAGTCGCCCACCTTCATCGTCTTGCTGGCCTTCTCGGGCGGCAGGATCTTCACGGTGCCGTCAATCTCGGGCGCGTCGGCATAGCTGCGCCCCACGCCGCCCTTGCGGCCCAGCGCCAGCGCGCTGTCCACCAGCACCTGCATGGTCTGGCCCACGCGGGCCTGCAGCTTGGCGGCCGACACGGCCTCAGCCACGGCCATGAAGCGCGCACGGCGCTCCTCGCGCACCTCGTCGGGCAGCGCACCGGGGATGTCATTGGCGCTGGCGCCCTCCACCGGCGAGTAGGCAAAGCAGCCGGCGCGGTCGATCTTTGCCTCCTGCATGAAGTCCAGCAGGTACTGGAACTCTTCTTCGGTCTCGCCAGGGAAACCGGCGATGAAGGTCGAGCGGATGACCAGCTCCGGGCAGGCCGCGCGCCAGCGCAGGATGCGTTCCATGTTCTTCTCGCCGTTGGCCGGGCGCTTCATGCGCTTGAGCACATCCGGGTGGGCATGCTGGAAGGGCACGTCCAGATAAGGCAGCACCAGGCCTTCGGCCATCAGCGGCAGCACCTCGTCCACATGCGGATAGGGATAGACGTAGTGCAGGCGCACCCAGGCACCGAATGGCTTGGCCAGCTCGCCGAGTTGGGCGACGAGATCCAGCATGCGCGTCTTGACCGGCTTGCCGTCCCAGAAGCCCATGCGGTACTTCACATCCACACCGTAGGCCGAGGTGTCCTGGCTGATGATCAGCAACTCCTTGACGCCGCTCTCGAACAGGGCCCTAGCCTCGTTCAGCACGTCGCCGATGGGGCGGGACACCAGGTCGCCACGCATGCTGGGGATGATGCAGAACGAGCAGCGGTGGTTGCAGCCCTCGCTGATCTTCAGATACGCGTAGTGCTTGGGCGTGAGCTTGATGCCGTAGCTCGGCACCAAGTCCACGAAGGGGTCGTGCGGCTTGGGCACATGGGTGTGCACCGCATCCATGACCTCCTGCGTCGCATGCGGGCCGGTCACGGCCAGCACGCTGGGGTGGATCTCGCGGACGAGGTTGTCCGTCGCATGGCCGGCCTTGGCACCCAGGCAGCCGGTCACGATGACCTTGCCGTTCTCGGCCAGCGCCTCACCGATGGTGTCCAGGCTTTCCTTGACGGCGTCGTCGATGAAACCGCAGGTGTTGACGATCACCAGGTCGGCGCCGGCGAAGGTCTTGGAGGTCTCATAGCCCTCGGCGCGCAGTTGCGTGAGGATGAGCTCGCTGTCCGTCAAGGCCTTAGGGCAGCCCAGCGACACGAAACCGATCTTGGGCGCCGGGGCCGGCGCGGCGAGGGGGGCAGATTCTTTCATCGCCGTATTTTCGGCGATGAATGCGGCTCAGGGCTTCTTGGTGCCCGGCGGCGTGCCGAACGGGAACATCGCGCCGGCATTCTTCATCTGCTCCTGCCACTGGTTCATCAGCGTCTTGGACTGCTCCGCGTAGCTGCCCATCAGCCCGGTCCAGGCCTCGGGGCTGAAGGGCATGCCGGTCACCGCCTGCTCGGTGAAACGCTGCTGCATGTCCGTGAAGGCCTGCATCTGGCGCTCCAGCATGCCGCCCATGACACCCTGCATCGCATGACCGTAAAAGCGGATGATATGCGCCAGCGAGGCGGTGGAGAACATCGGCATGCCGGCCGTCTCCTCCTCCAGGATGATCTGCAGCAGGATGGATCGCGTCAGGTCCTCCTGCGTCTTGGCGTCCTGCACCTCGAACTCGATGCCATCGAGCACCATGCGCTTGACGTCGGCCAACGTGATGTAGCTGCTGGTCTGCGTGTCGTAGAGGCGTCGGTTGGGGTATTTCTTGAGCACGCGCACCCCGGGCGTGGCCACGCCCTGTGGCGCTTGTTCGGTCGCGGATGCCGCCTTCTTGCGGGCAGTCGCCATGCGGAAACCTCCTGTGCAGTGCAGCAAATTCTAGGCAGAGCCTGACGCCACCTTCGGACGGGTTTACCTGGGGCCTGGCGTTGGCAGCGGCAGCCGAATCTGCGCGTCCAGCGCGGCGCCGCGTGCCCGTCAAGCGGGTTGCGCCGCGAGCCGGCGAGCGGCGCCCGGGTCATCCTCTGCGCGAGCGCTGCGGGGGCGCACGGCGCGCCGGTGAGGCCCCCATGGTCTGCGGTTCAAGCGCGGGACAGCTGCTCAAACGCGTTGACCGCATTGGCCGCGTACATCAGCGACGGGCCGCCGCCCATGTAGACGGCCACGGCCAGCGTTTCGTCCAGCTCGGCGCGCGTGACGCCCAGCCTCACCAGCGCCTGCACATGAAAGCCCAGGCAGGCGTCGCAGCGCGCTGCCACGCCGAGCGCCAGCGCGATGAGCTCCTTGGTCTTGGTGTCCAAAGCGCCCGGCATCGTGGCCGCGCGCCCCAGCTCGTTGAAGGCCTTCAGCGCGGCGGGCACGCTGGTACGCAGCGTGGCCAGGTCGCTGCTGACCCGCTGGGTCAGCTCGCGGTAATCGATGTGTGCGGCAGACATGCGCATCTCCTATTCGTGTTCCGTGGACTGTGCTCATCTTCGGCAGCCTGCCGGCATGTGCCGTTGACGTGGATCAACGCACCTGGGCAGCGCCTGCAAAGCCGCGGCGCTTGATCCGCATCAAGACCGCGCGGCCACCCCGGCCCGAGCATCGGGCACCGCCCCACCCACCCTCCGCCGAATGACGAAATTGCTGCTCGCGCCGCTGCTGGCCGCCATGCTGACGCTGCTCCCGGCGAGCCCTGCGGCCGCGGCCACGTCGGCGGCGACGGCCGGCGCGCCCACGAGCCTGGCCGCGGCCTTCCGGCGCGGCGCCGCCTGGGCGGTGGGCCTGTACATCTTTTTGCCCGGCGAGGAGGAGCCGCGCGTCGGCGCCGGCTTCCTGCTGGACGATCAGGGCCTGATCGCCACCGTGGCCCATCTGCTGGCCGACGAGCAGCAGATCCTGGTCGCCCTGCCCGACCGGCGCCTGCTGGCCGCCACGCTGCTGGGTCGCGACGACAGCGCCGACGTGGCGCTGCTGCGGGTGAGCCCGGCACCGCGCGTGCAGCCGGTGTTCGCACGCCCCGGCAGCCTGCAGGTGGCCGACTGGGTGCTGGCCGTGGGCGCGCCCTTCGGCCTGGAACGCTCGGCCTCGGCCGGCATCGTCAGCGGCAAGGACCGCCACTTCGGCGACGACGGCGAGCTGCTGTTCATCCAGAGCGACGTGGCGCTGAACCCGGGCAACTCCGGCGGCCCGCTGCTGGACGCCAGCGGCGCCATCG
The DNA here is from genome assembly GCA_046294815.1 of Roseateles sp. GTDB lineage: Bacteria > Pseudomonadota > Gammaproteobacteria > Burkholderiales > Burkholderiaceae_C > Pelomonas. The sequence continues at coordinate 15,422 of JBKBOJ010000056.1, read as the reverse complement.
TCGGCATGAACGCCCGCACCATCGTGGGCCCGCCCGGCACGCCGGGCGCCAGCCTGGCCATCCCCATCGACATCGTGCGCCAGATCGCCGCCGAGCTGGCCGCCCGGCCCAGCGCCCCCGAACGGCCACGGCTGGGCGCGCTGTTCGACGACGTCTCCCCCGCCGCAGCACGCGCCGCCGGCCGCGACGACGTGAGCGGTGCGCTCATCCTCTCGGTGCCGCGCGGCAGCCTGGCCGAGCGCCTGCAGCTGCGCGCCGGCGACATCGTCACGATGATGAACGGCCGCGCCATCCGCTCCAGCGCCGACCTGGTGGTCGCGCTGCTGGCCTGGCGCAATGCCGCCGACGCGCGACTGGTGGTTCAGCGCGCAGGCCAGACGCTGGAGCTGAAGCTGGAGCCGGCGGCCACAGCGCACGCCCCTTGACCAGCGTCAAGCACCGCGGCGCGCGGCTCGTCAACCATTCTTGCATCGCAACCCGACGCCTGCCCGTGCCAAGGAGACTCCCATGGACATCAAGACCCTGCTCGTCCACCTGGACGATGGCCGCAACGCCCAGGCCCGCGTGGCCACTGCCGCCGCGCTGGCCGAACGCTTCGACGCCCACCTGCTCGGTGTGGCCCCGACCAGCTGGATCCTGCCAGCGGTGGAGGAAGCCCCATTTCTCGGCATGGGCCTGACGGCCTACCAAGACGCCGCGGCGCGCGCGCTGCGCGAGCGCGCGCAGGCCTGCGTGGCGGCATTCGAGGCGCAGGCGGCGGCACGGGGCCTGACGGCATTCGAAGGTCGGGTCGAGCTGGGCGATGCCGAGACGGTGCTGAGCACGGCCGCCCGCTACGCCGACCTGACCGTCATGACCCAGGCCCACCCCGACGAGGCGCAGACCCAGGCCAGCGCCCGCATCGCGCAAGCCGTGCTGCTGCAGTCAGGCCGGCCGCTGCTGCTGCTGCCGTTCGCAGGCGAAAGCGCCATCCCGACACAGCCCCGCGTGCTGGCGGCATGGAACGGCAGCCGCGAGGCCGCGCGCGCGCTGCATGACGCGCTGCCGCTGATGCAGGACGCCGCCAGCGTCGAGGTGGTGGTGTTCGAGACCCCGCCGGATCTGGAGCCCCGCTACGGCGAGCTGCCGGGTGCCGACATCGGCCTGTGGCTGGCCCGGCACGGCTTGAACGTCAAGGTCAGCCACGTGCCGGTAAAGGTGGCCGCCGGCGAGGCGCTGCTGTCGCACGCGGCGGACATGGGCGCTCAACTGATTGTCGCCGGCGGCTGGGGCCACTCACGCCTGCGCGAGGCGGTGCTGGGTGGCGTCACACGCACGCTGATGCGCAGCTCGCCGGTGCCGGTGCTGCTGTCGCACTGAAGCTCAACGGATGAAGAGCACGGGCGCCTTGGTCTGTGCCAGCACGCGGGCCGACACCGAGCCCAGCAAGGCGCCCGCGAAGGCGCCGTGGCCGTGCGAGCCCATGACCAGCAGGTCGGGCTGTTCGACATTGACGATTTCGGCCAGCACCGGGCCGGGCTGGCCGATGACGTGGCGCACGCGCAGCGGCCAGCCCTGCATGGCCGCGAACGCGCGCACCGGGCCCAGCACCTTCTCGCCCTCATCCGCGTAGAACTGACGCAACGTCTCGTGCGTAGGGTGTTCGTCCACATGCGGCAGCCGTTGTGGCGTCACGTTGACCGCGATGAACTCGTTGTCCGCCCCCACCAGCTCCGGGTGCGCGGCGATGTAGGCCAGCATGCGCTTGGTGTAGCTGCTGCCATCGACGGCGAGAAGGACTTTCATGGCGCCTCCCTGATGCGACTTCGGCCAGCCCCAATGTCGCGCCGCGGTGCCGCCGCGGGCTTGCGCTGCATCAAAACCCGGCCGCTCGCGCATGCCCCGCTTGATGCGGCGCAAACCCGCAGCCAGCGCCCGCCGCGACGATGCAACGCATGACTCAACGCCATCTCGACCGCCTCCTCACGCCACGCACCGTGGCCGTTTTCGGCGCCTCCGACAAGCCAGCCCGCGTCGGCACCACGGTGTGGCGCAACCTGGTGGCGGGGGGCTTCCAAGGGCCGGTGATGGCGGTCAACCCGCGGCTGCAGACGCTGGACGGCCGCCCCTGCCACGCCGGCGTGGCCGACCTGCCCTGCGTGCCCGACCTGGCCGTGCTGTGCACGCCACCCGACACCATCGCCGGCCTGGTGGCCCAGCTGGGTGCGGCCGGCACCAAGGCCGTCATCGTCGTCACCGCGGGCCTGAGCGCCGCGCAGAAGCAGGCCGCGCTGGACGCTGCACGCCCGCACACGCTGCGCCTGCTGGGGCCCAACTGCATCGGCCTGCTGAGCCCACACATCGGCCTGAACGCCAGCTTCACGCAGGCCGCCGCACGGCCCGGCGAGCTGGCGCTGGTGTCGCAGTCGGGCGCGCTGCTGACCGCGCTACTGGACTGGGCCAATGCCCAGCAGCTGGGCTTCTCGCACCTGGTGTCGCTGGGTGAACATGTGGATGTGGACTTCGGCGACCTGTTGGACTACCTGGCCGCCGACCAACACACGCGCGCCATCCTGCTCTACATCGAGTCCATCACCGCGCCGCGCAAGTTCATGTCGGCCGCGCGTGCGGCGGCGCGGGCCAAGCCGGTCATCGTCGTCAAGGCCGGGCGCGTCCCGGCGGGCATGCAGGCGGCCGCCTCGCACACCGGCGCGCTGGCCGGCGCGGACATCGTCTTCGACGCCGCCATCCGCCGCGCCGGCATGCTGCGCGTGGACACGCTGAAGGACTTGTTCATCGCCGCGCAGACGCTGGCGCGCTTTCGCGACAACAACAGCACCACGCTGACCGTGATGACCAACGGTGGCGGCGCTGGCGTGATGGCCGCGGACGCCGCCGGCCCGCTGGGCGTGGCGCTGGCCCAGCTAGGCGACGCGCTGATGCAGCGGCTGGACGCGGTGCTGCCGGCCAACTGGTCGCACGGCAACCCCATCGACATCATCGGCGACGCCCCGGCCCAGCGCTATGTGGACACGCTGCAGGCACTGCTGGCCGCACCCGAGGCCGGCGCGCTGCTGTTTGTGCATGCGCCCACCGCCATCGTGCCCAGCGAGACCATTGCGCGCGCCTGCGTGCCGCTGATCACCGCCCACCCGGGCCGGGTGCTGAGCTGCTGGCTGGGCGGCGACTCGGTGGCCGGCGCGCGGCGGCTGTTCGAGCAGGCCGGCATTGCCAGCTACGACACGCCCGAGGACGCACTGCGCGCCTTCGCGATGATGCAGCGCTACCGCCACAACCAGGCAGCATTGCGCGAGGCGCCGGCCGCCGCGGCCAGCGCCGCGCCCGATCTGGCCCAGGCGCGCGCGCTGGTGGACGCCACGCTGGCCGCCGGGCGCGAATGGCTCGACGAGGTGGATGCCAAGGCGCTGCTGGCGGCCTACGGCATTCCGGTGGTGCCCACGCGGCGCACCGCGCCAACACCTGAGGCCGCCGCCGCCGCGGCCCGCGAGCTGGGCGGCCCGGTGGCGCTCAAGGTGGTGTCTGCCGACATCCTGCACAAGTCCGACGCAGGCGGCGTGCGCCTGGACCTGGCCGACGCCGGCGCGGTGCGCAGCGCTGCCGCAGAGATGCTGGAGCACCTGGCCCGGGTGCGGCCGCACGCGCGCATCGCCGGCTTCAGCGTGCAGCCCATGGCGCAGCGGCCACAGGCGCGCGAGCTCATCGTCGGCGCGCATGTGGACGCGGTGTTCGGCCCGGTGCTGCTGTTCGGCCAGGGCGGCACGGCCGTGGAAGTGCTGGCCGACCGCGCCGTGGCGCTGCCGCCGCTGAACCGCGTGCTGGCGCGCGACCTCATCGCCCGCACGCGCGTGGCCAGGCTGCTGGCCGGCTGGCGCGACCACCCGCCGGCAGACCTCGACGCCCTCTGCGACGTGCTGATCGCCGTGGGCCAGATGCTGGCCGACCTGCCCGAGCTGGCGGAACTGGACATCAACCCGCTGTGGGCCGACGCGTCCGGCGTGGTCGCGCTGGATGCGCGGGTGCGGCTCAGCGCGGCGGCACCAGCCGGCGTGGCGCACTTCGCGATCCGGCCCTACCCGGGCGAGCTGACCCGCACGCTGGACTGGCAGGGGCGGCCGCTGCAGCTCAGGCCGGTGCGGCCCGAGGACGAGGCCTTGCTGCGCAGCCTGCTGGACGCCACCCCGGCCGACGAGCTCGCGCGCATGACGCAAATCGACTACGAGCGCGAACTGACGTTGCTGCTGCTGGACGGATCGGTGCTGCTGGGCCTGGCGCGGCTGTCCAGTGACCCGGACAACATCAGCGCCGAGTTCAGCCTGCTCGTGCGCGGCGACCTGCGGCACCGCGGCCTGGGCCGGCTGCTCTTGCAGGCGCTGCTGGACACCGCCCGCGCCCGCGGCACCCGGTGCGTGCAGGGCTGGGTGCCGGCCGACCAGCAGGCCCTGCTGGCTTTGCTGCAGCAGCTGGGCTTCGAGCGCAGCGACGCGGGCGGCGTGGTGAACGTCGCCCTTCAGCTCGCACCGCCGTGACGCCGCACTGAGCGCGCACAATGCGCGCCGCCGCAAAGGAAAACGGGCCAGACGCTTGCGCATCTGGCCCGTGGTTTCTCTTCTTGTTATTGGCGCGGCTGGCAGGATTCGAACCCACGACCCCTTGGTTCGTAGTTTCCTGCTCGTACGCAAGTAGTTGATTTTTTAAGAGTTGAGTGCCGTCCGTTCCATCATCTCTGCACTGTCGTGTACAGCGCCGAGCGTGGCACTCCCCCAAAAGTCCCCCAGCCTGAAGCCTGGCTCGCACCACCGACCGCATGTGCCGGTCAGTTGATGTAAGCCAACGTTGGCGAATGGCGCATATCAACCGTTACAGGGCGAGACTTCACCCCATCGAAGGCCAAGCCACGCAGCAGCGCAGCTGGTCCTCAACCAACCAATCACTTTCAAGGAGTTCTCTATGTTCAAGTTCCTTTCTTCCCTTTTCAGCGGCTTCACCAGTTCTGACCACGCTCTGACCGGTTCAGACGACGGCTTGAGCAGCGCCAGCGACGCCTTCAGCACATCCATCAACATCGGCCCGTCGGTCAACACCAACGGCATGCCGATGATCGAGGGGACCTTCATCGACGTGACCGGCGAGCCTTATGGCTCGACTCACATAGGGGGCATCTCCACCACCGACAGCTGGAGCACCTCGTCCGGCAGCGACAGTTGGAGTTCGTCGTTCAGCGATAGTTGGAGCAGTTCGTCAAGTTGCGGAGGCTCCTTCGGCAATGACTGGTAATTCCCCAATGGCGCTGCCCGCATTCCCTTTGAGCGCCCAGCCTGGACGCCCTGGTTCCTACCCGCGACGTGCGCTCGTCTGTGTCGTTGGCTTGTCGCCGCAGGTTGTCACTGAGACGCTCTACGCACTCGCGCACGACGACGAGGACCGGTTCGTCGCAGGGGAGCTGCACATCATCACCACGGCAGCCGGCGCTCAGCGTGTACGCGCTGAGCTGCTGGACAGCGGTGTGCTGGAACAGCTGCAGCTTCAGATTGGAGCTTCGCGTCTATCGACGCAGGTCCATGTGGTGCGCCGCGATGGCGTCGAGGTTGACGACATCGACTCGTTGGGTGACGACACCGCACTCGGCGACACAGTGCTCAGCGTGATGCGCCCCCTTGCGGCAGACCCGGCATGCGCTATCCATGCTTCGCTAGCCGGCGGACGAAAATCCATGGGCTTCTACATCGGTTATGTGCTCTCCCTGATCGGGCGAGCCCAAGACCGACTGTCCCATGTTCTGGTGAACGCGCCCTTCGAGGGGCGGAGCGATTTCTTCTACCCGCCCGTTCCGGCGCAGGAATTGCAGCTGCCAGGTGGCGGCCAAGTCTCGACCGCGCAGGCCCAGCTGGTGCTTGCGCCAGTGGCATTCGTGCGGATGTCCGACGGACTGCCCGATCAGCTGCGGCGCGAGGACATCGGCTTCACAGATCTGGTGCAGCGTGCCCAGCTGGCCATGGCGCCGTTCCGAGTCGAGCTGGCGCCGGCCACGCGCGAAGTCCGCATCGCCGGCATGGCACCCGTCGTGCTGGAGCCCGCACTATTCGCCTGGTACCTCTACTTCGGCATACGACGCCAGCGGGCGCTCAAGGAGAGTGAAGCGCTGATCGCCCCCGGCATGCTGCGCGTGCACCGCTATCCGTCCCGCAACATCGGTCTCGATCCAGCACTCATGCACCACATATGCCAACGCGTCGGCGTCGAGACGCAGCCTGCGCAGCTCACGCCCGAAGAGCTGCGCACGCGGGTGTCGCCGATAAACAAGACTCTGCAGCGGTCCTTCGGTGCAGAGCTGGCGCGGCACCTGGTCATTGTTGGACCCGCGGACCGCGCCACGCGCGACGGCCAGTACGGGCTGCTGGGCCTGCAGCCCGCGCAGATCCACGTGCTTTAGCCCAGCGCGGGTGGCGACACGACGCGCACGTCGTAGGCAACCAGACGCGCGCCAGCACGGTTCAGCTCTTCCGATTCGAGTTCCTGCCCACGCTGACTGGCAGCCAGACGCACATCCAGCGACAGCACATGCGCCCCGCGCGCGCACGCGATGGCTGCCCAGGCCAAGGGGATCACACCCATGACGATGTCTCCGGCAACCAGCACTTGCTCGTCCAAGTGCTCGACGACCACGCAGGACTCCGGGGCCACGCCAGGTGGCAAATGGTCTTTCAGCCAGACAATGGCACCGGGATGGCGAGAGACAAGATAGGTGGTCACGTGTCAGTTATCTGCCAGATATTGGAGAGCACACGGCGAGGAGTGCCTATTCTGAGGATCTCATGGCCGACCGCAGCGCGCCAGTTCGCACGGCCATGCCAACGATGACTCTGCTAGGCAGCCCGCAGCTCGTCGGCCTTGCATGGGTTCGACTTGCGTACCGCCTCGAATTCGATTCGCCGCTTCACGGCATTCCGTTCTTTGGCTGGGGTGCCTTGCTGCGCAGCGCCTTCGGCCGCGCCCTCTTTGCAGTGGCCCCGAGGAGTGCAGAGCTATTCATGGGAGCACACTTAGCCGATGACGCCACACGCCCCTGGTGGTTAAGCATAGGCCCGATGTCGGCCGATAGCGCCGGTGGCATTCGCGCTGTAGACGCCTGCTGGACTCTGGTGGGGCCGGGTATCGACCGGCTGCCCGACGTTGTCCGCGCTATCGAGGACATGTGCAGGGCCGGCTTTGGCCGTGACCGCATACCGGCTGCCCCCTACCGTGCCGCCTGCGGCTTACGTTCAAATCCCGTCGATGTTGATGTAGTGCACGCTGAACAAGTGTGGGCGCTGGCCGCGGCCTCACCTGCCTCAATCGCCACCACGCCTCTCAGGGTGCGGGCGCAAAGCCCCTGGAGCGTCAAGCACGGCAATGAGTGCCTACGCAAAGCCATGCCGATGGACATTTTGCTTAAGGCATGCCTAACCCGCCTGTGGGCGGTGCGCAGAGCAAGTGGCATCGTCACCGAGTGTCCGGTGATGGACGCAGCGATGCAGCAGGCCTGGCTGGAGCGAGCAGCGGCGTGGATGCCGCTGGCCGAAAACACACGCCTAGCCCAGGCGTCACGCTGGTCTACGCGCCAATCCAGATCACTGCCTCTTAGCGGTCTGGTCGGCGAATGGAGCTACGCCAGCGCCGCCCGGATAGCACTACCCTGGCTGGCATTGGCCCAAAACCTGCAGTTGGGCGGAAAGACAACGCTGGGTTTCGGGCAGCTCATCATTGCGCCAGACAGCGACGTCGCCAGCAACTGAAGCCGCATCAGCGCCGCGCCGTATTGGGCGTGGTCCGCGACTGGCTGTTGCCTAGCACCTTGGTCCACGACCGAAACGACGGCTGCCATTCAATCCCCGCCCATTCGGCTAGCTTCTGCGGGAGATCGACAAGCGACTCCGCACCGTCAAGAACCGTCAGGCGGTTCAGCACCGCGCGATCCATGACGTCGCCCACGTGCGACGCTGAGAGCTCCGCGGTAGACAGGATCCAGGAGCTGCCGTGCAGACCTGCCACGGCGTCGCGTAGCGTGGCTGACTTGTTCAGGATGTCCTGGCTCTTGTTCATCAACGCGCGGCCGGCTTTGCACTCAACGATCAGAAGACGATTCCGCCAAACCACCGCCAGGTCAAGCTCATTGAGTTCGTGATTGCGCCGATCAGCGCGTGCCTTCCGAACATCGATGCCGACGTTCCCCGCGAAATGCCCCACCGGCAACCCGATCGCCGCGGCACTGAGCAGTGCGAACTCCTCGACGTAGCCTCCGGAGAGGTAGACCGCCGCAGCGACGTCTGTAAACACCAGCCGTAGCTGCGCCCCCTCTACACCACTGCCATCCTCAAGCAGACCGTGCTTCACCAGTTGCTGTATCAGCTTGCGGCTGTCGGTGCCCCAGCGGAACGGCCCAACCAGTTCCGCAACCTGCACGGCTTGGAAACCCTGTGGCTTGCGACCCTTCCCCGCAGAACGGGTGCTATCCACGGCCGTAGCAGCCAGATCGTGTAGCGCCGCCGCAAGGCCATAGGCGACGCGGCGGGACGATCCGACCTGTGACTGCAGCTTCGCGTCCATCTGCGGAAGCCGTAGCGCCAGCGTCGCCGTCAGCCGCTCGCGAGACTTCAGCCGCTCCATCACCTCCTCGTCGTCGGCACGCATCTGACGCGTTATGCGCAGCCCTTGCATTTCGAGGTAGGTCTCAAGATCCAGCAAGTCGTCGGGCAGCTGGAGGTCGTTCGCGGCAGGCGGATCAATCCGCTCAAGCTGCCCACGGTCGGTGTTGCAGTAAATGATGTCAGCCTGTGAGCGCAATGCATCAGCAAAGGCAAGCGTCATCAGTTTCTGTCCGCCGGTGATGTTCAGCACGACGCGGTGCTCGGGGAAATCCTTGCGCAGCTTCGCCAACTCGGCAGTCACGCGCTTGTGGGTGGCGGAGTAGCCGCCGTCGGCTGGCAGCCGTACGAGAATCGGCGCGCCAGTCTGGCCACGCCGCTCGCCCACACGTCGCGCTACGTCCATCAACCGCTCGGCCTGGACTCCCATCGCCGGGCTGGCGAACACTACCACCCGGTCCCATGCACCGTGGATGATTGGCATCACGTTGGGCAACGCTTGGCCCGTGGCGATGCAAAGGTGAAGCACAGGCCGGCCGTCCGAATCTTCCCAGGCCTCAGGGGAGTCGATCGACTGCATGCGAGGGCCCAGGCCCGTGACGCGAAACTCATCGAGTCGCGCGCCGTAGGCATCCATCTCGTCCGCCGTTAGCTCCTTGCCGCGGGCTTCTGGGGGCACATCCATCGCTAGATGCCAGTAGTGCGCGCCACGCCGGTTCACCTCGGCGATCAGGTGCACTGGCAACGTGCCCACCACAACATCGCCAGGCGCCACTGAAGCCACATCAAAGTTACTCATCTCCACCTTCCGGGCTCGCAACCCGTGCCGTACCGCCCACGTGATAGCACCCCGATGACGCGTGACAAAGATTCTTTTGGGCATGGATGTTGTCGGATAGAGGTTTGAGACGCGAAATTCTGGTGTGGAAGCCAGGCACGCCGGCCACTAACGCAGGGCAGATCGTGGAAGGTTCACGCAGGGATCAATGCGCAGCTGCCCTACGCGCACGCGCTGCCCTGGCCCGACGCAGAGCTTCTGGTCCGGCCTCGAAACCCGCCGAGTACGCCGGTGCCGGCGCCACTGGAGGCACCAGCACCAACTGCAGCCTTCGCGACTCGCGCAGGGCCCGCCCGGCGTCAGGTAGCACCGTACCGTCAGCGCTGAATGTCAGCACTTTCAGGCCAAAGCGCTGCATCAAGGCTGCCTCTGCGAGCGAGAAGAAGCCCGCAACATGGTCTCCATGCCGAGGCACCAGCTCTGCAAGGTGCGTCACGTAACACCACGACGTGCCCGGACTCAGCTCCGCCAGCACCTGAAGCCAAGGTGTGGCAGACAGACCGATCACGAAGTGGCGCGGCATGTGCAGGCTCCCAACAGACGGAGACGTGGTTGCAAAGCTGCCAGCGCAAGGCACTGGGCGGCGTGACTCAGCAGGTCTCGGTGCACGGCGACAAGCCGCCAGCCCGCACCATCGAACGTCCAGGCCGCAAGCTCGCCGCAGCTGGCAGGTGCCTCGTCGGAACAGAGCCAGACGCTCAGTTGCAACAGCCGCACCTGCAGCCCGACCATTGCCCCTCCAACCTGTGAAGCCTGCAGATGAACAGCACAGGCGCGCAGCAGAGGCATCACAGGCTGGCGCGCATCAAAGGGCCGCCATTCCCGATCGCTGCTTTCTGCAGCGCCGGGCCGCGACATCGGCGCCCCATAAGCGGCCTGCCAGAGGCGATCGAACGCCTGCGGGCACACCGGGGTTGCCCGGTCAGCCACATCCGGTATGAAACGTTTCTGGTACTCCATGAGACTCCCTCGACGACGTGTTGTTGTTGGGGCGAGATGCTCCCGCCTGAACGCCATCCGACAGTCACTTCGCAACGTTGGCATGGGTGGGCACGCCAGACGGGTATCGCAGCCGACACGCCAACGTTGGCGTGTAGCTGCACGCCTAGCGCCCTGCGCTACAGTGCAGCGCATGTCCTGACCCACTGTCACTACTCCTTGATCGCCGAACGCCCAACCGGGCGCTCGAAGTGCACTCACATTTCAAGGAGAAAGTGATGTTGGTTCGATACGACCGCGCGCTCGTCTGGCACGATGACGCCACCACCGTTGCATCAGCGGCAGCCAGCCGCCGTTTGCATACCCCTACAACTCAAGTCATCTGGGCACGCAGACCTTGGTGCTGCGCAGCGGGTGTCTGCATCGCCGTGCGATTGCGCGCCGGCGAACTTGAAGTCGCCCTGCGCGACACACCGTATCCACGCTGGGTGGCTGCGGTGCGCGTACTAAGTCACCGCGATGCAGACCGCTGGGCTGCCGAGGGCTTCTAGCCTTGAAGAGCACTCTTGACATTGCGCCGCGGTAGCGCATTACGTCACGATTACCACCACCGCTGCCCATGAGGCGCGCAAAGCGGACTTAGCATTTCCTAAGGTGCACCCCGCCTGACAAAGGGGATTGCCTTAACCGTGATTGCACCTACTGCCGCCGGGCTTGCCCGGCGGCCCCTTTCAGCCAGTAAGCTCCGATGCAGAACAGAAACGTCCCACGACCCTCTTCAGGTTCGCCGCGGCCAGCGCCGCAAGGTTTGGTGCAAGTGAACACCAGCGGTGGCGCCTCCGATATCGACTATGTCGTTCGAGCCACAAAGCAGCTTCGCCAGCGGCTCGTGGATGAGCTCGGCGCGCAAGGGCTGAGTCTTCATGAGTGCCTTGACGCGCTGGTCGGCCGGCTACCCGAGCCGGACATGCGCCGTCTACGGTTCATCGCTACGGTGCGCAACAAGATCATCAATGAGGTCGGAAACGACACGCTGGATAACCGCCCAAGCTTTGTGCAAGCTGTGGACCAGGCCAATGCGTCGATCACGGCACATGCAGCAGCCTGGCGCTCACGCGGGTCCACCCAAGCGGCAGGTTCGCCTAAGTCGAGTGCTGGATGTTTCATCGCAACAGCGGTGTACCCTGATCCTGACGCGCCGCAGCTAGGCGTACTGCGCCGATATCGCGACCAATCGCTGATGCAATCGGCGCCCGGTCGCGTAGGGGTGAACCTCTACTACCGTCTCTCGCCACCGGTGGCAGATTGGCTTTCGAGGCACCCCCGCTGCGCGGCGCTGGTGCGGAGCGTACTCAACATGTGGGTACGTCGTTTGACACGTGACTGACCAGCCCAATCGGCGCTCGAGCGCCGGCGGCGTGGGCCAGCCGCGGCAGGCACCGCAGCACTCTGGCAAGCCTGGGCGAACCGCTCATGTGGTCACGCCGCCAGCAAACATCTTGGCAATGTCCACGGCGGAGCAAGCAGCGCTGCTGAGCGCTCTGCTCGCCCTCCGTGAGCTGGCCGCGCGAGTGGTGCGCCAGAAAATGGCGAAAGAAGGCAACTCGGAGCCCACGCCAGAAACCCAGGAGCGCGGTGCGTTGGCCGGTTTGGCCGCCCGGTTGCGTCTACGGTCGCCGGCCGACATCGCGGTCCGTGAAACTGCGCTTCAGGATAACTTCCATGCCCAGCTTTCACAGCAGCTGCGCGGTTTGCTCCAATCTCTGCCGCTGTCCGCCGGCAAGATGTTGATGGCGTTAGTACGAGTTGACTCGCCTGCCGGGCGATCAGAGTTGCAGGAAGACCTAGGCGAGTCTGCATATGACGCCTGGGAGTGTGCCTGGTCCGATGTGCTGGGCCAGCCGCTGGCGTCGTGGGTCTGCTCAGCGCCTAGCATCTCGCAGCCAGCCGTGCCGCCCACTGCCGCGCTGCCTCTTCTACGCAGCGTGCAGCTGCCCCAGGTCACCAACGGTGGGACACTCCAACCAGCACCGCCTGAGCGCTTGGACCTGGCTCACTGTTGGTCCGGTGCCGTGCAAGCCGCCCGCATGCTGCCGCCTGTTGAAGCCGTGGGGTGGCGGGTGTGGATGGACGCACTGGACAGTCTCCTGGAACGCACCCTGGGGCGAGTGCCGGTCTTCGCCGGCGAGGAGACACCCAGGGACACACTGGTTGATGCGACGCGCCTGAGCGCGGCGGTTGCCGCGTGTGGGGTATCAGCTCGGGCCAGCTCAGGCGGCGATCTGGACTGCCTGCGACTGGTCAGTATTGAGTTCACGCCGATTCAGGACTTTGTATTCGCGGTCCAACCTCAAAGCCCGTGGCGCACGGACGCCGCACTCGGCGGGCGATCATCCTTCGTACGCTTGACCGTAGACCTCGCCGCGCTCGCAGTGCTGGACCGCATGGGACTGCCCTCCTGTTGCCAGCTCAACAGCGCTGCGTCCAAATCGTTGCTGTTGCTACCTGACAGCCCGCACGTCCGACTTGAGCTGACCAAACTCGCCAATAGCTTTGATGCGTGGGCACTACGCCAACTGGCAGGAAGTGGCGGCCTATGCGTCGGCCACATTCGCGTAAAGCGCGCTGCGCTCTCGATTCGCCCAGCAGCATCCGACAGTGAGTCCACGCTGCCCCTGGAGCGTCTTGCAAGACGGTCAGCCGAGAACAAGCTGAGGCGTTTTGGTCTGTCATCGAACGTTTCGCCCTTGCTTTCGCGCATGTGGGATGACCTGCAGCGTTGCCGCGCTTTTTGCTCCCTGGACGGCGTGACCCCTGGCGCTGTACGCAACTCGGAGGGTCTAGACACGGTATGCGCCGAGCGGCTGGACGAGGCGCCTCCTTTGAGTCCGAGCGCTCGCATGCAGCTCAGCTTGGGCCGTGACCTTGGCGTGGCTGACGTGCTTGTCGTGCATCGACGCGGGGCAAACATGGCGGGCGACCCTGATCAGCCACGCGACTGGCATTTCGGCGCTCTGACTCTGTCGCTTGTCACCGGTGCCGCTGCGCTTGACCCGCGCACAACGCTCGCCGCCTGGGATATTGCCTACGGCACCCGCCCCCCTCGGGAGCGGCATTTCAAGGGTCTGGCCATCCGACCCATCGCCCTACCACGCGGGCGTTGGCAGGGCGGCACCATCGCCATGCTGAAGGGCGACCTGGACCGCCTTGGCCAGATTTTCCGTACAGGCCTGGACCGCGCGACGCTTGCCCGCAGCATTCGACTGTCACGCGAAGTAGACGACTTCTTTTCCATCTACGTGCCAGTGCTCATGCAGCAAGCCTTCCCTGCGGTGCAGACGGTGCTTTGTGGTGGCGATGACTTCGTGTTCGTCGGCCCAGCGGAGCTGATGCCCACGGTGGCCACCCGGCTGTATCAGGAATTCCAGCAGCACTGCAATAACCCATCGCTGACCTTTTCCGCCGGCCTTTGTGTGGCTGAAGTCGGTATGTCTCTATCTGAGCTAAGCGAGGCTGCCGAAGCGGCTCTGGAAGAAGCCAAGCGTGAACGCGCGTCCATTTGCGCCCATGGCGTCAGCGTCCGTTGGAGCGAATGGATGGACCTGGGACAGTTGCAGGAGCGCATTGCGGCCGAACTGCGGGGTGAGGTAACTGCCAAAGTTGAATTCCTGGAGCGCGCCTGCGCCATCATTGACACACGGAACCAGACTCGCCACTTTGCGGGCCAGCGAGTACGCGAGCGCTTGCGCTCAGCGATCTCGGCTTTTGTCGGCCAGGGCCATTCCCGACAGCAAGACGTGGAGGATCCGCAGGCACAACGCCGGCGCTTCTGGCGGCTCGTGGCGCTGATCGAGACTTGCGGAGTACTCCGGCACGCTGGAGCCTCGCGCATCCCGCTGCAGAACCTGCTGCTGGTGTACCGCACAGCACGGAGCCGTGCGCGCGGGCGTCGCGAGGAGCTCGCATGAGTAGCCCTGCCCTGAGAGCAGAAACGCGGCTAGCCGCCATGCTCAAGCTGCAACGGGCGGATGGCCCGGATGAGTTGCTGTTTGGTGACATAGCCGAGGCTGCTGCGAACGAAATCAGGCCACGGGAGCGCGCTAGCCTGTACGACCTGCTGCAAGACTTTAGGCAGTGGGATGCAGCAGTCGACCTCCACGAGGACCGCCTACCTTTGCAGCGTCCGCGCATGCTGGCGACCTGGCAGTCAGCACGAGCCTCTAGCGACATCGGCACCCTGAGGCGCTGGTGTATCGAGGGCGCCGTCAATGCCGCCGCCCTTCACCGCATGCACTGGTGGCTGGAGAGCGTAGTGGCCCTGTTTGAAATCCGCCTGCGGTGGGGAACGAGGGAGACAGAACGTGCGTGACGTTCTTCTGATCGAGGCATGCCTCACTACGGTGTCGTCGCTCTACATCGGGGCTGGTGCCGACCGTGAGGCCGGGGGCAGCCGGGACCTCCCCGTGCTGCGCAACGCGCTGGACGACATGCCTATCGTGCCGGGGTCATCCCTGCGCGGGCGAATGGTCACGCTGCTCAAGGCGCATTGCGCTGACGCAATCGCCGGCGAAGAGACGGCGGCGCAGGCCCTCGCTATCCTGTTTGGCACTCCTGGCAAGCGGTCGGCACTGTCGTTCTGGGACTGCCAGCCTGAAGTTCCCTGGGCCTACGAGCATCGCGCGGCGGGTTTGGCGCTTACACACTGGCGCAGCGAACAGGCACCTATGCCCGACAAGCGACTTGTGTTCCGCCGGCGCGAGCTGATCAGCGCGGGCGTGCGCTTCCGCTTCCGGTTAACACTGCTTGCGGCTCAGGCCGAAAATGCAGGCTTGCCCACCCAGGTAGCTCTTGACCGAGTGAGGCAGGGGCTGTTGTTGATGGAGCAACACGGAATAGGCGGCGCCACCCGGCGCGCGTCAAGCTACTTGTCGCCTCTGTCACGCAGCAATCGGCTGAATGTCTCCTCGGCTCACAGCCGTTGTGACCACAGAGTCGCGTTCAGGGTTGAGGGTAACGGCCCGGAT
>JBKBOJ010000055.1:0-21554 GCA_046294815.1 Roseateles sp. | reverse complement strand
CGGGCCCGACGCCACCGCGCTGGCCGGCACGCTGGGCGAACTGCAGGCCGAGCGAACGCGGCTGCAAGCGCTGCCGCTGTGGGCCGGGCTGCGCACACTCGGCCTGCAGGTGGTGGCCGAAGCGGTGGAAACCGAAGCGCAGGCGCTGCGCGAGGCCGGCTGCACGCTGGCCCAGGGCTGGCTGCACGGCCGGCCCATGGACGCCCAGGCGTTGTGGGCGCATTGCCGCGCGGCTCCCGCCTCGGACGGCGCGGGGGGCGAACGGCCAGCGGGCGCCTGAGCGCGGCGCCTGGACCGAGGCGCGCGCTGCCTGCCGTTCGAGGCTGACGCGGCGCAACTGTTCTTCCCGCTCATGAGCCGTCGCCATGAGCGTGACACCACGCTGCTGATGAGGTGCCGACTCGTGGCAGCGTGGGTGTGGTGTGCTCGGCGACGCGGTGGTCGGCACCGCCATGCCGGACCGGCTGCTTCAGCACAGCCAGTTCGTCACGATGTGCGGCGGCAGCTACCGGCGCAAGGCCAAGCATCGCGCAGGCCAGGAGCGCGATCGCTCTCACCCGCCGAGCGCTTGCCGTGCATGCCGCTCCTCGGGCCGTCAGGCCCGGGCAGCCAAGCTTTGCAATAGCTTGTCGTGTATGCCGCCAAACCCCCCGTTGCTCATGCACAGCAGGTGGTCGCCGGGTTTGGCAACCTTCACGACGGCCGCCACCAGCGCATCCACGTCTGCACCGACCACGGCCTGCCCTCCCATGGGGGCCAGCGCCTCCTTGGCGTCCCAGGCCAGGCCTTGTTGGTTGCAGAAGACCAGGTCCGCCTCCTCCAGCGCCCAGGGCAGCTGCGCCTTCATCGTGCCCAGCTTCATCGTGTTGGAGCGTGGCTCGAAGATGGCCAGGATGCGGTCGGCCGGCGCGATCCGGCGGCGCAGGCCGTTGACCGTGGTGCGGATGGCCGTGGGGTGGTGGGCGAAATCGTCATAGACCTTGATGCCATTCACCTCGCCGCGCAGCTCCATGCGGCGGCGCACGCTCTGGAACTCGGCCAGCGCTGCGGCCGCTTGCTCGGGCGACACGCCCACATGCTCGGCCGCGGCAATCGCCGCCAGCGCATTGAGCTGGTTGTGCTCGCCGATCAGGCCCCACTCGACGCGCGCCACTTTCAGGCTGCCGCGCAGCACGTCGAAGGCCTGTGGCTCGCCGCGCGCGCGCAGCATGCCGGCCTCTTCCTTCTTGGCACCAAAGCGCTGCACCTCGCTCCAGCAGCCACGCGCGATGACGCGCTGCAGTGCCTCCTCGCGGGCGTTGACGACCAGCCGCCCGCTGGCCGGCACCGTACGGACCAAGTGATGGAACTGCGTCTCGATGGCGGCCAGGTCCGGGAAGATGTCGGCGTGGTCCAGTTCGAGGTTGTTCAGGATGAGCGTGCGCGGCCGGTAATGCACGAACTTGCTGCGCTTGTCGAAGAAGGCGGTGTCGTACTCGTCGGCCTCGATGACGAAGGGCGCTCCCTCGCCTAACCTTGCCGAAACGCCAAAGTTCTGCGGCACGCCGCCGACCAGGAAGCCGGGTTTGAGGCCGGCGTGTTCCAGGATCCATGCCAGCATGGACGTGGTCGTCGTCTTGCCATGCGTTCCGGCC
This sequence comes from Roseateles sp., assembly GCA_046294815.1. Classification (GTDB taxonomy): domain Bacteria; phylum Pseudomonadota; class Gammaproteobacteria; order Burkholderiales; family Burkholderiaceae_C; genus Pelomonas. The sequence goes on along the minus strand of JBKBOJ010000055.1, from coordinate 19,920 downwards.
ACGGCCAGCACATGGCGCCCCCGCAGCACATGCTCGGCCAGCCACTGCGGGCCCGAGGTGTAGGGCAGGCCGGCGTCGAGGATGGCCTCCATCAGCGGGAAGCGCTCGCCACGCGTGACGACGTTGCCGATGACGAAGACGTCGGGCTTGAGTTCGAGCTGCTCGGTGCCAAAGCCTTCGATCAGTTCGATGCCCAGCGCCTGCAACTGCGTGCTCATCGGCGGGTAGACGTTGGCGTCGCAGCCGGTCACGCGATGGCCGGCCTCGCGGGCCAGCGCCGCGACGCCGCCCATGAAGGTGCCGCAGATGCCGAGGATGTGAAGATGCATGTCGGTCCGCCCCAGGGGCGTCGGGAAATCAGCGCAGTGCCGCGCGGGCGGCCTCCAGCGTGGTCGCGATGTCGGCCTCGCTGTGCGCCGCCGACACGAAGCCCGCCTCGTACAAGGCTGGAGCAAGATAGATGCCCGCATCCAGCATGGCGTGGAAGAAGCGGTTGAAGCGGTCCGGGTCCGTCGTCATGACGGTCTTGTAGTTCTGCGGCAGCTGCGGCAGCAGGAAGAAGCCGAACATGCCACCTTCGCAGTCGGCGCTGAACGGCACGCCGTTCTCGGCGGCGACGGCCCTCAGCCCATCGACCAGCTGCCGTGTCCTGGCGGACAGCGCGTCGAAGAAGCCGGGCTTCTGGATCTCACGCAAGGTCGCGAGCCCGCAGGCGGTGGCCACCGGGTTGCCCGACAGCGTGCCGGCTTGGTAGACGCCACCCAGCGGTGCCAGGTGTTGCATGACCTCGCGCCTGGCGCCGAAGGCAGCCAGCGGCATGCCGCCGCCGATGACCTTGCCGAACACCGAGATGTCGGGCGCGAAACCGGGGATGAGCGATGCGTAGTGCGCCTGCGCCGAGCCCAGGCCCACGCGGAAGCCGGTCATGACCTCGTCCAGGATCAGCAGCGCACCGTGCTGCGTGCACAGCCGGCGCAGCGCCGTCATGAAGGGCAGGGACGCGCGCACGAAGTTCATGTTGCCCGCGATGGGCTCGACGATGACCGCGGCGAGTTCGGCGCCGTGCTGTGCGAACGCCGCCTCGAGCTGCTCGACGTTGTTGTACTCCAGCACCACCGTGTCCGCCGCGGCGCCGGGTGTGACGCCCGCGCTGGTCGGGTGGCCGAAGGTGGCCAGCCCCGAGCCGGCCTTGACCAGCAGCGCATCGGTGTGGCCGTGGTAGCAGCCCTCGAACTTGATGAACTTGGGCCGGCCGGTGGCGCCGCGCGCCAGGCGGATGGCGCTCATCGTCGCCTCAGTGCCCGAGCTGACCAGGCGCACCTGGTCCATGCTGGGCACCAGCTTCAGGATCTCCTCGGCCAGTTCGATCTCGCGCTCGGTGGGCGCGCCGAACGAGAAGCCCTCGGCGGCTGCTTTCGTCACAGCTTCCAGCACGGCCGGGTGGCCGTGGCCCAGGATCATCGGCCCCCAGGAACCGATGTAGTCGACATAGCGCTTGCCTTCGGCGTCGAAGATGTAGGCACCCTCGCCGCGGGTGATGAAGCGGGGCGTGCCTCCGACAGCGCGGAAGGCGCGCACGGGGGAGTTCACGCCGCCGGGGATGACGCGCGCGGCGCGCTCGAACAGCTCGGTGTTGGTTGCCATGGTGGTGGCCGATCTCGGCAAGGGGAGGTTCTCGGGTGGCTGCCGCCGCACCGGTCTGACCGTGGCGCCGCTGCGCAGCCGGGATTCAATGCATGCGCCGAGGCGTCTTGGGCGCTGGTTCTGGCTCGGGGTCCTGCGCGAAATCGTCCGTCTCGCCGGCTTCGCCCTCGGCCGGCGGCAGCGCCCAGAAAAAGCGGTCGGGCACCACGTTGCCCATGCCGGGGCGGAAGCCCGCGTCCAGCGCCTGATCCAGGAAGGACAGCGCCTCGCTGACGGCCGAATGCAGCTCGGCACCCACCGACAGCAGCGCTGCCAGCGCCGCCGACAGCGTGTCGCCCGCGCCCACGAAGGCGGTCTCGAAGCGCTCGAACTTCTCGCCGGCAATCGGGCCTTGCGGGCTGGCCAGTACGTTGTCCACGTACTGGCTGGGCAACTGGATGCCGGTCACCAGCACATGCTGGGCGCCGGACTGCGCGGCCGCGACGGCCAGTTCGCGCGCGGACGGGCTGCGCTCGCTGTCCCAGTCGGGCAGCAGGAAGTCGGTCAGCGTCTTGTGGTTGCCCACCAGCACGACGGTCTGCGGCAGCACCAGTTCGCGCAGCGCGTCCAGGTACTGCTGCTGGTCGTCCTCATCCATCCACGCGATCGAAGGCAAATAGGTGACCAGAGGCACGTCCGGATAGTCGCTCAGTACCTCGGCGACCGCGCTGACCGCCTCGGCATTGCCGAGGAAGCCCACCTTCCAGGCCGTGACGGGCACGTCCTCAAGGATGTGGCGCGCTTGCTCGGCGATCGTGTCGGGGTCGAGGTTGTGGTGCTCGAAGACTTCGGCCGTGTCGCGCAGCACGACGGCGGTGACGACGGGCAGGCAATGGGCGCCCATCGCGGCGATGGTGGCGACGTCGCCGGCCAGGCCGCCGGCGCCCGACGCATCGCTTGCGTTGAAGCTCAGCACGCACGCGGGCGGCGGGCTCTCCTGCTCGTCGTGGGATGGGTCGGCGTCGGGGACGACGTTGGGGGGTGTTGAGCTCATGAGGAGGAGTTGTCGATCACGGCCAAACAGCTGCCGAAAAGCGTGCAGTCTGCCGCAAAAGGACGTTGCCGACGCCCTCGGCACAGGCGTTTGCCCTCAGCATTGCGCCGTCAGGCCCTGGCTAGAATGATTTGATTGTAGTGAGCAAACCCTGAGCAACACGTGAGCGAACCCAGTACCTGGATGTGCCTGATCTGCGGGTGGATTTATGACGAAGCGGCGGGCGATCCCGACCACGGCATTCCGCCTGGCACCAAGTGGGCCGACGTCGACATGAACTGGACCTGCCCGGATTGCGGCGCCCGCAAGGAAGACTTCGAGATGGTGCGCATCTGACCGTGTCGGGGCCGGACCAGTCCCGCGCTGACGACCAGAGGAGACGAGGTTTGAACGAGCAAGTGTCTGGTGCGGCCCCGATCCGCATCCTGGTCATCGACGACAGCAACACCATCCGCCGCAGCGCGGAGATCTTTCTGAAGCAGGGCGGTCACGAGGTCGTGCTGGCCGAGGATGGTTTCGATGCGCTGGCCAAGCTTGGCGATTTCCATCCCGACCTGGTGTTCTGCGACATCCTGATGCCACGCCTGGACGGCTACCAGACCTGCGCCATCATCAAGCGCAACCCGCAGTTCTCGGGTGTGCCGGTGATCATGCTGTCGTCCAAGGATGGTCTTTTCGACAAGGCGCGCGGTCGCATGGTGGGTTCCGAGGACTACCTGACCAAGCCCTTCACCAAGGACCAGTTGCTCCAGGCGGTGCAGCAGCACCGGCCCTGACGCGATTTTTCAGCGAGAACTGCCATGAGCATCCACAACATCCTCCTGGTCGACGATTCCAAGACCGAGTTGCACGCGCTGTCGGAGATGCTGGTCAAGCGCGGCTTCAGCGTGCGCACGGCGGAAAACGGCGAAGAGGCAATGAAGCGCCTGGCCGAGGCCAAGCCCGATCTGATCCTGATGGACGTCGTCATGCCCGGCCAGAACGGCTTCCAGCTGACGCGTGCGATCACGCGCGACGAGCGTTACAGCGGCGTGCCGGTGATCATGTGCACCAGCAAGGGCCAGGAGACCGACAAAGTCTGGGGCATGCGTCAGGGCGCCAGCGACTACGTCGTCAAGCCCGTCAAGGCCGAAGAGCTGCTGGCCAAGATCAAGGCCCTGGGCTGAGCCCGCGCCCTACCCCATGGCGAACAAGACTGCCCTGCGCGAACTGCAACAGCGGCTGGCCGAGCGCATGCAGGCTGCGCGCGATGCGACACTGATCGCCAACTGGCTGGCGGTGGAATGTGCCGGTGCCGGCCTGCTGTTCTCATTGAAGCAGGCCAGCGAAATCTTCGCGCCCGTGCCCTTCAAGCCCGTGCCCTATGCCAAGCCCTGGCTGATCGGCGTGGCCAACCTGCGCGGCGGCCTGTTCACCGTCGTGGACCTGGCCGTCTACCTGGGCCTGCGCGAGCCGTCGGCCTCGCGCGCCGTGCCGCCGCACTCGCGGCTGGTGTCGATGAACAGCGAGCTGAACCTGAATTGCGCGTTGCTGGTGGACCGTCTGGCCGGCCTGCGCAGCGACGAGCAGCTGCCGCTGGCCGCCGAGCAGCCGGCCGGACCGCTGCCCAGCTTTGCCGGCGCGTTGCGCCGTGACGAGGCTGGCCGCCATTGGCAAGAGATCAATCTTTATGCGCTGTCGAGGCAGGAAGACTTCCTGCACATCGTCGCGTGACGGATGCGAGATGGTTCCGAGGTCCGCATGGGAGTGCGGACGTCACCAACATTGAAGAACGAGGGTGAGATGAGCCTGCTGGACAAGATCAGGGGAAAGTCCGAAGCCGATGAACTGCCGCCCCAGCGGGCCGAGGCGGAAGAGACGACCATCGACTCGACCGGCGCCGGCGCTTTCGACGCCACGCGCAATACCGACTCGACGCTGGCAGGCGCAGAGATGCCGACGCGCGCCGACGCCTTCGGCGCGGCCGAGTTTGCCCCGTCCATCATTTCGCCGGCCCTGCCCACCGAACCCGGGCCGACCGGCGAGTTCCCGCCCAGCAGCAGCTTCGCGCCCACCACGCTGGCGGCCGACCCCACCGCCGCGGGCAGCGAGGCGGGCGCTCGCGCCGGCAAGCTGGCCGACTTCATGTCCCGCCACCGCCAGCGCGTGCTGACCGGCCTGGTCGCGCTGGGCTTGGTCGGCACGGCGCTGTCGGTCACGGCGGTGCTGATCAGCTCCAACCGCAGCGCCGCGCAGGTGCGCGCCGCCGGCCAGGCGCTGATGCATTCGCAGCGCATGGCCAAGTCCGTGTCTGCCGCGCTGGTGGGCAATCCCAGCGCGTTCGCCGAGCTGCGCGAATCGGTCGGCACGCTCAGCAGCGTGGTCAACAACCTGCGCACTGGCGAGGGCGGCGAGCTGGCCATTGCACCGTCGGCGGTGCAGCCCACGCTGCAGGCGCTGATGCCGCTGGTCGAGCGTGCCGAGAAGAACGCCAAGATCGTGCAAAGCCAGGAGAAGGTCCTGACGCAGGTGGGTGATGCGCTGCGCGCCATCAACCGCCAGTCAAGCGACCTGCTGGAGTCCGCCGAGGCCGTGTCGTCGCAGGCGCTGCAGATCGGCGCCTCCGCGGGCGAGGTCTCCGCGGTGGGCCAGCTGGTCATGCTGACGCAGCGCATCGGCAAGAGCGCCAACGAGTTCCTGACGCAGGAAGGCGTCAGCCCCGAGGCGGTGTTCCTGCTGGGCAAGGACTTGAACTCCTTCAAGCTCATCATCGAGGCTTTGATCAGCGGCAGCCCCGAGTTGCGCCTGAATGCGGCGCGTGATCCGCAGCTGAAGGAACGGCTGCAGACTCTGCTGTCGCAGTACGAGCAGACCCGCACGCGCGCCAAAGCCATTCTGGACAACCTGCAGGGCCTGGTGGCGGCGCGCGAGGCGCAGACGGCCATCCTGAACGACTCGGAGCCGCTGCGCAAAGGCCTGGAGCAGGCCGCGGCCGAGCTGGAGAAGGCCGGCGGTGCCGGCTGGGGTCTGATCCTGGCGCTGGTCGCGTCGCTGGCCGCGCTGGTGGCAGGCGCTTATGGCTTTTTGCGTCTGTACCTGGCCGACCAGGCCCGCCGCGCCGAGCTGGCCGAGGCCGAGCGCCAACGCGCCGAGGCCGAGGAGGCCGAGGCCAAGCGCGTCAACGACGCCAACCAGGCCGCCATTCTGCGGCTGATGAACGAGCTGGCCGCGGTCGCTGAAGGTGACCTGACGCAGCAGGCCACGGTGACGGAAGACATCACCGGCGCCATCGCCGACTCGGTGAACTACACCGTGGAGGAACTGCGCAACCTGGTGGGACAGGTGCAGCAGACCGCTGCGCGCGTGACCGACACCACCAGCGCGGTGGACCAGACCTCCACCGACCTGCTGGCCGCGTCCAAGGAGCAGTTGCACGAGATCCGCGCCACCGGCGAGGCCGTGCTGGGCATGGCAGACCGAATCAAAGAGGTGTCCGCGCAGGCGCAGACGACTGCCGAGGTGGCGCGCCAGAGCCGGCAGGCCGCCGAGCAGGGTCTGGCCGCGATGCAGAACAACATCGCCGGTATGAATGCCATCCGCGACTCCATCCAGGAGACCTCCAAGCGCATCAAGCGGCTGGGCGAGTCCTCGCAGGAGATCGGCGAGATCACCGAGCTGATCTCGGACATTACCGAACAGACCAACGTGCTGGCGTTGAATGCCGCCATCCAGGCCGCGTCTGCTGGCGAAGCGGGCCGCGGCTTCTCGGTGGTTGCCGAGGAAGTGCAGCGCCTGGCGGAACGCTCCGCCGATGCGACGCGCCGCATCGCCGCGCTGGTCAAGACGATTCAGACCGACACCCAGGATGCCGTGGCCGCCATGGAGCGTTCGACGCGCGGCGTGGTGGAGGGCACCCGGCTGTCCGACGCGGCCGGCAAGGCGCTGGAGGACATCGACAAGGTGTCCCGCGAGCTCGACGAGCTGATCGTGCGCATCTCCGCGCAGGCCCGGCAGGAGGCCGAGCAAGCCAACGAGGTGGCTTCCAACATCCAGCACATCTTCGCGGTGACCGAGCAGACCTCGGAGGGCACACGCTCCACCGCGCAGATGGTGCACGAGCTGTCGCGGTCGGCCGAGGCGCTGCGCGCTTCCGTGGCCCGCTTCAAGGTCTCCTGATTCGGCCCGCCCCGCGCGAGAAAGCCTCAACGCATGGACAGCTCCCTGCGAGACTCCGAATTCCCGGCTGACCTCAGCCCACTGGCCTGGGTGCAGGAGGAATTGCGCCGTTCGCTGGAGTCGGTGCACAAGACGCTGCGCCGCCTCGTGCGCGGCGGCAACGACAGCAAGAACTCCACCTTCGGCGCCGAGGTCCAGCCCAGCGGCCCGCTGCAGCAGGCCGCGGCGCAGCTGCACCAGGTCAGCGGCGTGCTGTCGCTGGTGGGCCTGCCAGCCGGAGCCACCGTGCTGCGCGCGGCCGAGACGGCCGTGCAGCGCTTGGCCGAGCGGCCGCTGGAGGTGCAGGCGTCCGCCGTCGACATCATCGAACGCGCCGACTTCGCGCTGCTGTCCTACGTGGCGCGGCTGCTGGCCGGCAACAAGACCTCGCCGCTGGCGCTCTATCCCAGCTACCGCGACCTGCAGCAGCTCAATGGTGCCGAGCGCATCCACCCGGCCGACCTCTGGCCCATGGACTGGAGCTGGCGGCAGATGCCGCTGGAACCGGGCGTTGCGCCGCGGCCACCTAAAGCCGTGCGCGCGCCGTTCGAGGCCGCGCTGCTGCGCCATATGCGCGAGCCCAACTCCGCCCATGCGGCCAACCTGTCCGGCCTGTGCGCCGGCCTGGCCGCCGCGCTGCCGGCCGGCAACAGCCGCACGCTGTGGCAGTTGGCCGCCGCCGTTTTCGAGGGCCAGGCCCTGCGTCTGCTGGGCAGCGACGCCTACACCAAGCGCCTGGGCTCCAAGCTGCTGCACGAGCTGCGCGTGCTGGGCCGCGAGGAGGCTTCCGAACGCCTGGCCAGGGACCTGCTGTTCTTCTGCGCCCAATGCCGGCTGACGCGCGGCGCGGGCCCGCGGCTGACCGCCGTCCACGAGGCCTGGCAGCTGACCGATGAGCATGCCGGTGACTACGAGGACGCCAGCCTCGGCCGCATCGACCCGGCCTGGGTTGCCCAGGCCAAGCGCCGCGTGCTGGCGGCCAAGGAGAGCTGGTCCAGCGCCGCCGAGGGCGACCAGCATCGCCTGACCGGACTGGACGAGCAGTTCGCCGCGTTGGCCGACTCGCTGAACCGCCTGTTCCCCAGCGGCGAGGTGCTGGCGCAGACGCTGCAGCGCGCCGTCGTCGCCACGCAGCGCTCCAAAGCCGCGCCGCCCGCCGCGCTGGCGATGGAGGTGGCCACCAGCCTGCTCTACGTCGAGGCCGCGCTGGAAGACGCCGCCTTCGACCAGCCCGAGCAGGCCGACCGCGTGCGTCGCCTGGCCAGCCGCGTCGACGCGGTGGCCCATGGCCAGACGCCCGAGCCGCTCGAAGACTGGATGGAGGCCCTGTACCGCCGCGTCTCTGACCGCCAGACGCTGGGCAGCGTGGTGCACGAACTGCGCGCCAGCCTGTCCGAGGTCGAAAAGCAGTGCGACGAGTACTTCCGCGACCCCGCGCGGCGCGAGCTGCTCATCCCTGTGCCCGGCCAGTTGCAGGCCATGCGCGGCGTGCTCAGCGTATTGGGCCTGGACCAGGCCGCCCTGGCCACCGTGCGCATGCGCGACGAGGTGGACGCCCTGGCCAGCACAGAGATCGATTTCGACCGCCCGGGTGCCCGCGACGTGTTCGAGCGCCTGGCCAACAACCTGGGCGCTCTGGGCTTCCTGATTGACATGCTGAGCGTGCAGCCGGCCCTGGCCAAGCGCATGTTCCAGTTCGATGAGGCCAGCGGCCGGCTGGCGCCGGTGATGGGGCGGCGTCAAGGCGCCGTCAAGCTGCCGGACTTCGAGGCCAGCGGCTTCCACGAGGACCTGGCAGCCGAGCCGCCCATGGCGGCCACCCAGCCGCTGCGCATCGACCTGGCCGAGCTGAACCTGCCCGACCTCAGCCTGCCCGACCTCAGCCTGCCGGACCTGGACCTGTCCGCTCCGCCGCCGACGCCCGCACCCGTGGCCGCGGCGCCGGCCGAGGTCAGCGTGGCCGACGACCCGGAGATGCGCGAGATCTTCCTGGAGGAGGCCAGCGAGGTCATTGGCAACGCGCGGGCCGCGCTGGCGGCGCTGCGCGACGCGCCGGCCGACCAGGCCCAGCTGACCATCGTGCGGCGCGCCTTCCACACCCTCAAGGGCAGTGCCCGCATGGTCGGCCTGAACGAGTTCGGCGAAGGCGCCTGGGCCTGCGAACAGCTCTACAACGCCCGTCTGGCCGAGGCCAGCCCGCAGGCCGATGCCGACCTGCTGGGCTTCACCGCCGAGGCGCTGGACTATGTGGCGCAGTGGCGCGACCAGATCGCTGGTCTGCAGCCGGGCACTCATCAGGCCGAACCGTTGCGGCGCAGCGCCGATGCGTTGCGCCTGAACCGGGAGCGCCTGCCGGTGGCGGCTGCACCCCTGGCTGACACCGTGATCGGCCCTGCGGCGGACCTGGACCTGCCGCTGGATGAGGCGCCGGACGTCGAGCTCACCGAGTTCCCGGCCGAGGTCGAGGTGCAGGCCGAACCCGTGCCCGAGCCCGCTGCCGCCGAGCCTGCGGTGCTCGCGCCTGAGTTCGTCTTCGACCTGGTCGAACCCGCGGCGCCGCCAGCCGAGCCGGCCAGCCCCGACGTCACGCCAGATGTCGGCGAGCCGCCCATTGAAGCCGTGCCTGAGCCGGTCATGCCCGACGAGCCCACGCTGCCGAGTTTCCGGCTGGAGCTGGACGAGGACATCAGCGCTGCTGCGCCCCTGGCCGAGCCGGCCGCCGAGCCACCGCAGCGACCGGAGGAAACCACGCTGGTGTTGCCGGCGCTGCAGCCCACGGACTTCACACCCACGGAGTTGGACGAGGTGGGCGATTCGGCCGAGGTGCTGCCCGAGCCGGCCCCGGTCGACCCGGACGAGGGTTTCAAGCGCATCGGGCCGCTGCGCATCAGCAGCGCGCTGTTCAACATCTTCCTCAACGAGGCCGACGAGCTGTCGCGCAAGCTCGCCGCCGGCCTGGCCGAATGGGCGCAGCACGCCAGCGCGCCCGTGCCTTCGAGCTGCGAGGTGCTGGCCCATGCGCTGGCGGGCAATGCCGGCACGGTGGGCTATGAGGACCTGTCCGTGCTGGCCCGCGAGCTGGAGCATGCACTGGGCCGTGCGCAGCGCGCCGTCGCCTTTGAGGCCGCCGATGCCGAGCTGTTCGTGCGCGCCGCGGACGATATCCGCGGGCTGCTGCACCAGTTCGCCGCCGGCTTGCTGACGCCGCATGATGCGGACGTGGTCGCCCGGCTGCATGCCTACCAGCCGCAGGAGGCGTCGCTGACCGAGGCCGCAGCGCTGGACGCGCTGCCGGCCGAGCCTGAGACGCAGGGCGCCGGGCTGGACGATGCGACGCTGACCGCGGTCGCGCCTGAGGACGCCGCCGAGCCGCCCGCGGCCCCGCCAGCAACGGCAGTGGAGCTGGAGCCCGAGCCGGGCTTGGCGGATGCGATCGAGCCCGAGCTCTACCCCATCTTCGAGGAAGAAGGCTGCGACCTGCTGCAGCAGTTGCATGCCGCGCTGCGCGACTGGTTGGCCCAGCCCGACGACCTGGGGCGCTCCGACGCCTGCATGCGCGCGCTGCACACCTTCAAGGGGGGCGCGCGCCTGGCCGGCGCGATGCGCCTGGGCGAACAGGCCCACCAGATGGAGTCCGCCATCGAGGCGCTGCTGCAGTCGGGCCGCGTCGATGCGGCCCAGGTGGCCGCGCTGCAGCACGACGGCGATGCGCTGGAGCAGGCCTTCGAGGCGCTGGGCCAGAGCCTGCAGGCGCCTGCGGCCGCGGCGCCCGTCGCGCCACCCGCACGCGTCGAGCCCCGGCCCGAGCCGCTGGCGGGCTTTGCAGCGCCGGCCCCGGTGGTCGAGGAGCAGGCAGCGCAGGTCGAGCGCCAGATCGACTGGAGCCGCTTCGCCAACGCGCGCGAGGTCGAGGCCGGCAGCGACAGCCTGGCCATCGGCCAGGCGTTGGTGCGCGTACGTGGCAGCCTGCTGGAGCGCATGGCCACGCAGGCCGGCGAGGTCAGCATCCGCCGTGCCCGCATGGAGTCCGAGCTGGCCCAGATGAAGGGCGCGCTGCTGGACCTGGACGACAACCTGGAGCGCCTGCGCGCCCAGCTGCGCGAGCTGGAGTTGCAGGCCGAGGCCCAGATGCACACCCAGCAGGAGCTGGCGCAGCAGGGCGGCCGCGAGTTCGACCCGCTGGAGTTCGACCGCTACACCCGCTTCCAGGAGTTGACCCGCATGCTGGCGGAGTCGGTCGGCGACGTGGCCACGCTGCAGCGCGCGCTGACGCGCAACGTGCAGACCGGCGAAGACGAGTTGGCCGCGCAGTCGCGGTTGACGCGCGAGCTGCAGGACGACCTGCTGCGCACGCGGCTGGTGGAGTTCGACAGCATCGCCGAGCGCATGCACCGCGTGGTGCGCCAGGCCGCGCGCGACGTCGGCAAGCAGGTGCGGCTGGAGATCCGCGGTGGCCAGACCGAGCTGGACCGCTCGGTGCTCGAGCGCATGGCGGGCTCCTTCGAGCACCTGCTGCGCAACAGCGTGGCCCATGGCATCGAGCTGCCGGAGGCCCGCAGCGCCGCCGGCAAGGACCCGGTGGGCACGCTGGCCATCGAGCTCAGTCAGCACGGCAACGAGGTGCTGCTGAACTTCTCGGACGACGGCGCCGGCCTCAACCTCGCCCGCATCCGCGAGCGTGGCGTGCAACTGGGCCTGATCGCGCCAGACGCTGAGCCCGACGAGGCCCAGCTGCGCCGCCTGATTTTCGCGCCGGGCTTCTCGACCGCCAGCCAGGTCACCGAGCTCAGCGGTCGCGGCATCGGCATGGACGTGGTGCGCGCCGAGGTCGGCACGCTGGGCGGCAGCATCGAGATCAAGTCCGCGGCCGGCCAGGGCACCAGCTTCCTGCTGCGCCTGCCGCTGACCACTGCGCTGACGCAGATCGTGCTGCTCAAGAGCGGCGAGCAGGTGGTGGCAGTGCCTGCGGCGTTGATGGAGTCGGTGCAGCGCGTGCCGGTGGAGGCGGTCGAGGCGGCTTACGCCACCGGCAAGCTGCAGCATGGCGGCGTCGAGCTGCCGTTCTACTGGCTGGGCGGTCTGCTCGGCGAGGCCGGGCGCGGCCACACCCATGGCCGCCATGCGCCCGTGGTGATGGTGCGCAGCGCCCAGGCGGCGCTGGCGCTGCATGTGGACGAGGTCGTCGGCAACCAGGAAGTGGTGGTCAAGAACCTCGGCCCGCAGCTCAACCGCGTGCCGGGCCTGGCGGGCATCAGCCTGCTGGCCTCCGGCGACGTGGCGCTGATTTACAACGTCGTCGCGCTGGCCGACTGGTACGGTGCTGACGCTCAGGCCCGACTGGCGGCGCTGTCGACCCATGCCGACACCGGCAGCGCGGTGCCGCAGGCGCCGGCCGACGAGGAGGCCGCGCAGGCGCCGCTGGTGCTGGTGGTGGACGACTCGCTGACCGTGCGCCGTGTGACCCAGCGCCTGCTGGAGCGCGTGGGGCTGCGCGTGCTGCTGGCCAAGGATGGCCTGGACGCGATGGAGCGGTTGGCCGGCGACGAGCTGCCGGTGGTGGTGCTGTCCGACATCGAGATGCCGCGCATGGACGGCTTCGACCTGGTGCGCAACATGCGTGCCGACGCCCGTCTGGCCCGATTGCCGATCATCATGATCACCTCGCGCATCGCGCAGAAGCACCGCGACTACGCGGCCCAGCTGGGCGTGGACCATTACCTCGGCAAGCCCTACGACGAAGAGCAGTTGCTGGGCCTGATCCGCCAGTACACGCAAGCCGCCTCGACCTGAAGCCATGTCCCATGTTGTCGACCATCTTGCCGAGCTGACCGGCTTCCGTGACCGCGACGTCATGGACGTCACGCTGGTGATGGCTTTGCGGGACCTGCTGCAGCCCGAGGTGGTGGCCATTTACCGCAGCGTGGGCGAGCCCGGCGACGAGCGCTGGCTGACGCGGGCCCACCTGCGTGCGGGCGACGCGATCGCGACGGCCGATCCGCTGTGGTCCAAGGCCGAGGCGCTGCCGCGGGTCGATGCCCATCCGCTGCGGCTCGAGGCCATGCGCAGCCGCAGCGTCACCCAAGTGGCGCAGGGCGGCCAGTGGGTTTACCTGTTCCCCATCGCGACGGAGCGCGACGTGGTGGGCGTCATCGAGATCCTGTCCACGCGGCGCCTGGGCACGGCTGCGCAGCGCATGGTCAGCAGCGTGCTGCGCATCTACCACAACTTCCAAGCCCTGCTGGACTACTCCGAGCGCGACACGCTGACCGGGCTGCTGAACCGCAAGACCTTCGACGAGAGCTTCTTGAAGGTGCTCTCCGACCTGCCGGTCAGGCATGACGCCAATTACGACGTCGAGGACCGCCGCCACGAGGCCGCGACGCCGCACTATGTGCTGGGTGTCATCGACATCGACCACTTCAAGTCCGTCAATGACCGCTTCGGCCACCTGATCGGCGACGAGGTGCTGCTGCTGCTGTCGCGCCTGATGCGCGGCTCGTTCCGCTTCCACGACTTGCTTTACCGCTTCGGCGGCGAGGAGTTCGTCGTGCTGATGCGCTGCGACGAGGAGAGCCATGCCGGCGCGGCCTTCGAGCGGCTGCGCCTGAACACCGAGCGCTACCCCTTCCCGCAGGTCGGGCAGATCACGGTCAGCATCGGCTTCACCGAGGTCCGCTGCGGCGACTCGCCGGCGGCTGCTTTCGAGCGCGCCGACAAGGCCGTCTACCACGCCAAGGCGCATGGCCGCAACCAGGTGCACAACTACGCGGCGCTGGTGGCCAGTGGCTTCATCCAGGAAGCGACCCAGCAGAGCGACATCGAGTTGTTCTGAGCCCAGCAGCGCCAGCCCAACGGCCGTTTCTGGGCTGCGCCTGGCGTTCAGGCGGCGCGAGTCTTGACGACGGCATAGCGCGCCAGCGTGCGCTCGCGCGCCTCCGCATGGTTCACGACCGGCCGCGGGTAGTCCACCCCCTGCATGGCCAGCGGCGCGCGTTCCCACGGCGCGTGTATCGCCTTGGGCGCAAGAGCGGCCAGCTCGGGGCAGTAGCGCCGGATGAAGCGCCCCTCGGCGTCGAACTTCTCGCTCTGTGCCGTGGGGTTGAAGATGCGGAAATAGGGCTGGGCGTCGCAGCCGCTGCTGCTGGCCCATTGCCAGCCGCCGTTGTTGGCAGCCAGGTCGAAGTCCAGCAGCTGCTGCGCGAAGTAGGCCTCACCGCGCCGCCAGTCCAGCCCCAGGTCCTTGGTCAGGAAGCTGGCCGTGACCATGCGCAGGCGGTTGTGCATGTAGCCGGTTGCGTTCAGCTGCCGCATCGCGGCGTCCACCAGCGGAAAGCCGGTGCGACCCTCGCACCAGGCTTTGAGCAGCGCGTCGGCATGGGCGCCGGTCTCCCACTGGATGGCGTCGTACTCGGGCCGGAAGGCGGCGCGCATCGCATGGGGATGGTGGTGCATGATCTGGTGATAGAAGTCGCGCCAGATCAGCTCCGACAGCCAGACCTCGGCGCCGCGGTCGCCGCCCTGCATGCGCTGGTACGCCAGCCGCGCCAGCCGGCGGATGGACACGGTGCCGAAGCGCAGGTGCACGCTGAGGTAGCTGGGGCCCTTGATGGCGGGGAAGTCGCGCTTCTCGTGATACCGATCCATGCGGTCCAGGAAGTCGTCCAGCAGCGCCATCGCGCCGCGGCTGCCCTGGCCGACATGAGCGCTCAGCCCGGCGGGCTCGAAGCCGATGTCGCGCAGCGTTGGCACCCCTTGGGCCAGCCCGGTCCGCGCCAGCGCATGGGCATGGCGCTCGACGGGGTAGCTGCTCAGGTAGAACGGGTCCACCTTTTTCAGCCAGGCGTTCTTGTAGGGCGTGAACACGCTGTAGGCGCCGCCCGTGGCCGTCAGCACCTCGCGGCGCTCGAAAATGACATGGTCCTTGAACGTGCGCAGCTCGGCGTTGAAGCTGCCCAGACGCTGCGCCACCCGCGCATCGCGGGCCAGCGCCTGAGGCTCGTCGTCATGGTTGGTGAACACGGCTTGCGCGCCCAGCTCGGCGGCCAGCCGCGGGATCTCGTCGGCCGCCACGCCGTGGCGCACGACCAGAGCGCCGCCCAGTCGGCGCAGGTCCTCGTCCAGCACCTGCAGCGCGCCGAGGATGAACTCGACGCGGCGGTCCGCGCGGGGCAGGGCGTCCAGGATGTCGCGGTCCAGCACGAAGGCGCAGAACACCTCGCGGGCGTTCTTCAGCGCGTGGTATAGCGCGGCATGGTCGTCGGCGCGCAGGTCGCGACGGAACCAGACGAGGGCGCGGGTCAGGGGCTTGTCCATGTCCGCAGAATAAAATGATCACCATGGCCGCCGACCGGATTTCCCTGACCAACCAGTTCCTCATCGCCATGCCGGGCATGGCCGACGAGGCCTTTGCCGGCACGGTGGTCTACCTGTGTGAGCACAACGACAACGGCGCGCTGGGCCTGGTCGTCAACAAGCCCACCTCGCTGACGCTGGGCACGCTGTTCGAAAAGGTGGAGCTGAGCCCGCCTGCCGAGCCGTTGGCCCGCGCGCCGGTCTACTACGGCGGCCCGGTGCAGACCGACCGCGGCTTCGTGTTGCACGAGCCGCTGGATGCCGAGGGCAGGCATTACAACGCCACGCTGGCCGTGCCCGGCGGCCTGGAGATGACGACCAGCCGCGACGTGCTGGAGGCCTTGTCCCACGGCGCCGGCCCGAAGAAGCTGCTGGTGACGCTGGGTTACAGCGGCTGGGCTGCCGGCCAGTTGGAGGAAGAGATCAGCCGCAACGGCTGGCTCACCGTGGACGCCTCGCCGGCCGTCATCTTCGACACGCCGGTGGAGCAGCGCTACGAAAAGGCCCTGGCCCTGCTCGGTGTGGACCCGCGCATGCTGAGTGCCGATGCGGGGCATGCGTGATGGCGGCCGCGGTGTCGGCTTGCCAGCTTCAGTCTTTTCTCGCTTTTGATTTCGGCACCCGCCGCATCGGCGTGGCCAGCGGCAACCGGCTGCTCGGCACGGCCGAGCCGCGCGGCACGGTGAAGGGCGGCGATTTCTCGGCGATAGCGGCGCTGATCAAGACCTGGCAGCCCGACGCGCTGGTCATCGGCGTGCCGCGCCACCCCGATGGTGCGCCGCACGAGATGACGGCCAAGGCCCAGGCCTTCGGCCGCCGGCTGGCGGGTCGCCACCACCTGCCGGTCTTCGAGGTGGACGAGCGCTACACCAGTGTCGCCGCCGAGGCGGATGGTGCCGACGACGTGGACGCCGCCGCTGCTGCGCTGATCCTTGAACAGTTTTTCAGAGAACACCCATGAGCGAACTCAAGCTGGATGCTGAAGGCCTGTACCTTGAGCTGAAGAAAGGCGTGCAGCGGCTGCTGAGCCCCGACACCGCCCTGGTGGGCATCTGGAGCGGCGGCGCCTGGGTGGCGGAGCGGCTGGCGGCCGACCTGGGGCTGGTGGCTGGCACCATCTCCAGCGCGATGCACCGCGACGACTTCGGCTCGCGCGGCCTCGCCAATGCGGACCACACCAAGCTGCCCTTCGACGTCAACGGCCGCCACATCCTGCTGATCGACGATGTGCTCTACACCGGCCGCACGACGCGCGCCGTCCTCAACGAGCTGTTCGACTTCGGCCGCCCGGCCAGCGTGCAGTTGGCCGTGTTGGTGGACCGCGGCGGCCGCGAGCTGCCCATCGAGCCGGCGTTCTCCGCGGCGCGCGTGACGCTGCAGGCCGACCAGAGCCTGCGCCTGGTGCGCGGTGAAGACGGCCGCTTCCGCTTCGAGGTCAAGTGATGCCCCCCACGTTCACTTCGTTCACAGCCCCTCAAGGGCGCGCAGGCCTGCGGGGCTGTGCAAGAAGCCGCTTCGAGTCTGGCGGCCCAGCAGGAGTCCGGTGATGCTCTCCAAACGCAACCCCCAACTGAACAAGCACGGCGAGCTGATTCACCTGCTGTCCATCGAAGGCCTGCCGCGCGCGGTCATCGAGCAGATCCTGGACACCGCTGGCAGCTTCCTGTCCGTCAACGACCGCGAGGTCAAGAAGGTGCCGCTGCTGCGCGGCAAGTCGGTGTTCAACCTGTTCTTCGAGAACAGCACGCGCACGCGCACGACCTTCGAGATCGCGGCCAAGCGTCTGTCCGCCGACGTCATCAACCTGGATATTGCGCGCTCCTCCACCGCCAAGGGCGAGACGCTGCTGGACACGGTGGCCAACCTGAGCGCCATGCATGCCGACATGTTCGTCGTGCGCCACAGCGAGAGCGGCGCGCCGCACCTGATCGCCCAGCATTGCGCGCCGCATGTGCACGTGGTCAACGCCGGCGACGGCCGCCATGCGCACCCGACGCAGGGGCTGCTGGACATGTACACCATCCGGCACTTCAAGCAGGACTTCCGCAACCTGACGGTGGCCATCGTGGGCGACATCGTGCACTCGCGCGTGGCCCGCTCGGACATCCATGCGCTGAACATCCTGGGCGTGCCGGAGATCCGCGCGGTTGGTCCCAAGACCCTGGTGCCGGGCGACCTGCGCGACATGGGCGTGCGCGTCTGCCACGACATGGCCGAGGGTGTGCGCGATGCCGACGTCATCATCATGCTGCGCCTGCAGAACGAGCGCATGAACGGCGCCATGCTGCCCAGCAGTGGCGAGTTCTTCAAGCACTTCGGCCTGACGCCCGACAAGCTCGCGCTGGCCAAGCCCGACGCCATAGTCATGCACCCCGGCCCCATCAACCGCGGCGTGGAGATCGCGTCAGAGGTGGCGGACGGCAAGAGCAGCGTCATCCTGCCGCAAGTGACATTCGGCATCGCGGTGCGCATGGCCGTCATGGCCATCCTGGCCGGCAACGAGGCATGAGCATGAAGATCCTGATCAAGAACGGCCGCCTCATCGACCCGGCCTCGCAACTCGACCGCACGGGCGATATCGCCATCGCCAACGGCCGCATCGTGGGCCTGGGCGACGTGGGCGACTTCACGGCCGACCGCACGCTGGACGCCACCGGCCTGATCGTCGCGCCCGGCTTGGTGGACCTGTGTGCGCGGCTGCGCGAGCCAGGCCACGAGCACGAGGGCCTGCTGGAGACGGAGCTCGCCGCTGCGGCGGCCGGCGGCGTGACCAGCCTGGTCTGCCCGCCCGACACCGACCCGGTGCTGGACGAGCCCGGGCTGGTGGAGATGCTCAAGTTCCGCGCCCGCAAGCTGAGCCGCTGCAGGCTGTTTCCGCTGGGCGCGCTGACGCGCAACCTCGAAGGCAAGTCGCTGACCGAGATGGCCGAGCTGACCGAGGCTGGCTGCATCGGTTTCTCGCAGGCCGAGGTGGCGATCAAGGACACGGTCGTGCTGCACCGCGCGCTGCAATATGCCGCGACCTACGGCTACACGGTCTGGCTGCGCCCGCAGGACGCCTGGCTGGGTGGCGGCGTGGCTGCCAGTGGCGCGGTGGCGACGCGGCTGGGTCTGGCCGGCGTGCCGGTCAGCGCCGAGACCATCGCCCTGCACACCGTCTTCGAGCTGGTGCGAGCCACCGGCGCGAGGGTGCACCTGTGCCGCCTGTCCAGCGCAGCCGGCGTCGAGCTGGTGCGCGCCGCCAAGCGCGAGGGCTTGCCGGTCACGGCCGACGTGTCCATCAACTCGCTGCACCTGAGCGACGTGGACATCGGCTACTTCGACTCGGCGATGCGCCTGACGCCGCCGCTGCGCCAGGGCCGCGACCGCGACGCGCTGCGGGCCGGTTTGGCCGACGGCACGCTGGATGCGCTGGTGTCCGACCACATGCCCGTCACCGTCGACGAGAAGGCCGTGCCCTTTGCCGAGGCCACGCCGGGCGCGACCGGGCTGGAGCTGCTGCTGAGCCTGGCGCTGCGCTGGGCGCAGGACGACGGCCTGCCGCTGCAGCGCGCGCTGGCGGTCGTCACGGCCGAGCCGGTGCGCGTGCTGGGCGCTGCCTTGGGCTCGCTGGCGGCCAGCGCCGGCCGGCTGGTCGAAGGCGGCGTGGCCGATGTCTGCGTGTTCGACGCCGGCAGCAGCTGGGCTGTCACGCCCGAACGCCTGGCCAGCCAGGGCAAGCACACGCCGTTCGCGTTCGAGCGCACCGGCTTCGAGCTGCCGGCGCGGGTGCGCTGCACGCTGGTGGCGGGGCACATCGCGTACGAAGCCGGCGCATGAGAGCCGTCTGGCGTCTCGCGCGCCTGGTGCCGCATGTGCTGCACGGCCTGTGGATCGTGCAGCGGCGCTTCGAGCTGCTGCCGCAGGCCGAACGGCATCAGCTCATCCAGTGGTGGTCGGTCAAGACGCTGCGCATCCTGGGCATACGGCTGCAGGCCGAGGGCCAGGCGCTGGCCGCCGGCCATCTGCTGGTGGCCAACCATGTGTCCTGGCTGGACATCGCGGCCGTGCACGCGGTGCTGCCGCAGGCGCGCTTTGTGTCCAAGGCCGACGTGCGGCACTGGCCGCTGGTGGGCCGGCTGGTGGAGGGGGTGGGCACGCTCTTCATCGAGCGCGAAAGCAAGCGCGATGCGCTGCGCGTGGTGCACCAGACGGCCGCGGCGCTGCAGGCGGGCGACTGCGTGGCGGTCTTCCCCGAGGGCACGACCGGGCCCGGCCCGGCGCTGCTGCCCTTCCACGCCAACCTGCTGCAGGCGGCGGTGTCCACCGCCGCGCCGGTGCTGCCGGTGGTGCTGCGCTGGCACCAGCCGGGCGAGCGCTTCAGCACCGCGGCGCAGTTCATCGGCGGCACGTCGCTGGCGCAAAGCCTGTGGCGCATCGCGTCCGCGCGCGGCCTGGCGGTTGACGTGCAGATCCTGCCGGCCATGGCCGGCCAAGGGCGCGACCGGCGCGCGCTGGCCGAGGCGCTGCGCAGCGTGATCTCGGCGCGGCTGGCCTGAGCGTCAGCGCAGCGCTGGCGTGCGGGTGGCGCTCGTCACGGTGTGGCTAGGAGCCTGTCGGGCTTTGGGTCGGGCGCGCGCCGGGGAGAGTTGCGGGGCGAGGCAAGGCGCCGACGAGGCGTGGGATCCATCCCCCACAACGAGTCGGCAACGCCGCAT
>JBKBOJ010000054.1:0-22519 GCA_046294815.1 Roseateles sp. | reverse complement strand
TACTTTCGCAGCTGTCGTCAAGCGCTTTTCAAAAATTTTTCTAAGCACTTGGCGACTCTCTCGCCTTGGCAACCTCTCAATCGCCACCCCACCGATCTTGCATTGCGCTTTAGCGCAGCGCTGTGATCAGCGAAGCCCTCTACTGTAGCACAAGAATTTCGGGCGCTGCAAGCTTTGCTGAGGCGCCGTAGCTAGGGCCTTCAATTCATGACACCGACTCAGTGTGCGGCAGCGCTGGCGGACTTTGAACTGGAGAGTTCCTTCTCTGCCGTCGCGCGTGGGTCCTCGCTCTGCAGCAGTTTGGGCAAGGCGCCCGCCAACCTGAGCGCGTCCGCCCGCAGCACGCGCTGCTTGACCGCCGGGATCTGAGAGGGATGCATGGAGAAGCTACGCAAGCCCATGGCCAACAGTACTTCGGTGAAGTCGGGGTCGCCCGCCATCTCGCCGCAGACGCTCACACCCTTGCCCGCAGCGCGAGCATGCGCAATGGACTGGCTGATCAGCTGAAGCACGGCCGGGTGCCACGGGTCATAAAGATGAGCGACGGCCTCATCCGCGCGGTCGATGGCCAGCGTGTACTGAATGAGGTCGTTGGTACCGATAGAGACGAAGTCGACGTGGCGCAGCAGCAGCGGCAGCATGACCGCTGCGGCAGGGATCTCGATCATCACGCCTAGTTCCACCCGCGTGTAGGCGTGTCCAGCATCGGTGAGTTGTTGTTGCACCCTCCTGATGGTCTCCAGAATTTGCCGGACCTCGCTGAGGTGGGCGACCATAGGAATCAGCAGCCGTACCTTGCCAAAAGCGCTTGCCCGGTAGATGGCACGGAGTTGCTGCCGGAACATGCTGGGCTCCGCCAGGCTCCAGCGGATGGCACGCAAGCCCATCGCCGGGTTGAGCACATGCTCGTGGCGAAGCTCGTTGGCCGTCAGGCGGTCCAGCGGCTTGTCGGCGCCGACGTCGACCGTTCGTATCGTGACGGGCATGCCCCGCATGGCTTCGACGGCAGCCTTGTAGGCGACGAACTGCTCTTCCTCGCTGGGCAGTGCCCCGCCGCGATTCATGAAGAGAAACTCGCTGCGGAACAGTCCCACGCCTGTAGCACCAGCTTCGATGGCGGCTTCTGCATCGGCCGGCATTTCGATGTTCGCGTGCAACTCGATGTGCTCGCCATCGAGCGTGACGGCCGGCGTGTGGCGCAACCGGGCCAGCCTGGCGCGCTCCAACTCGCTCTGGCGCTGCCGGAACCGGTACTCCTCCAGCACGATGGGGGAGGGGTCGACGATGACCGTGCCTGCATCGCCGTCGATGATGACCCAGTCGTCCTGCATGATGAGGCGCGAGGCCTCTCGCGTGCCTACGACGGCCGGGATGTCCATGCTGCGAGCGACGATGGCGGTGTGCGAGGTCTTGCCGCCGATGTCGGTGATGAAGCCACGGAAGACACTGCGCTTGAACTGAATCATGTCGGCCGGCGCAATGTCGGCAGCCACCAGCAACAGCGGATCCTCGCCGCCGAAATCGCGCGCCGCGATGGGCGTGGGCGCGTTGCCCTGCGCGTCGCTCAACGCACGCAGCACCCGCTCAACGACCTGCTCAAGATCAGCCTTGCGCTCGCGCAGGTAGTCGTCCTCCATGTCGTCGAACTGCCTGGCTAGCACTTCCAACTGGGCGGACAGCGCCCATTCCGCGTTGTAGTGCCGCTCGATGATCCACTGGTTGGCGCTGCCGGTCAGCGCCTCGTCATGCAGCAGCATCAGGTGCACGTCCAGCAGCGCAGCCAACTCATGCGGCGCGTCGTCGGGCAACTCCGCCTTCAGCGTCTCCAGTTCCTGCGCGACGGCATCTCGGGCACTCAGCAGACGGGCGATCTCCGCCTCCACCTGATCCGGCGCAACGAAGTAATGCGCCACGTCGACTCGGCTGGACGCCACCAGCACGGCACGACCGATGGCCACGCCGCGCGACACCGCAATGCCGAACACCTGGAAACTCATCAGCGCCCTTTCGCAAAACCGGCTGCCAATGTAGCCTGACCGGGGAGCCCGGCGCGTCATGGTTTTTTCACAGGACCTTCACCCGGGTGTCAACGGCGCCACCCAGCATGGCGGGCATGGAACACACCCACACCATCGCCCGCGCGCTGACGCCGATCACGAACCTCGCGCAGGCCGCTCAAGCGTCGGCGACCAAGCGGCTCACGGTCGCCTGGGCGCGCACCGAGGCGGAGGTACGCGAGGCCCAGGCATTGCGCCACCAAGTGTTTGCCGTCGAGATGGGTGCCCGCCTTTCACCCCCCCGTGGCACGCCTGCCGGCCTGGACATCGACATCTTCGACGCCTACTGCGAGCACCTGCTGGTGCGCGCGGGTGGCGAGGCGGGCGAACCTGGCCCGGTCGTGGGCACCTACCGCGTATTGACACCGGCTGCTGCCAAGCGCGCCGGCGGGCTCTACAGCGACACCGAATTCGATCTGACCCGACTGCGCTCGCTGCGCCCCCGGCTGGTCGAAATCGGCCGTGCCTGCGTGCATGTGGAGCACCGCAGCGGCGGCGCCATCCTCGCACTTTGGGGCGCGCTGGCGGAGTTCATGGCCCGCAACGGGCTGGACACGGTCGTCGGCTGCGCCAGCGTCAGCATGCGCGACGGTGGCCATTTCGCTGCCAGTCTTTGGCGGCAGATCGCCAGCCAGCATCTCGCGCCCATCGACTGCCGCGTGCGCCCGCGCCTGCCGCTGCCCATTGAGCACCTGCGTCAGGACTTGCAGGTGGAGCCGCCGGCGCTGATCCGCGGCTATCTGCGCTGCGGCGCCAAGCTGATGGGCGAGCCGGCCTGGGACCCCGACTTCAACACCGCCGACCTGCCGCTCTTGCTGCGCACCGCCGACCTGCCAGCGCGCTTCCGCCGCCTGGCCGGCTGAGCGCCGGCCTCACTGGCCTTCGCCGAACTTGTCGTTGACGAGCGCGGTGATTTGCTCGTGCGCGGATTGCTCGTCCTCACCGTCCGTCTCCAACTCGACGGTCGCACCCATGCCGGCGGCCAACATCATGACGCCCATGATGCTCTTGGCGTTCACGCGCCGGCCGTTGCGGCTCAAGAACACGTCGCACTTGAAACTGCCGGCCAGCTTGGTCAGCTTGGCCGAGGCGCGCGCGTGGAGACCCAGCTTGTTGCTGATGGTGAGGGTGGACTTGATCATTCGACGGAAGGCAAAGGGGGCGTAGCGACGACGCCGCTGACGGCACCCTGGGCGGCACGCCGCGCCAGGTCGGTCAAAGGCAACTGGCCGGTGTAGCACAGCGTGCGCCACAGCATGGGCACGCTGACGCCAGTGAGCACCTGGACCCGCTCGCCCGCCAAGCGCTGGGCGCCGTTGCTGGGTGTGGCGCCGAACACGTCGGTCAGCACCAACCAGTCGGCGCCGGCGGCACGAGCCATCAAGCCCCGGGCCGCGGCTTCGACGTCCTCGGCACACATGCCGCGCGGCACGTCCAGCACGCTGAGCGTCGGGGCGCAGTCCGGGTAGGTGTGTTCGGCCACCTGCCGCAGCGCGGAGGCGAGCGGCGCGTGGGCGATCACGAGCAGATGGGTCATGGCCGGCATGTTAGCGGGCCATCTCGACGCGCAGCCCGGCCACGAAAGTGGCCCAGGCATCCGCGTCGTCCGAGGGCGCCGTCATCAAGGCCTGGTAGACGCGGGCGCCGTGGGCGAACACGGCTACTCGCGTGACGCCACGCGTGCCGGCCAGCCGGTACTGCGCGGCCTCAGCCAGCGGCGTCATGCCCGGCACCTGCAAGGATGCAGCAACCGGCAGCGAGACGCCCAGCTTGGCGGCCAGCGCCTGCGCCATGGCCTTCAGCGCCGCGCCGGCCTGCGTCGCCTGCGGCGCCTCGGCCCAAGACAGTGCAAAGCCGCGATCACCTGCCTCACATTGGGCCAGCCCGCTGGCCTGACGCTGCTCAACGTCGGGCTTGCAAGGAAACGCCGCTGCCACGCCAAAGCCGGCCGGCCGCAGCTCGCGCCAGTTCAGCGTCGGCTGGCAGGCACTGACCAGCAGGGCCAGCATTAGGGCAAATCCGGCGGCATGACAGCGTTGCATGCGCGAATTATCGGCAGCCGCGCCGCCACAATTCCGCGATGCAAGATATGCCCTCTCCCCAAGCCCTGGCGGGTGTGCGCGTGCTGGACCTGTCGCGCGTGCTGGCCGGCCCGTGGTGCACTCAGACGCTGGCCGACCTGGGTGCCGATGTCATCAAGATCGAGCGCCCCGGCAGCGGCGACGACACCCGCGCCTGGGGCCCGCCCTATCTGAAGGATGCCGACGGCCGTGACACCTCGGAGGCCGCCTACTTCCTGGCCGCCAACCGCAACAAGCGCTCGCTGGCGGTGGACCTGTCCACCTCCGAAGGCCAGGCCATCGTGCGCCGCCTTGCCGGTCAGGTGGACGTCTTGGTCGAGAACTTCAAGGTCGGCGACCTGGCCCGCTACGGGCTGGACGCCCAAAGCCTGCTGGCCGAGCACCCGGGCCTCGTCATCTGCTCCATCACCGGTTTTGGCCAGACCGGCCCCTACGCCGAGCGCGCCGGCTACGACTATGCGATCCAGGGCATGGGCGGGCTGATGAGCGTGACCGGCGAGCGCGACGACCTGCCCGGCGGCGGCCCGCAGAAAGTGGGCGTGGCGGTGGCCGACCTGTTCACCGGCATGTATGCCACCGTCGCAATCCTGGCCGCGCTGCGCCACCGCGACGCCACCGGCCAGGGTCAGGTCATCGACATGGCCTTGTTCGACACCCAGCTTGCGATGCTGGCCAATCTGGGCAGCAATTACCTGTGCAGCGGCAAGGTGCCGGGCCGCATGGGCAACGCGCACCAGAACATCGTGCCCTACCAGGTGTTCGAGGCCAGCGACGGCCACCTCATTCTGGCCGTCGGCAATGACCGCCAGTTCGCCAAGTTCTGCGAGATCGCTGGCCGGCCCGAACTGGCAACCGACCCGCGCTTTGCGACCAATGCCGAGCGCGTGCGCCACCGCGCCGTGCTGGTGCCGCTGCTGGCGGCCGTCATGCGCCAACGCTCGCGGGCCGACTGGCTGGCCGCGCTGGAGGCCGCCAAGGTGCCCTGTGGCCCCATCAACTCCATCGCCGAAGCCTTGTCCGACCCGCAGGCACAGGCCCGCGGCGCCGTGGTGGGCATGGCGCATCCGCTGGGCGCCGAGCTGCGTATGGTCGCCAGCCCCATGAAACTCTCCGCCACGCCGGTGCAGTACCGCCACGCCCCGCCGCTGCTGGGCCAGCACAGCGACGACTTGCTGCGAGAAGCCGGCTGTTCTGTGGAAGAAATCACGAGATGGCGCGAAGCGGGCGTGATCGCCTGAGTGCAAACCCACCCCTGAACCAAGGGTTCCCCCCCGGCTGAGGGATGGAGAGCCCGCCGCGCTGCACTGAGCATGCGCTACCCAGCCCACGGCACACCAAGCACTAGAACCATCGCCCGCTTTGGGGTCCATGTCCACACCGCCTTCTCCAGCGCCAGTTTGCGCCGCCAACGACGTCACGCCCGAGCCCACGCCAGTTCAGTGGGCGGACATCGTCCAGCAGCTCGGCGCCGAGATCGCCGGACCGCTGAGCGCCGCGCTGGAGCAGATCCAGAAGCTGGCCACCACCGGCCAGATCGACCGCCGCGGCCTGCGCCTGCTGCGCCGCAGCGTGGACGAGGCTCGCACGGCCGGCATGTTGGGCCAGCAGCTGGCGCGGCTGGCCTCGGGCCGGGTGCGGCTGAACCGCGAGCGCCAGCACCTCACGCAGATGTTGCGCAGTGTGCTGGCCCAGCGCAGCCGCGAGACCCAGGCACGCGGCGTGCAGGTGCGCCAGTCGCTCAAGCCCGTCGAGATCTGGGCCGACGGCGCGTTGCTGTTCGCGCTGCTGAACGCGCTGATGGACTGGGCGCTGTCCAACACCCATTCGTCGGTGGACCTGCGGCTCGACCTGACGCCCTGGCCGATCAAGGCGCGCCTGAGCTGCCGCTTCGCACACCGGTC
The DNA here is from genome assembly GCA_046294815.1 of Roseateles sp. Classification (GTDB taxonomy): domain Bacteria; phylum Pseudomonadota; class Gammaproteobacteria; order Burkholderiales; family Burkholderiaceae_C; genus Pelomonas. Next base: position 16,480 of record JBKBOJ010000054.1, on the reverse strand, counting down.
GCTGGACTTGCTCGGCGATGACAGCGCCCCGCAGTCGTCGTCGCCGGGCCTGGACTCGCTGGCCTGGCGCCTGCTGGAGCAGACGGCCATCACGCTGGGCGTGCTGCCGCTGCGCGAGCAGGAGGCCGGCATCACGCTGCTGACGCTGGAGTTCAACCAGCTCGCGCCTGACGACGAACCGCCCATGCCCGACAGCACGCACGCCCGGCTGGAGGCCGAGGCCGAGCGCATGGGCGGCAACTCGCGGCCGCTGGCCGGCTGCCAGCTGCTCATCCTGTCGGCCAACCGCGAGCTGCGGGCCGAGGCCCAGGCCGCCGTGCGCCACATGGGCATGCTGGTGGACGTGGTGGGCAGCGTGGCCGAGGCCGAGCAGTTCTGCCGCGAAGGCCTGCCGCATGCGCTGCTGTTCGACGCCGCCCAGCGCAGCGACGCGCTGCTGCACCTGATCGCCGGCATCGCCCACGACGCGCCCGACCTGGCCTTCGTCGAGATGTTCGACGGCGAGCACCGCACCCAGCTGTCCACCGCCACCCAGGACAACATCGCCCGCATCTCGCGCCGCCACCTGCCCGACGCGCTTCCCGCACTGCTGATGTTCGAGCTGTCGCGAAGGACTTGAGCGGCTCTCTAGGAGCCCGCAACGCCGAATCGCCCCGCAAATCACCCCGGCCCGACGCGCTCCCAATCCAAAGCCCGACAGGCTCCTAGAATCCTGGCCATGCCTAGCCGCCGCGCCATCGCCGCCCTCGCCCTTGCCTGTGCCGCCGCGCTGGCCGGCTGCGCCCGCGAGCGCGCGCCGGCGGTGGACTATGTACTGCTGAATGGCGAGAAGGCCAGCACGCAGCAATGGGCCGGCAAGGTCATGCTGGTGAACTTTTGGGCCACCAGCTGCGCGACCTGCGTGAAGGAGATGCCGCAGATCGTCGCCACGCATCGCAAGTTCAAGGACCGCGGCTTTGACACGCTGGCCGTCGCCATGAGCTACGACCCGCCGGCCTTCGTCGCCAAGTTCGTCGAGACCCGCCAGCTGCCGTTCGGCGTGGCCATCGACAACACCGGCGCGGTGGCCCAGGCCTTCGACCGGGTGCAGATGACGCCCACCACCTTCCTGATCAACAAGCGCGGCGAGATCGTCAAGCGCTATGTCGGCGAGCCCGATTTCGCCGCGCTGCACGACCTGATCGAGAAGCTGCTCACCGAGAGCTGAGCGCCCACTCACGTCATGGGCGCTGCACAAGCGCGCATGGCCGCACGGCGCCCGGCATGATCCACATGCCGCTCTACCAGATGCAGCCCGCCGAGGTCGGCCGCTTGCTGGTCGGCAGCAGCTGGACCAGCCTGAGCTGAGCAGGCGCGTCGCGGCGCTGACGCGCAAGAACATCGGCCAGCCCTATGGGCCCTGCCTGCAGGGCGAATTCCCGTTCGAAACCTGCGCCCCCCAACCGCTGTATCGCTTGGCCCAGAGCGACTGCGTGGTGTTCGTCGAGCACACCGGTCCGCCTCGTCTCGGGCCGCCATCGCGGCTGCCGGACCTCGCACGTCGGGTTCATCGTCACCGGCCCCGATGGCTCGCGCAGGCTGCTGCACTCGGCCAAGCCGCAGATGCGCGAGGAGACGCTGCAGGGCTTCATCGCCGGCCTGGCCGAGCGCGATGCGCGCCAGGCGCGGCAGAACAAGGCCGCGCTCGCGGGCTTCAAATTCCTGCGGCTGAACGACAACCCGCAGGGGCCGCCGATAGCGCCGCAGCCGCGTCCGACACGGCCGGCGGTCAGTCCTTAAGCGGTCGGGTTCAGGACTGCGTGGGCCTGCTGGTCGGCGTGGTAGCTGCTGCGCACCATCGCGCCCACCGCCGCATGCGTGAAGCCCAGCTCATAGGCTTCCTGCTCGAACTGCTTGAACTGCTGTGGCGTCACATAGCGGCGCACGGGCAGGTGGTGACCGGACGGCGCCAGGTACTGGCCGATGGTGATCATGTCGATGTGGTGCGCGCGCATATCGCGCATGACCTGGCGGATCTCGTCGTCCGTCTCGCCCAGGCCCACCATGATGCCGCTCTTGGTCGGCACGCCCGGCACTTCTTCCTTGAAGCGCTTCAGCAGGTTCAGGCTGAACGCGTAGTCGGAGCCCGGACGCGCTTCCTTGTAAAGGCGCGGTGCGGTTTCCAGGTTGTGGTTCATCACGTCCGGCGGCGCGGCCTTCAGGATGTTCAGCGCGCGGTCCGCGCGGCCTCGGAAGTCGGGCACCAGCACCTCGATCTGCGTCGTCGGCGACAGCTCGCGAACCTTGGTGATGCACTCGGCGAAATGGGCGGCACCGCCGTCCTTCAGGTCGTCGCGGTCCACGCTGGTGATGACCACGTACTTCAGCTTCAGCGCCGCGATGGTCTTGGCCAGGTTCAGCGGCTCGTTGACGTCCAGCGGGTCCGGCCGGCCATGGCCGACGTCACAGAACGGGCAGCGGCGCGTGCACTTGTCGCCCATGATCATGAAGGTGGCCGTACCCTTGCCGAAGCATTCGCCGATGTTGGGGCAGGAGGCTTCCTCGCAGACCGTGTGCAGCTTGTGCTCGCGCAGGATCTGCTTGATCTCGTAGAAGCGGGTGCTGGGCGACCCGGCCTTCACGCGGATCCAATCGGGCTTCTTCAGCACCTCGGCCGGCACGATCTTGATCGGGATGCGCGAGGTCTTGGCCTCGGCCTTCTGCTTGATCGTGGGGTCGTAGCTCGTCGTGTCGGTCATGGTGTCAACTGGGCCGAGAGCCGCTCGGCAAGCCGGGAGGCCGCAGTCGGCCAGTCGGTAAAAACCCCGATTTTATCGAGGGATGTGGTTGCCAGCCCCTGATAGCCACAGGGGTTGATGCGCTGAAAGGGTTCCAGGTCCATCGCGACGTTCAGCGCCAGACCGTGGAAGGTGCAGTGGCGGCTGACCTTGATGCCCAAGGCGGCGATCTTGGCCAGGCCCTTGAACGGGTTGGACGGATCGGCTGGCCCGGCCGCCCGGGCGTGGCCGCCCGGGTCGGCCGGGCGCACATAGATGCCCGGCGCGCCGGCTACGCGCAGGCCGGTCACGCCGTAGCTGTCGAGCACCTGGATCAGCGCCGTCTCCAGCCGGAACACGTACTCCTTCACATAGATGCCCAGCCGGCGCAGGTCCACCAGCGGATAGGCCGTCACCTGGCCAGGGCCGTGATAGGTCACCTGGCCGCCGCGCTCGGTGGGCACGACCGGGATGTCGCCCGGCAGCAGCAGGTGCTCGGGCTTGCCGGCAATGCCTTGCGTGAACGTGGGCGGGTGTTCGCACAGCCACAGCTCGTCCGGCGTGTCAGCGTCGCGCGTGGCCGTGAAGGCGCGCATGGCCTCCAGCGTGGGCAGGTAATCCACCCGCCCCAATGTCTTGACGATCATGCAGGCATCATAGGCAGGGCCTGTAAGCCTTGGCCCGTCCGGGCCGACTCGCCATGATGAAGACTGCACTGTTCCCTGCCCTGCTGCTGGCCACCTCCCTGGCGCAGGCCGCCGGCTTGACCGATGCGCTGGCCGCCTACGACGACGGCGACCTGCAGGCTGCGGCGCGCGGCTTCACGGCCGCGGCGCAACGGGGCGAGGCGCTGGGCCAGTTCAACCTGGCCATGATGCATCTGCGCCGCGAACTGCCCGGCGCCAGCGACGCCCGGGCCTGGCGGCTGCTGCAGCAGGCTGCCGCCCAGCAGTACGGGCGCGCAGAGAACGCACTGGGCGAAATGATCGAGCAGGGCCGGCGCGGCAAGCCCGACGCCCGCGCCGCCTGCGGCTGGTTTGAACGCGCCGCCCAGCATGGCAGCGACGATGGCGCGCTGGCCATTGCCACCTGCTACTACCTCGGCCGCGGCCGGCCGCAGGACATGGTCCAGGCCCACCGCTGGTACCTGCAAGCCGCCAAGGCCGGCGACGTGGGCGCCCAGTACATCGTGGGCTCGATGTTCGAGACCGGGCTGGGCGTGGAGGCCGATGCGCGGCTGGCGCGTTACTGGTACGACGCGGCGGCCCGCAATGGCGACGACGCGGCGCGGGCCAAGGTCAAGGCGCTGGACGAGCAGGCCGCGTCGAACTGATCACAGCACGACCTTGACCATCGGGTGCGTCGTCAGCGTGCGGTACAGCTCGTCCAGCTGCTCGCGGCTGGTGACCGTGATGGTGATGGTCAGGCCCAGGTAGTTGCCGCCTTTGCTCGGGCGGCGCTCGATGGTGCTGGCGTCGAAACCCGGGTCGAACTGCAGCGCGACGGCCGTAATCGCCTCGACGAAGCCGTCGACATGCGCGCCCATGACCTTGATCGGGAACTGCGACGGGTACTCGATCAGCGACTGTTCGGGCGGGGTGTCGGGCGGCTGATTCATGGCGCTGTCCTCGCTCACTTGATCCACAGGCGAATGGAGTCGAACGCGCGGCCGAACAGACCGGCGAGCGGCACTGCTTCCTGCACGATCAGCGGCACCTCGGCGACCGGCGCACCGGCGGTGGTGGTCACGCGCAGCGTGCCCACGCGCTGACCCTTGTTCAGCGGCGCCACCAGCGGGTCGGTGCGCTCGACCTGCGTCTGCAGCTTGCTGGCCTCGCCGCGCGGCACGGCGACGAACACGGCGTCCGGCGCGCCCAGCTTGACCTCCTTGGCCTCGCCCTTCCAGACCGGCACGGTAGCAATCGCCTTGCCGGCGTCGAAGACCTTGACCGCGTCGAAGGCCGTGTAGCCCCAGTTCAGCAGCTTCTGGCTCTCGCTGGCGCGGGCTTCCTTGGAACTGGCGCCCATGACGACGCTGAGCAGCCGGCGCTTGCCGTTCGGAAAGTCGCGATTGGCGCTGGCCACCAGGCAGTAGCCGGCCGCCTCGGTGTAGCCAGTCTTCATGCCGTCCACCGTGGGATCGCGGCGCAGCAGCAGGTTGCGGTTGTCCTGGCGGATCTTGTTGAAGGTGTAGTCGCGCTGCGAGTAGTAGCCGTAGTACTCGGGGAAGTCCGTGATGATGCGCGCCGCGATGGTGGCGATGTCGCGCGCGCTGGCCTTGTGGCCAGGCTCGCTCATGCCGGTGGGGTTGCGGAACTCGGTGTTCTTCAGGCCCCAGGCCTGGGCCTGGCGGTTCATCAGCTGCACAAAGCCCTCGACCGTGCCGGCCACGCCCTCGGCCAGCGCCACCGCGGCGTCGTTGCCGCTTTGGATGATGAGGCCGCGCAGCAGCTCGTCAACCTTGGGTGTCATCGTCGTGTCGATGAACATCAGCGAGGGGTCGCCCTTGCGCTCGTCCCACGCACGCTTGGACACGGGCAGGGTCTGCTCCAGCGTCAGCTTCTTGTCGCGCAGCGCGCTGAAGACGACATAGGCCGTCATCAGCTTGGTCAGCGATGCCGGGTCCTGCGGCGTGTCGGCGTCGCGCTCGGCCAGCGTCTTGTGTGCCGTCAGGTCGATCAGCACGTAGTTGCGCGCGGCAATCTCGGGCGGTTGCGGGGCTTGGGCCTGGGCGGTCAGCGCCAGCGCGGCGGAGAAGGCAGCAAGGAGTCGTTTCATCGGATGCGTTCAGGCGCGCGCCGGATCGAAGGCGCGCACCACAATGGACTTGAGCAGCGGCAGCTGCCCGTGGAAGAAATGGCCCACGCCGGGGACGACGGTGACGGGCAGGCTCTGCGGCCGCGCCCAGTCGAGCACGGCGGAGAGCGGCACCACGTCATCGACCTCGCCGTGGATGACCACGGTGTCGGCCGGCACGGGGGCGGTATCAAAGCGGCTGGTGGCAGGGCCGACCAGCACGAGACGCTGCGCCGGCTCGGCAAGGCGCAACGCAGCGCGCGAGGCGACATAGCCGCCGAACGAGAAGCCGGCCAGGATCAGCGCCTCGCCGGGTGCGCGCACGGCGGTCAACACCGCCAGCGCGTCATCGACCTCGCCGCGGCCCTCGTCCCAGCCACCTTCCGACCGGCCGATGCCGCGGAAGTTGAAGCGCACGGCGCGCCAGCCCAGTTGCAGGAAGGCCCGCGCCAGCGTCTGCACGACCTTGTTGTCCATCGTGCCGCCCTGCGTGGGATTGGGGTGGCAGATCAGCGCGGTACCGAGGGGCGCAGCGCCGCCTGGCGGCAGGTCGATGGCCACCTCGATCGCGCCGGCCGGGCCGGGCACCAGGCGCTTCTCGGTCTGCGCGTTCATCGGCCCACGCTGTCCGGCAGCAGCAGACGCTCCACCACCTTGCCGTCGCGCAGGTGGCTGTCGACGATCTCGTCGATGTCGGCCTGGTCTACCCAGGAGTACCAGACGGCCTCGGGGTAGACGACCGCGACCGGCCCACCGGCACAGCGGTCCAGGCAACCGGCCTTGTTGACGCGCACGCCGTCCTTGCCCGCCAGGCCCAACTGCTTCACGCGGGCCTTGCAGTGTTCGAACGCGCCCTGCGCAGCGTGGTCGGCGCAACTGGCCTCGCCGTTGGTACGCTGGTTGAGGCAGAAGAAGATGTGACGCTGGTAGTAGCTCATCGCGACAGATTCTCGCATCGGATCAGGGTTCACCCGGATCGCTGCACCAACCTGGCCGTCAGCCAGATCAGCGTCAGGAAGGGCCAGGTCCAGGCCACCCAGCGGGTCAGGCCGTAGAGGTTGACGAAGCGGCCGTGCTCCCAGGCCTGCAGGTTCAGCGCCAGATAGGGGTCGCTGGGCGCGACGCTGATCAGACCGATCAGCGCGCACAGCACGAACAACCCCAGCGCCGCTGCGACGCGTGACGGCAGCAGGCAGGCCAGCACCGACAGCACCATCCCCAGCCCCACACCGGGCCGGGTGGCATCGCTGAGCCAGGCCCATGCATGGTCGGGGCCGAAGGCCATGGCCGTCGCGGTGGCCGTGCCCAGCAGGCCCGTCAGCAACGCGCCGCCGACCAGCACCAGCCGGCGCAGCCCCGGTCGCGCCACGGTGATCATCAGCAACACCGGCGCCACCAAGCCCAGCCCGATGGCCAGCGACTGCAGGCCCGGCGGCAGCTCGTGCTCCACTGCCGCGACATCGCCCCAGGCCAGCGCCCAGGGCGTACCGGCCAGCGCATCCACCAGCGACTCGCGCCACCAGGGCAGCCATTGGCCCAGACCGAAGGGCAGCGGCGTCGGGTACAGCAGCGCCACCGGCCATAGCGCCAGCAGGGCCAGCGCTGGCGCACTGCTGCTGCCAAACCAGTGGTCGCGCAAGTCCTCCCAGCGCCGCAGACCGCCCAGGCCGTTGAGCAGCGCGCCCAGCAGCACGCCCAGCGAACTGCCCAGCACGTTGAGCACCCAGTCCGACAGCGACGGCACGCGGCCCGGCAGGAAGAACTGCAGCGTCTCCATCAGCAGCGACAGCAGCGGCCCCGGCAGAAATCCCAGCAGCAGCGCGCCGCGCAGCCCCCACCCAGAGCGCATGGCAGCCGCAAAACCCAACAAGCCCAGCGGCATGTAGCCCAGCAGGTTGGCCACCACGTCGAAGGCCCAGAAGCGCGGCGGCCAGGGCAGGCCAAACAACCAGGGCATGCCCATGCCGGGCGGCCAGCGCCAGGGCCAGAACGGGTAGAGGCTGGCATAGATCACCAGACCTATGTGGGCCAGCAGCAGCCAGGTGGCGGAGCTTTGGCGGCGACGCACGCCTGCCCCCCGTCAGAACGGCTTGACCGTCACCAGCACCACGATGGCGCCGAACAACAGCACTGAGACCTCGTTGTAGACGCGGAACCAGCGATGGCTGCGGCGGTTGGACAAGGCCTCGAAGTCACGCAGCAAGCGGCGGTTCATGTGGTGATAGCCCAGCACGGCGGCGACCAGTACGAGCTTGGCATGCAGCCAGTAGCTGCCGGCAAAGCGCGTCGCACCGTAGCCCAGCCACACCCAAAGGCCCAGCACCAGCGCCACCCCCATCAACAGGCCGCTGAAGCGATGCAGCTTATGGGCCATCAGCAGCAGGCGCTCGCGCTCCGCGTGGCTGTCGGCCGGCACCATGGCCAGGTTCACGAAGATGCGCGGCAGGTAGAACAGGCCGGCGAACCAGGCGGCGACGAAGACGATGTGAAAGGCTTTGACCCAGAGCATGCGGCGATTATGGGCAGTGCCGGATCACCAAGCCGACTTCCAGCCCGGCAGGGCATGGGTTGCCCTCGGGGCGCTGGGTCGCAGACCCCAGCGCGGCCGTGCCGAGCGGCTTGCGCAGCGAGGCTGCACGCCCCGAGACCGAAAAAAAAGCCCCGGTACAAACCGGGGCCGAGAAAGCCTTATCGCTGTCATCACGCTAAGGCTCCTGCTCAGGGAGGAAAAGCAGGGAATGACGACCTTGCGGCTATCATTCGCGAATCAGTTTAGCGCGCTTGAGCGGCGGTGTCACGAATAAATGATGCCGGGATGTGTTGTCCATCACGCGCCGGGCCGCAGCCCCGCAGACCAAGGATTCGCCCGTGAGCCGCTCACTTCTGACACCTGCCAGCTTTCCCGCCGCGCGTCCGCGCCGACTGCGCCGCGATGCCTTCACGCGCGCCTTGGTGCGCGAGCATGCGCTCAGCGTCAACGACCTCATCCTGCCGGTCTTCATCCACGAGGGCGAAAACCGGCTGGATGCTGTCGCCAGCATGCCCGGCGTGTCGCGCCAGAGCCTGGACCACCTGCTGCGCACGGCCGAACAATGCGTGGCGCTGGGCGTGCCGGCCATCGCGCTGTTCCCCGTCATCGCCGCCGAACTCAAGACGCCCGATGGCGCCGAGGCGCTGAACCCGAACGGCCTGGTGCCGCGCGCGGTGCGGGCGCTCAAGAAGCACTTCCCGCAACTGGGCGTGTTGACCGACGTGGCGCTGGATCCCTTCACCAGCCACGGCCAGGACGGCGTCATTGACGAAACCGGCTACATCCTGAACGACCCCACGGTCGAGATCCTCGTCAGGCAGGCGCTGGTGCAGGCCGAGGCAGGTGTCGATATCGTCGCGCCCAGCGACATGATGGACGGCAGGATCGGAGCGATTCGATCGGCGCTCGAATCGCACGGCGCGATTCACACGCGCATCATGGCCTACAGCGCCAAGTACGCCAGCAGCTTCTACGGCCCCTTCCGCGACGCGGTGGGCTCGGCCGCCAATCTCGGCAAGGCCGACAAGAAGACCTACCAGATGGACCCTGGCAACAGCGACGAGGCGCTGCGCGAGGTGGCGCTGGACCTGGCCGAGGGCGCCGACATGGTGATGGTCAAGCCCGGCCTTCCCTACCTCGACATCGTGCGCCGAGTGAAGCAGGAGTTCCGCGTGCCCACCTTTGCCTACCAGGTCAGCGGCGAGTACGCGATGGTGAAGGCGGCCGCGGCCAACGGCTGGCTGGACCACGACGCCGTCATGATGGAGTCCCTGCTGGCCTTCAAGCGGGCCGGTGCGGACGGCGTGCTGAGCTACTTCGCGCTCGATGCCGCGCGCTTGCTGAAGCAGGGCTGACCCAGTGCGGGTCTTCCACATCCAGCCCGACAGCTTCGCGGAGCTTCCGGCACTGCCCGACACGCTGCCTGACGACGGCTTCCTGTGGCTGGGCTACGGACGCCGCGAATTCGAGGTCGGCGAGGCCGCGGTGCAGCAGGCGCTCGCGCGCTGGGGCTGCGGCAACCTGGTGGACCTGCATGTATCGGACCTGATCAACAACCAGCTGCCCTCGCACTTCGACTACACGTCCTGGTACGACATGCTGGTGTTCCGCCGCCTGGCGGCGGCCCCGGGCAGCCAGGAACTGTTCGTCGACGACGAGCACGGCACACTGGCCTCGGCACAGCGGGCGCTGCGCGCCATCGACACGAGTCCCGTGGGCTTCGCGGTGTTCGACCGCGTGCTCATCACCGTGCACCCGACCGACTGCCAGGTGCGTGAGTACTTTGCGAACAAGCTGGACCGCCTGACCGAAGGCCGCGACAAGCGCGATCCGCGCGGCGGCGCCCGGCTGCCGGCCAGCCCGGCGGAGTTGATGCTGCGCATGGTCAACCACATGGTGGACAGCTACCTCGAGCTGCGCCGCCTGCTGACACGCCAGCTGGCAACGCTGCAGCGCGTGCTGCTGGACCCCAACAGCAATTTCAGCGACTGGCCTCTGCTGCTGGAGAGCCGCGACACGCTGAACCGGCTAGAAGACATCTGCGAAGACCAGCGCAGCGCGCTGCAGGAGTGGATAGACGCGCTGGACGAATGGCCGGTGCACAGCGACCCGCAGCTGACCCGCGAGCGCGAACTGCTGCGCGTGCGCTCGCGCGACGTGCTGGAGCATGTGGAGCGGGTGCTCAGCCATGTGCGCCGGCTTGAATCCTCGGCCGAGTCGGCGGTGCAGCTGCACTTCAGCGCGTTGGGCCACCGCACCAACAGCATCATGCGCACGCTGACGGTGCTGACCGCCATCTTCCTGCCGCTGAACCTGATCACAGGCATCTTCGGCATGAACTTCGAATGGATGCCGCTGATCAAGAGCCCGGCCGGCTTCTGGGAGACGGTGGCGCTGATCGCGGCGCTGGCGTTCGGCCTGTGGCTGCTGTTCCGCCGCAAGCGCTACCTGAGCAGTCGCTAGACGCCGCGCGCGTACGGGTCGGCAAACCCCAGGCCGACGAGGATCTCGCTCTCGCGCGCCTCCATGCAGGCGGCCTCGTCGTCTTCCTCGTGGTCATAACCCTGCGCATGCAGCGTGCCGTGCACCAGCATGTGCGCGTAATGGGCCAGCACCGGGATGCCCAGTTCAGCCGCCTCCTTCTCCACCACTTCCGCACAGATGACGAGGTCGGCACCCACGACGGGCTCGTGGGCGTAGTCGAAGGTCAGCACATTGGTCGCGTAGTCCTTGCCGCGGTACTCGCGGTTCAGCGCGCGCCCCTCCTCGGCATCGACGATGCGCACGGCGATCTCGCCCGGCAGTTCCAGCGCCGCGCGGATGAAGCGCCGCACCTTGTGGCGCGACAGCAGCGCGCGGTGGCGCGGGTCGGCAAACTGCAGCGACAGGCTCAGTTCGGGCTTCATGCTGGGCGCACCTGGCGCTTGGCGCGGACCTCATAGGCCTCAACGATGCGCGCCACCAACGGGTGGCGGACCACATCGGCGCTGGTGAAACGCGTCATCGCGATGCCCTTGACCTTGGCCAGCACCCGCTCCGCATCGATCAGCCCAGACTCCACGCCGCGCGGCAGGTCGATCTGGCTGGTGTCGCCGGTGACGACGCAGCGGCTGCCGAAGCCGATGCGGGTCAGGAACATCTTCATCTGCTCGGGCGTGGTGTTCTGCGCCTCGTCCAGGATGACGAAGGCATGGTTCAAGGTGCGGCCACGCATGAAGGCCAGCGGCGCGACCTCCAGCTGGCCCTTCTCAAAGGCCTTGGTCACCCGGTCGAAGCCCAACAGGTCGTACAGCGCGTCGTAGAGCGGACGCAGATAGGGGTCGACCTTCTGCGTCAGGTCGCCGGGCAGAAAGCCCAGGCGTTCGCCCGCCTCCACCGCCGGCCGCGTCAGGATGATGCGCTGCACGCTGGCCCGCTCCAGCGCATCCACCGCGCAGGCCACGGCCAGAAATGTCTTGCCGGTACCGGCCGGCCCCAGCCCGAAGGTGATGTCGTGCGACAGGATCTGCTGCAGATACTGGTGCTGGCGCGGCGTACGGGCCGACAGATCGGCGCGACGCGTGCGCAGCACCAGCGGGCCGTTGCTGCCGGGCTTGGGCTCGGACCGGGGCTGCGGCGCCTTGGCCTCCACCAGCGCCAACTGCAGCGTCTCGGCGGACAGCGGGCGCCGCGCCCGCTCATACAGGCTCTCCAGCAACGCACGGGTACGCTCGGCAGCGGTCTTGGCGCCATCGATGCGGATGTCGGCATCGCGGCGGCTGATCTTCACGCCCAACGCCGCCTCAATGTCGCGCAGGTGGGCATCCAGGCTGCCGCAGACGCGGGCCAGGCGAGTGTTGTCGGCGGGTTCGAGGGCAAAGCGCAGGATCACGGTGCAGGACAAAGCAGCGGGGCACGAATTGTCGCTGGTGCATTCCCCGGCGCGAGCGGGCCTGGGCTCCCGCACAATGCCGGCCCATGAAAGCCCCGACCGCGCCGCAGGCCACGACCTCCCGGCCCCTGCTGCGCCACTCCCTGTTGCTCGCCGCGACGCTGTTGTGCCCGGCCGCAGCCCAGGCCCAGACGCTCGCTGACCCCGACTGGGCCGGCACCGTGCAAGGCTGGGTGGCCGCCATGCTGGCCTTGATGGCCACGGTGGTGGGCCTGATCTCCAGCCTGCATCCGCGCGACCGGCCCGCCAGCTTTCTGGTTTACATGATGCTGAGCTGGTTGGTGCTGCGCGCCGCGGCAGCCCCCAGCAGCGCCGGACTGCGCCCGCTGCTGATGACGCTGCTGGTGCTGTGCGGTGTGCAGTACCTGCTGCGTCAGATGAATTGGAAGCGCGACTGGATCGACTACGCGCTGCTGATCCAGTGCTTGGTGGTGCCTGCCAGCCTGCTGCTGTCGGGCGGGCAGGTCGGCATGCTGGGGTGGATCTGGCACGACGTGCTGAGCCTGGAGCTGGTGGCGGCCATGGGCTGGGCCCTCTGGCTGCGCTGGCGCCAGCGCGCGCAGCCCGACGGCGCTGAGGTCACGGACTTCCGGCTCATGCTGGTGCTGCTGCCGCCCACCATGCTGGCGCTGGTGGCGGACGTGCTGTTGCTGTGGATCAGCGAGCCGATGTGGCAGGCGGCGTCGCCCTGGCTGACCTTGACGCTGCCGCTGCTGATGCTGGGCTTGGGGCTGCAGGTGGTGAACGATGTGGCGAAGGCGCGCGTGGAAGCAGAGAAGCGCACCGCACTCATCGAACAGCGCATGGCCGAGCGCATCGCCGAGGTGGAGCGCAGCCACAGCCAGCTGGTCGAACAGAAGCTGGAGCAGGTCACCGAGCGCGAACGCAAGCGCATTGCCGCCGACCTGCACGACGACCTCGGCGCCAAGCTGCTGACCATCGTGCACACCAGCGAGTCCGACCGCATCTCGACGCTGGCACGCGAGGCGCTGGAGGAAATGCGACTGTCGGTGCGCGGCCTGACCGGCAAGCCGGTGCACCTGGTCGACGCATTGGGAGACTGGCGGGCCGAGGTCGTCTCGCGCCTGAGCCAGGCCAACATCCTGGCCGAGTGGAAGAGCCCGGCCGAGGACATCGAGCACACCTTCCAGGCCCGCTCCTATGTGCAGACCACGCGCATCCTGCGCGAGTCGGTGTCCAACATCATCAAGCACAGCGGCGCGACCAACGCGACCATCACCGCCGCGGTGCAGGACGGCGACTTCATCCTGACCATCCAGGACAACGGCAAGGGCATCCCCACCGAACTCGACGGCCGATTGGATCGCGGCCACGGCATGGCGAGCATGAAGTCACGCGCCAAGCAAATGCATGGCCAGTGCCTGGTCGAATCCGGCCCTGGCTGGGGTACTGTCATTCGCCTGACGATTCCGCTGAAGACACCGAGGCTCCCATGAACCACATCCTGCTGCTCGAAGACATCCCGGAGATCCGCGCCTGGCTCAAGTCCCTCGTCAAGCAGGTCTTCGCCAATGCACAGATCACCGAGTGCTCGCGCGTGCAGGATGCACTGTCGCTGGTCAACGGCCAGCGCTTCACGCTGGCGCTGCTGGATCTGGGCCTGCCGGACGGCTCCGGCGTGGACGTTGTCGCGGCGCTGCGCGAGAAGCAACCCGAAGTGCAGTCGGTCATCGTCACCATCCACGACGATGACGAACATCTGTTTCCCGCGCTGCAGGCCGGCGCCTTCGGCTATCTGCTCAAGGAGCAGTCACGCGAGCTGCTGGTTGAGCAGCTGCAGCGCATGAGCCAGGGCGAGCCGCCGCTGTCGCCGTCCATCGCGCGCAAGGTCATCGCCTATTTCGCGGCCCAGGCCAAGCCCAGCTCGCAGGCGCTGCTGCACGAGGTCTCGCTGACCGACCGCGAGACCGAGGTGCTGCTGCGCGTGGCCAAGGGCTACACGCTGCCCGAGATCGGCGTGCAGCTGGGGCTGTCGCGCCACACCATCGCCGACTACGTGAAGCAGATCTACCGCAAGCTCAACGTGAGCTCGCGCGCGGAGGCGGCGCTGGAAGCGCAGCGCCTGGGTTTGTTTGGTCGAAATTGATGGCTTTGGGGATGGCCCTGCGTGGGAAGCGCGCAGCAGCGTTCTCAACTGCTTCATAGCCGGCCCGGATAATCGGGCCATGATTGGAAGACTGACTGGCGTCATCGCCGAGAAAACGCCCCCACAGGTCGTCATCGACGTGGCCGGCGTCGGCTACGAGGTCGACGTGCCGATGAGCACGTTCTTCAACCTGGGCGCCCTGGGCGAGCGGGCCGTGCTGCTGACCCACCTGACCGTGCGCGAGGACGCGCACCAACTGTTCGGTTTCCTCACGCACGAGGAACGCGCCACCTTCCGGCAACTCATCAAGATCAGCGGTGTCGGGCCCAAGATGGCGCTGGGCCTGCTGTCGGGCCTGTCGGTCAGCGAGCTGGCCCAGGCCGTGTCCAGCCAGGAGCTGGGCCGACTCACCAAGGTGCCCGGCATCGGCAAGAAGACCGCGGAGCGGCTGCTGCTGGAGCTCAAGGGCAAGCTGGGCCCTGACCTCGCACGCCCTGCCACCGTCACCAACGACAACCAGGCCGACATCCTGCAGGCCCTGGTCGCGCTGGGCTACAGCGAGAAGGACGCGGCCACGGCGCTCAAGGCGCTGCCGCCCGACGTGGGCGTCAGCGAGGGCATCAAGCTCGCGCTGAAGAAACTCTCATGAGCATCCAAACCGACAAGTTCGGCGACGACTTCGCCGCGGCGCCGCGCATCGTCAGCGCCGCGCCCGCGTCCAGCCGCGAGGAGGCGCTGGAGCGCGCGCTGCGCCCCAAGCTGCTGGACGACTACGTCGGCCAGGCCAAGGCGCGCGAGCAACTGGAGATCTTCATCGGCGCGGCCCGCAAGCGCCGCGAGGCGCTGGACCATGTGCTGCTGTTCGGCCCGCCCGGCCTGGGCAAGACCACCCTGTCCCACATCATCGCGGCCGAGCTGGGCGTCAACCTGCGCCAGACCTCCGGCCCGGTGCTGGAGAAGCCCAAGGACTTGGCCGCCATCCTGACCGGGCTGGAGAAGAACGACGTCCTCTTCATCGACGAGATCCATCGCCTCAGCCCGGTCGTCGAGGAGATCCTGTACCCGGCGCTGGAGGACTACCAGATCGACATCATGATCGGCGAGGGTCCAGCAGCGCGGTCCATCAAGCTGGACCTGCAGCCCTTCACGCTGGTCGGGGCGACGACGCGCGCCGGCATGCTGACCAATCCGCTTCGTGATCGTTTCGGTATCGTCGCGCGGCTGGAGTTCTACACGCCGGCCGAGCTGCAGCGCATCGTGACGCGCTCGGCCGGGTTGCTGGGCGCCCCCATCGATCCGGACGGTGCGCTGGAGATCGCCCGCCGCTCGCGCGGCACGCCGCGTATCGCCAACCGGCTGCTGCGCCGCGTGCGCGACTATGCCGAGGTCAAGGGCGATGGCCGCATCGTCGCCGGCATCGCCGACAAGGCGCTGGCCATGCTGGATGTGGACCCGCAGGGCTTCGACCTGATGGACCGCAAGCTGCTGGAAGCCGTGGTGCACCGCTTCGACGGCGGGCCGGTCGGTCTGGAGAACGTGGCCGCCGCCATCGGTGAAGAGGCCGGCAC
The DNA here is from genome assembly GCA_046294815.1 of Roseateles sp. Lineage (GTDB taxonomy): Bacteria > Pseudomonadota > Gammaproteobacteria > Burkholderiales > Burkholderiaceae_C > Pelomonas. The sequence continues at coordinate 792 of JBKBOJ010000054.1, read as the reverse complement.
CATCGAGGACGTCATCGAGCCCTACCTGATCCAGCAAGGCTTTTTGCAGCGCACGCCGCGCGGTCGCGTGGCGACGCTGGCCGCCTGGCGCCACCTCGGCCTGGCGCCGCCGGGCAACAAGGGGTCGCCCGACTTGTTTGGCGACTGAAGAAATGAAAAAAGCGCCCCGCGGGGCGCTTTCGCTTGTCTGATCCGGAAATCAGAAGTTGTGGCGGACGCCAACTGCCAGCGAGTTGAAGTCCTGCTGGCCGATGCCGTTGTAGTCGGTCTTGGTGTAGAAGCCGTAGACCTTGGTGCGCTTGCTCAGGTTGTAGTTGTAGCCCAGCGTGTACTGCTTGGCACCGCCGGTGCGGAAAGCACCGTCACCGCCGGCCTTGCTGCCGCCGACGTTCAGGTGGAACTCGGACTGGCCCAGGGTATACATCGCAGCGATGCGACCGACGTCACGGCTCTTGAAGCCGCTGACTTCTTCGCGCTGGAAGTAGCCGCCGAAGGTGATAGCACCCAGCTCGTACAGGCCACGGATGGCGTACTGCTTGTAGCTGCCGACCTTTTCGTAGCCGAAGCCAGCGTGCAGGGGGCCCATGTCGTAGTTGACGGCCACGTCGATGGCACGCGGCTGCGCGCCTTCGCCGGCGGCCACACCGATCTCCGACGAGAAACCGGAAACGGTGGGGGTGAAGTACGAAACCTTGTTGTTGGTCGTGAACCGGGTGCCGTACAGGTTGTCGGCGGAGGTGCCCGTGTCATGGTTGTGCATGCTCACGTAGTCGGCCGTCGCGAAGTACGAGC
>JBKBOJ010000053.1:0-23002 GCA_046294815.1 Roseateles sp. | reverse complement strand
GCACATAGCCGCCGCAGGCCGCCACCATGGGCGCCAGCATCAGGCTGACCTTGTCGCCCACGCCGCCGCTGCTGTGCTTGTCCAGCACCGGGCCGGGCATGTCGGGCCAGCGCATCACGCGGCCGGAGTTCATCATCGCGCGTGTCAGCAGCACGGCCTCGTCGCGGCCCATGCCGCGCAGGAACACCGCCATGCCAAGGGCTGCCACCTGGCCTTCGCTCCAGGAGTTGTCGACCAGGCCACGGACAAAGTGCTGGATCTGCGCTTCGTTGAGCGCCTGGCCGTCGCGCTTGGCGCGGATGATTTCTTGGGCAAGCATGGGTCAGTAGGCCGTTGTGACGGCTGCAGGTTCGGTGCCAGAGAGCACGGCTTCGATGTCGGTGAGAAGGCCGCTGGCGCCAAAGCGCAGCCGCTGCGGGTTCAGCGCATCGCCCCCCAGCGCGGCCTGGGTCTGGGCGATGTAGCCGGCGGCATCCATCACCGAGCGCACACCACCGGACGCCTTGAAGCCCGCCGCTGACAAGCCGCTGGCCTTGATTTCCTTGAGCATGACCGCGGCGGCTTCGGGCGTGGCGCCAACTTTGCTCTTGCCCGTGCTGGTCTTGACGAAGTCGGCACCGGCGGCCAGCACCAGCCGCGTGGCCTGGGCGATGCGCTCGGGGTCAAGCAGTTCGCCGGATTCGATGATGACCTTGAGCGTCAGCGGCTGCGAGGCGTAGCGCACTTCGGACAGAAACTCGGACACCTCGGTGGACTGCCCGGCCAGCAGCGCGCGCCAGGGCAGCACCACGTCCACCTCGTCGCCGCCGGCCTGGGCGATCGCGGCGATGTCGGCCAGCGCGCGCTGAACGTCCAACGCGCCATCGGGGAAGTTGGCGACCGCGGCGACTCGGATGCCCGCCGGCAGCGCAGCGCGCGCCTGGGCCACGAAGCGCGGCCACACGCAGACGGCAGCCACGGGGCCATGCGAGGTCTGCGCACGGCGGCACAGCGCGGCGATGTCGGCCGGCGTGTCGGCGTCGTTCAGGCTGGTCAGGTCCAGGCAGGCCAGCGCCGTGCGGGCCGCGGCATGCAGATCGAGGCTCACAGCGCCACGTCCTTGAAGCTGGCCACCAGCGCGGCCAGGAAAGCGGCAGCGCGCTCGCCGGACATCTGCGCCTGCTTCAGCGTGAGGTCATGCGTCAGCGCCTCGGCGGACAGGCCGGCGGCCATGTTGGTCATCAGCGCAAGGCCCATGACCTTCAAGCCCGCGTGGCGGGCCAGGATGGTCTCGGGCACGGTGCTCATGCCCACCGCGTCGGCGCCCCAGGCCGCGAACATGCGGATTTCGGCCGGCGTCTCGAACTGCGGGCCCAGCGCCCAGCAGTAGGTGCCCTCGCCCAACATCACGTTCTCCCGCTTGGCCAGTGTCAGCGCATGCTTGCGCAGCTCGCCGTCGTAGGCATTGACCATGTCGACGAAGCGGTGGCTGCCAGGCTCGCCGACCAGCGGGCTGCGCTGTGGCGCGTTGATGTGGTCGGCGATCAGCATCAGGCTGCCGGGCGGCATGTGGCTGCGCAGCGAGCCGGAGGCATTGGTCTGCAGCAGCAGCTTGACGCCCCAGCGCTTGAGCGTGCGGATGGCGCCGGCCATGCCGGTGCAGTCGCCGCTTTCGTAGGTGTGGGCGCGGCCGCGCAGGAACACCACGCGCTGAGCGCCGATGTGGCCCACGACGATCTCGTTGACATGGCCTTCGACCTTGGGCTGCGGAAAGGCCGGCAGCTCGGTGTAGGGCAGGTTCTTGGCGTCCTGCACATGGCTGACGGCGCCGGCCCAGCCGGAGCCCAGCACGACGGCGACTTCGGGCGCAGTGCCGAACAGGGATTGCAGCTTGTCGACGCTCGCGGTGATCGCGGCGTCCAGGGTCTTGTTGTCGATCATGGGAAACCTCAGAACTTCAGATGCCCCGGCCCAAAGCTGTGCGGCAGCAATTCGGCCAGGGTCCAGCGTTGGCGAATACCGCCAGGATCGCCGGCGATGATGACAAGCTCCTCGGGCTTGGAGAACTCGCGGAGCTTCTGGCGGCAGCCGCCGCAGGGCGTGATGATGTCCGGCCCCGGACCGGTGACCAGCGCCACCTTGGCACGCTTGCCCCCGGCCATCAGCATGGCCGTCAGCGCCGAGGGCTCGGCGCACCAGCCCTGCGGGTAGGACGCGTTCTCCATGTTGGCGCCGATGTGGATGCGGCCCTGCTCATCGAGGATGGCGACGCCGACGCGGTACCTGGAGTAAGGCGCATACGCGAATTCGCGCGCGCGCAACGACTCGGCGAGCAGCCGGTCCAGCAGGTCGGGAGGCAGGTCCACGTCAGCGCTCCTTCACATAGGGGCGGCCGAGGGCCTTGGGTGCAATCGCCGAGCCGATGAAGCCGGCCAGCAGCACCACGGTCAGGATGTAGGGCAACGCCTGGATCAGTTGCACCGGCACCTCGCCGATGCCCGGCAGTTGCATGCCCTGCATGCGGATGGCCACGGCATCCAGGAAACCGAACAGCAGGCAGGCCGCCATGGTCGGCAGCGGCTTCCACTTGCCGAAGATCATCGCGGCCAGCGCGATGAAGCCGCGGCCAGCCGTCATATTGGGCGAGAACGAGGCGTTCTGCGCCAGCGTCAGGTAGGCACCGGCCAGGCCGCAGAGCACGCCGTTCATCAGCAGCGCCTGGTAGCGCAGCGCCTGCACCGACATGCCGGCCGCCTCCACCATGGCCGGGTTCTCGCCCACGGCCCGCAGGCGCAGGCCCGGCCGAGTGCGCTCAAGCAAGAACCAGACGGCCAGCACCATCACGAAGGCGAGGTAGACCAGCCCGTTGTGGCTCAGCAGTCCATGGCCCAGCACCGACGCGAACCACTGGCCCGACTGCGGCTCTGCGAACGCGGGAAGCAGGGCCGTCAGGCGCACCTCGGGCGCGATGGGCGGCGTCTGGCCGCCCTGCTGGAACCAGGCGATGCCCAGCACCACGGTCAGGCCGGCGGCAATCATGTTCAGTGCAACGCCAGAGACGACCTGGTCGCCGCGGTTGGTCACGCAGGCGAAGCCGTGCACCAGCGACACGCTGCAAGCGACCACGATGGCGGCGAGCATGCCGAGCGCGGCGGACTGCGTGACCGAGGCCATTGCCGCAGCGGCAAAGGCAGCACACAGCATCTTGCCCTCCAGCCCCAGGTCGACGACGCCGGCGCGCTCGGACAGCACGCCCGCCATCGCGCACAGCAGCAGCGGTGCGCTGACGCGCAGCGTGGACGCCAGCACCGACGCGATCAGCACTTCATCCATCAGTGCTCTCCCTTGATGGCGGCATAGACCCGCGCGAACAGCGGCGCGCTGACGCTGGCCATCGCGCCGGAGAACAGCACGATCAGGCCCTGCGCCGTGACCACCATCTCGCGGCTGAAGCCCTGCAGCTCGAAGCTGACCTCCACGCCGCCCTGATACAGCACGCCGAACAGCAGCGACGCAAGGATGATGCCGACCGGATGGTTGCGACCCATCAGCGACACGGCGATGCCGGTGAAGCCGGCGCCGGCGACGAAGTCCAGCGTCAGCTTGCCCTGCACACCAGAGATTTCGTTGATCCCCACCATGCCGGCCAGCGCGCCGGACAGGGCCATGGCCAGCATGACCTGGGCACGCGGCCGTATGCCCGCATAGTGGGCGGCACGCGGCGCGCTGCCCACGGCGCGCACCGCATAGCCGGCGGCGCTCTTCCATAGGAACCAGCCCACGAAGCCGCAGGCCGCCAGCGCGATGACCAGGCTGAAGTTCAGCGGCGACGACGGCAGCTCCCAGCCCAGAAGCGCGGCGATCTGGTGCAGGCTCGGCATGCGCGCAGTCTCGGCAAACTCGGCCGACTCCACCGCCATGCTGCCGGCCGGGCGCAGCCAGTTCACCAGCAGGTAGCCGTTCAGTCCCGCGGCGAGGAAGTTGAACATGATGGTGGTGATGACGATGTGGCTGCCGCGCCAGGCCTGCAGGTAGGCCGGCAGCGCCGCCCACAGCATGCCGAACACCGCAGCGGCAAGCACCAGCAGCGGCAGCAGCAGCGCCGCCGGCAGCCTGGTGCCCAGCCACAGCGCCAACAGCGCCACGCCCACGCCGCCGAGCGTCGCCTGGCCCTCACCGCCGATGTTGAACAGGCCGGCATGGATGGCCACCGCGACGGCCAGCCCCGTGAAGATGAAGGTCGTGGCGTAGTACAGCGAGTAGCCCAGGCCGCGGGCGCTGCCCAGGGCGCCGTTGAGCAGCACAGTCAGCGCCTCCCAGGGGCTGTGGCCGATGAGCTTGAGCACCAGGCCGGCCACCAGCAGCGCGATGACCAGGTTCCACAGCGGCAGCAAGCCGATGTCTATCCAGCGGGGCAGTGGTGTCGGCTGGCTCATGCAACCGCTCGTTCTTCTTGTGCAGCCATCAACAGACCCAGTCGCTTCTCGTCGCAGTCTTCAATCGCCAGCTCTCCGGTGATGCGGCCACAGTTCATGACCACCACGCGATCGGCCAGCGCCAGGATCTCGTCGAGCTCGCTGCTGACCAGCAGCACCGCGCAGCCAGCATCGCGAAGCGCACGCAGCTGGTTGTGGATGAACTCGATGGCGCCGATGTCCACGCCCCGCGTGGGCTGCCCCACCAGCAGCACGGTGGGCCGCTCGCCGATCTCGCGCGCCAGGATGAGCTTTTGCTGGTTGCCGCCGGAGAACTTGGACGAGCCCAGGTTCTCGTCGCGCGGGCGCACGTCGAAACGCTCCTGCATGTCGCGCGTGGCGGCCTTCATCGCGGCCTGGTTCATGGCGGGGCCGCGGCGGTACTTGGGCAGGCCGTGGTAGCCCAGCACGGCGGACTCCCAGGCCGGAAAGCTCATCACCAGGCCCACCGCATGCCGGTCCTCCGGCACATGGGCCAAGCGCAGCGTGCGGGCCCGCGCGGTGTCGAGCCAGGCATCGGGCGTGAAGACCTGACCGCCCAGCGCCAGCTGCCCGCTCTCGGGCGCGCGCAGTCCGGACAACACCTCCAGCAGCTCGCTCTGGCCATTGCCCGACACGCCGGCCACGCCGACGATCTCGCCGGCCCTCAGCGTCAGGCTCACATCCTTCAGCGCCGGCACGCCGTTGGCATGCCTGAGCTGCAGGCCGCTGGCCTGCAGGCGCACCTCGCCGGTACGCACCTGCAGACCTTCGGGTCGGCCCAGCGTGACCTTGCGGCCCACCATGGACTCGGCCAGCGATTCTTCGCTCCACTGCGCGATGGGCCGGGTCTCGACCACCTGCCCAGCCCGCATCACCGTGACGGCGCTGCACAGGCTCATCACCTCGCGCAGCTTGTGCGTGATGAGGATCAGCGTGGTGCCCATCTGCTGCAGCCGGCGCAGCGTGACGAAGAGCTGGTCGGTCTCCTGCGGCGTCAACACCGCGGTGGGCTCGTCCAGGATCAGGATCTTGGCGCCGCGGTAGAGCGCCTTCAAGATCTCCAGCCTCTGCAGCTCGCCCACCGGCAGGTCGGCCACCACGGCATCGAGTTGCACGTGCAGGCCTGTCTCCTGCATCAGCTGGACCAATCGCGCACGCACTCTGGCCTTGGACGGCCCCAGCAGGAAGCCGCCCTCCGCGCCCAGCATGATGTTCTCCAGGCAGGTCAGCGTGTCCACCAGCATGAAGTGCTGATGCACCATGCCGATGCCTAGTGCAATGGCCTGCTGTGAGTTCGCGATGTGCACGCGCTGGCCGTTGACCTCGACCTGGCCCGAGTCGGCCTGGTAGTAGCCGTACAGAATGGCCATCAGCGTGCTCTTGCCGGCGCCGTTCTCGCCGACCAGGCCGTGCACCGCGCCTGCGGCAATCTCGAACGACACCTCGCGGTTGGCCTGCACCGCGCCGAAGCGCTTGGATATGCCCTGGAGGCGGACGGCGGGCGTCATGCCGCTCACGCCCGCGTCAGAACTTGCAGGCGTTGTCCGCCATGTAGTCGGCCACCTTGACCTTGCCAGCGATGATGTCGGCCTTGACCGCATCGACCTTGGCCTTCAGCGCCGGCGTCAGCAGCTTGGCGTTGTGCTCATCGACGGCATAGTCCACGCCGCCTTCCTTCAGGCCCAGCACCTGCACGCCGGGCTTCCAGCCCTTGAGCACGTTGTAGACGGCCACGTCCACCCGCTTGACCATCGACGTCAGCATCGTGCCGGGCTGCAGATGGTTCTGGTTGCTGTCGACACCGATGGCCAGCTTGCCAGCGTCCTTGGCAGCTTGGTAGACGCCCACGCCGGTGCCGCCCGCGGCGGCGAACACCACGTCCGAACCCTTGGCGAACTGGGCCTTGGCCAGCTCGCTGCCCCGCGTCGGGTCGTTCCAGGCGGTGGAGGTGGTGCCGGTCATGTTGGAGAAGACCTCGATCTTGGGATTGGTCTTCTTGGCGCCCTGCTCGTAACCGCACTGGAACTTGCGGATCAGCGGGATATCCATGCCGCCGACGAAGCCGATCTTGCCGCTCTTGCTGACCATGGCCGCCATGGCACCCACAAGGTAGCTGCCCTCATGCTCCTTGAACAGCACGGACTGCACGTTGGGCAGGTCCACCTTGGCATCGATGATGGCGAACTGAGTCTTGGGGAAGTCCTTGGCCACCTGCTGCAACGCCGAGGCCTGCGCGAAACCGATGCTGATGATGGGGCTGGCGCCCTTCTCTGCCATGCGGCGGATGGCCTGCACGCGCTGCGTGTCGTTGCTGATCTCGAATTCGAGGTACTTCTTGCCGGTTTCCTTCTTCCACTGCTCGGCGCCCTGGTAGCCCGCCTGGTTGAAGGATTTGTCGAACTTGCCGCCCATGTCGAAGATCACCGCGGGCTGGGACTGGGCCAGGGCCTGTGTGGCGCCACCGACGAACATCAGGGCCAGGGCGAGTCGTGTCAGGGTGGAAGTCATGGGATGGACGGCGTGATTCCGGCGAAAGGCGCGCATTGTAGGAAACATCCCTCAAGTTCTACTGGCTAGAAAAATACGGATTCACCCTGCCCTGGTCCGGCGCAGCTTGCGGTGCGCCGTACGGGCGTGGGGCAGCCAGCCCAGTGTCGCCCAACGGCGCCACATCAGCAGGCCTCGAATCCACTCGTCAGCGGCATAAGCAACCCACACGCCAACCAGGCCCCAGCCCAGGTGGACGCCCAGGAACCAGCTGCCGCCGGCCAGCACCAGCGCCATGGACGCGGCACCGGCGATGACGGGATAGCGCGCATCGCCTGCGGCCCGCAGCGCGTTGATGACGATCAAGTTGAACACGCGGCCGGGCTCCACCAGCACCGTCCACCACAGCAGCGTGCCGCCCAGCGACAGGATGTCAGGGTCGGACGTGAAGCACCTGAGCAGCCAGGGCCCGGCCAGCGCAAAACCGGTCGAAACCACCAGCGCGACGACGATGCCCAAGCCCAGCGCCTTGCGCACCAAGCGATGCGCCGGATGCAACTCCCCCGCCCCGATCATGTGCCCGACCAGGATCTCGGTGGCAAACGCGATGGCCAGCCCGAAGATCAGGATGATGTGCATGAACTGGATGGTGTAGGCATGCGTGGCCAGTGACTGCGCGCCCAACTGGGCCACGGCCGCCAGGCTGACCATGAAGGCCAGGCGCCAGGCGATGTTCTCGGCCGCGCCGGGGATGCCGATGTGCAGCACGGTGGCCAGCGGAGGCCGCACCAGCCGCCACCAGTCCGGCGCACGCAGCCGCAGCTTCAGCCGGCTGCGCCACAGCGTGATGTGCAGCGCCAGGCCTACGCCGCGACCGCACAGGCAGGCCAGCGCATAGCCGAGCAGGCCCAGGTGGGGCATGGTCAGCAGCGCCACGACCAGCGTCACCAGTTGGATGGCGATCACGACAGCCAGCGCCTCGCGGCTGCGCAGGTGCGCGCGCATGACGCTGGCCATGGTCGCGTTCCAGGCGTCCAGCATCAGCGCCGGCGCCAGCGCCCGCAGCAGCGTTGCCGCCAGCGGGGCCACTGCCGGCGGCGCATTGACCAGCGACAGCAGCGGCCCGGCGGCCAGCAGGGCCGCCGCGGCGCCCGCCAACCCCAGCCAGGTGCTGGCGCCCACGGTGGCGCGCGCCACCGCGTCCGCCTGCTCGCGCCGGCCGGCGCCCAATGCCTGGGTGACGGCCACGCTGACGCCCGCGCCAATGATGCGGAACAGCACGAACAGGGCGGCGAACACCTGGTTGGCCAGGCCGAAGGCGGCAGCGCTGTCGTCTGACAGCCGCGCGGCGAGCAGGGTGCCGACGACGCCGATGCCGATGCCCAGCAGCAGCTCCAGCAGCAGCGGCCAGGTCAGCGGAAAGAGGCGGGGGCGAGCGGGCGCAGCCATCAAGGCCGAGTCCTCTCAAGCAAACGAAGGGCCGCTCCCGAGTTGCTTGACCCCCACGGGCGGCGGGCTGGGCGCAGCGCCGCCCTGGGGGCACTCGATACGGAATTCACACAACTCACGGCAAGCTCGCCAGAATGGACCGTCATCCTAAAGGAGTAACCATGCCGAAACCTGCCGTTCACGCGTTCGCCAACACCCTGAGTCGCTTCGTCACGGCCTCCGGCAAGTCTGGCCAGCTGTTCTCGCTGCCCAGGTTGGCCGAGACCTTCCCAAACGTGGCGCGGCTGCCCGTGTCGCTGCGCATCGTGCTGGAGAGCGTGCTGCGCAACTGCGACGGCAAGAAGGTGACGGCGGAGCATGTCCAGCAGTTGGCCAACTGGCGGCCCAACGCCGATCGCGTGGACGAGATCCCCTTCGTTGTCGCCCGCGTGGTGCTGCAGGACTTCACCGGCGTGCCGCTGCTGGCCGACCTGGCCGCAATGCGCAACGTGGCCGCGTCGCTGGGCAAGAACCCCAAGACCATCGAACCGCTGGTGCCGGTGGACCTGGTCGTGGACCACTCGGTCATGATCGACCACTACGGCACCAAAAAGTCGCTGGACCTCAACATGAAGCTGGAGTTCGAGCGCAACCGCGAGCGCTACGAGTTCATGAAGTGGGGCATGCAGGCCTTTCGCACCTTCGGCGTCGTGCCGCCGGGCTTCGGCATCGTGCACCAGGTCAATCTGGAGTACCTCGCACGCGGCGTGCACAAGGGGCGCGATGGCGTCTACTACCCGGACAGCCTGGTCGGCACGGACAGCCACACGACCATGATCAACGGCATCGGCGTGGTCGGCTGGGGTGTGGGCGGCATCGAGGCCGAGGCCGGCATGCTGGGCCAGCCGGTGTACTTCCTGACGCCCGACGTGGTGGGCTTCGAGTTGACCGGGCGGCTGCGCGAGGGCGTGACCGCCACTGACCTGGTGCTGACCGTCACCGAGATGCTGCGCAAGCACAAGGTGGTCGGCAAGTTCGTCGAGTTCTTCGGTGAGGGCACGGCGAGCCTGCCCCTGCCCGACCGGGCAACGATAGCCAACATGGCGCCGGAGTACGGCGCGACCATGGGCTTCTTCCCGGTGGACGACAAGACCGTGGACTACTTCAAGGGCACGGGCCGCAGCAAGGCCGAGATCGAGGCCTTCGAGGCGTACTGGCGCGCGCAGGGCCTGTTCGGCGTGCCCAAGAGGGGCGAGCTGGACTACACCTCCGTCATCACGCTGGACCTGGGGCAGGTGGCACCCAGCCTGGCAGGCCCCAAGCGCCCGCAGGACCGCATCGAGATCACACACTTGTCGCGCCAGTTTGCCGAGCTGTTCAGCAAGCCGGTCACCGAGAACGGCTTCAACCAGCCTGCGAGCAAACTGGCCCAGCCGTTCGTGACCGAGTCTGGCATCCCGGTCAAGAACGGCGACGTGCTGATCGCCGCCATCACCTCCTGCACCAACACCAGCAACCCCGGCGTGATGCTGGCCGCCGGCCTGCTGGCCAAGAAGGCGGTCAAGGCCGGCCTGAGGGTTCAGCCCCACATCAAGACCTCGCTGGCGCCCGGCTCGCGCGTCGTCACCGAGTACCTGGACAAGGCCGGCCTGCTGCCCTACCTGGAGAAGCTGGGCTTCAGCGTGGCCGCCTACGGCTGCACCACCTGCATCGGCAACGCTGGCGACCTGACGCCCGAGTTGAACAAGCTCATCCAGGACAACGACCTGGTCTGCGCCGCCGTGCTGTCGGGCAACCGCAACTTCGAGGCGCGCATCCATCCCAACCTGAAGGCCAACTTCCTGGCCAGCCCGCCGCTGGTGGTGGCCTATGCCATCGCCGGCACGGTCATGCGCGACCTGATGACCGAGCCCGTGGGCTACAACAAACAGGGCAAGCCCATCTACCTGGGCGACATCTGGCCGTCCAGCGACGAGATCCATGCGCTGATGAAGTACGCCATGTCGCCCAAGGCCTTCAAGGCCAACTACGACCAGGTCGCACGCAAGCCCGGCAAGCTGTGGGACGCGATCAAGGGCGTGCAAGGCCAGGTCTACAACTGGCCCAAGAGCACCTACATCGCCCAGCCGCCGTTCTTTGCCGACTTCACGATGACGCCCAAGCCGCTGGAGTCCGGCGTCAAGGGCGCCAAGGTGATGGCGCTGTTCGGCGACTCCATCACCACCGACCACATCAGCCCGGCAGGCTCATTCAAGGAGACCACGCCGGCCGGCAAGTACCTGATCGAGAACGGCGTCAGACCGGCTGACTTCAACTCCTACGGCGCGCGCCGTGGCAACCACGAGGTCATGATGCGCGGCACTTTCGCCAACGTGCGCTTGAAGAACCTGATGCTGCCCCCTCGTGCGGACGGCTCACGCGAGGAAGGCGGCTACACACTCAAGGACGGCCAGAAGATGACCATCTACGACGCCGCGATGGCCTACATCGCCGAGGGCAAGCCCACGGTCATCTTCGCCGGCGAGGAGTACGGCACGGGCTCGAGTCGCGACTGGGCCGCCAAGGGCACGCAACTGCTGGGCATCAAGGCCGTCATCGCCAAGAGCTTCGAGCGCATCCACCGCAGCAACCTGATCGGCATGGGCGTGCTGCCGCTGCAGTTCAAACCTGGCACCAGCTGGGAGACGCTGGGGTTGACCGGCGCCGAGACCATAGACATCCAGCTGGCCGACGACATCAAGCCACAAGGCGATGCAACGATGACCGTCACGCGCGCCGACGGCACGACGCTGACCGTGCCGCTGACGCTGCGCATCGACACCGCCATCGAGGTGGACTACTACCGCCACGGCGGCATCCTGCCCTACGTGCTGCGGCAGCTGCTGGCGGCCTGAGCAGACGTCAGGCCTGCTAAAGCCCCTCGCGCGGCGTCGGGTAGCGCAGCCGCAGGCGCAGCTCGCGCTTGAGCCGGATGTTGGCCAGGCGCCGCGACTCGCCCCAGAAGCTCAGCTGCATGGGGCTCAGCCGCTCGGCGGCCTGGGCACGTGTGATGCGCTCGGGTCGCGGCAGCCCAGCGAGGTCGGCGGCGAGGTCGAAGTAGTCGCCCATCAGCAGCTGGCTGTCGTCGCAGACGTTGACGACGCGCTGCGGCAGGCCGCGCAGCAGGGCCAGCAGGCAGGCGCGGGCCAGGTCGTCGGCATGGATGTGGTTGGTGTAGACATCGTCCTCGCGCCGCAGCACAGGCGTACCGCGCTCTAGGCGCTCGCGCGGATGGCCACCCGCGCGGTCGCGCGCATAGATGCCGGGGATGCGCAACAGGCTCACGCGCGTGCCGTGACGGCGGCCGAAGGCGCGCAGCTGGGCCTCGGCATCCACGCGGCGGCGGGCGCGGTCGGTGGCCGGGTTCGTTGCGCGCGTCTCGTCGATGAAGGCGCCGCCGCAGTCGCCATAGACGCCGGTGGTGCTGGCGTAGACCAGCACGGCCGGCGGTCGGCGGGCCAACGAAGCCAGCAGATGGCGGGTGCGCAGATCGGCATCGCCGTCGCGCCCCGGCGGCGCCAGGTGCAGCACGCGGTCGGCCAGGCCCGCCAGCCGCTTGAGCGTCGCCGGCTCATCCAGATTGCCGACCAGCGGCACGGCGCCGGCCGCGCGCAGCGCCACGGCGCGCGCCGGGCTGGAGGTCAGCGCCAGCACGCGCCAGCGCCCGGCCAGCAGCTTCAGCACGCGCAAGCCGACGTCGCCGCAGCCGATGATCAAGAGCGTGGGGAGGGACATTCGGGGGTCGGGCAAAATGGCGGCCAGTCTACGGCCCGTGCTTGGGCCGCTGCTTTTTTCATTGCCCATGTCCCACCAGATCACCATACAGCCCGCCGGCCGCATCTACACCACCGAGGGCGACGAAACGCTGCTTGCGGCGGCCATCCGCAACGGCGTCGGCCTGCCCTATGGCTGCAAGGATGGTGCCTGCGGCTCCTGCAAGAGCAAGCTGCTCGAAGGCACCGTCATCCACGGCAACCACCAGCCCAAGGCGCTGTCGGCCGAGGAAGAGGCCGCCGGCTTCGTGCTGACCTGTTGCGCGCGGCCGCAGACCGACTGCGTCGTCGAGGCGCGCAGCGTGCCCGGCGCCGGCGAGTTCCCGGTGCTCAAGCTGCCCACTCGCGTGACCAGCATCGTCAAGCCCGCGCCCGACGTGGCGGTGCTGACCCTGCAGTTGGCCGCTAACCAGAACTTCCAGTTCCGCGCCGGTCAGTATGTCGAGTTCATCCTGCGCGATGGCGCGCGGCGCAGCTACTCCATGGCCAATGCGCCGCACACGCTGCCGGGCCAGATCGAGCTGCACATCCGTCACATGCCTGGCGGCAAGTTCACCGACCATGTGTTCGGCGCGCTGAAGGAGAAGGACATCCTGCGCATGGAGGGCCCGTTCGGCAGCTTCTTCCTGCGCGAGGATGCGACCCAGCCCATCGTGCTGCTGGCCAGCGGCACGGGCTTCGCGCCCATCAAGGCCATCATCGAGCACGCGCGGCACGTCGGCTCCGCGCGCCCCATGGTGCTGTACTGGGGGGCGCGCAAGCAGGCTGACCTCTATCTGCACGACTGGGCAGCACGCGTCGCCGCAGAATGGCCCACGCTGAGCTATGTGCCGGTGCTGTCCGAGCCCGACGCGGGCTGGGGCGGCCGCACCGGCTTCGTCCACCGCGCGGTCATGCAGGACCTGCCCGACCTCTCCGGCCACCAGGTCTATGCCTGCGGCGCGCCGGTCATGGTGGATGCCGCGCGCCAGGACTTCGTCGCTCAGTGCGGCCTGCCGCAGGACGAGTTCTACGCCGACGCCTTCACATCCGAAGCCGACAAGCATGGGAATGCCTAGGAGCCCGTTGGCCGTAAAGGCTGATGCCCGCCGCGTGGCGAGCATGAGTCAGAAGCACACCGCCGCCTGAGCCATGTTCGAGCCGCCCTGGACCGCCCCCGACGATATCGTCGGCGCCCTGCAGCGCAACGGGGAGGCGGTGCTGGCGCCGGCCTCGCTGGGCGTGCTGGGCGTCAGCGCCGCCGAACTCGAAACGCTGCGCCCCTGCTGGGACGACCTGCCGCCTGACGGCTATCTGAAGGATGGCGGGCGCTACCGCTTCCGCCGCCACGGCTGCTTCGTCGCGGACGGCGACTCACTGACGCTCGCGCCTCACCGCGCCCATTGGCAGCCACTGGACTACAACGCGCTGCACGGCGGCATCCAGCGTTGGTACGTGCCGCTGGCCCAAGAGATGGTGGCGTCGCCCGCCTGGACCGCGCTGCTGCTGGGCATCGCGAGGGTCGCCTCGGCCATCAAGGGCGAGCAGCCCTGGTTCATCGAGGCCCACCCGTTTCGCATCGACACCAGCGATGGCATCGGCCGGCCGACCCCCGAGGGCGCGCACCGTGACGGTGTGGATTTCGTCGCCGTGCTGCTGGTGGACCGCCACAACATCAAGGGCGGCGAGTCGCGCGTCTTCGAAGCCCATGGCCCTGCCGGCCAGCGCTTCACGATGACCCAGCCCTGGACGCTGCTGCTGCTCGACGACGAACGCGTGATCCACGAGACCACCCCCATCCAGCCACTGAACGCGGACGAGCGCGGCTGGCGCGACACGCTGGTGCTGACCTACCGAAGCCGGGCCTTCCAGGGTCCATAAAATGCGAGACGGCCGCGCCAAAAGTGCGGCCGTTTTCCATCCACTGCCGCGCCACAAGCGCATTCCGCATGACACCGACCTCCCTCTTCGGCCTGCCCGAGCAGGCCGCCCACGAGCGCGTGCTGCTCGCCACCGACCCAGCCACCGGCCTGAAGGCCATCCTCGCCGTGCACAGCACCGCGCGCGGCCCCGCCTTCGGCGGCTGCCGCCTCTGGCATTACGACTCCGACCTCGCCGCGCTGAACGACGCCCTGCGCCTGTCGCAAGGCATGAGCCTGAAGAACGCGCTGGCCGACCTGCCCTTCGGCGGGGGCAAGGCCGTCATCCTCAAGCCCCAAGGGCCCTTCGACCGCCCTGCCCTGTTTGCCGCCTTCGGCCGCGCGGTGCAGTCGCTCAATGGCAGCTACATCACGGCCGAGGATGTGGGCACCACCACGGCCGACATGCGCGGCATGCAGGCGGTCACGCCCTTCGTCAGCGGCATCCCGCGCGAGGGTGCCTTTGGTGGCGACCCCAGCCCCAAGACGGCCTGGGGCGTGTTCGTTGCCATCCAGGCCGGCGTCCGGCTGGTGCTGGGCCGCTCATCGCTGGAAGGCGTACGCGTCGCACTGCAAGGCCTGGGCGCGGTGGGCTGGCATTTGGCGACCTTCCTGCACCAGGCTGGCGCCCGGCTGGTGGTGGCCGATGTGGATGCCGCCAAGGTCGAGCGAGCCGTCGCGCAGTTCGGCGCGCGTGCCGTGCACGTGGCCGAGATCCTGGGGACGGACGTGGACGTGCTGGCCCCCTGCGCGTTGGGCGCGGCGCTGAACGAGCAGACCGTGCCGACACTGCGCGCCAAGCTCATTGCCGGCGCGGCCAACAACCAGCTCGCCACGCCAGCCGATGGCGATGCGCTGCAGCGCCGCGGCATCTGCTATCTGCCGGACTACCTGGTGAACGCCGGCGGCATCATCAGCGTGGCGCGCGAGTACCGCGGCGAGGGCGACGAGCAGGCCGTGATGGCCGAGGTCAGCAGGATCGCCGAGCGCGTGGAGGAGTTGCTGCAGCGCGTGCGGCGCGCCGACTCGACGCCGGCGCGCGTGGCCGACGACTGGGCGCGCAGCAAGCTCGTCAAGCTCGGCTGAGCCACAGCAGGCCAAGAAGAAACGCCCGGCAAGCCGGGCGTATCTCATTCACCGAGGTAGGCGGCCCTGACCTTGGGATCGGTCAGCAAGGCCTGACCCTCGCCTTCCATCGTCACCTCACCGGACTCCATCACATAGCCGCGGTTGGCCAGTTGCAGCGCGCGGCTGGCGTTCTGCTCGACCAGCAGGATGGTGACGCCCTGCTTGTGGATGTCGTTCACGACCTCGAAGATCTTGTCCACCATGATGGGCGACAAGCCCATGGACGGCTCGTCCAGCAGCAGCACCTTGGGGCGCGCCATCAGCGCGCGGCCCATCGCCAGCATCTGCTGCTCGCCACCGGACATGGTGCCGGCCAGTTGCTTGGCGCGTTCCTTCAGGCGCGGAAACAGCGTGAAGACCTTGTCGATGTCGGCCTGGATCTCGCCGTCCTTGCGGTTGTAGGCGCCCATCTGCAGGTTCTCGACGATGGTCATGCGCGTGAAGGTGCCGCGCCCCTCAGGCACCATGACCAGCCCCTTCTTGGCCAGGTCCCAGGCGCCGCGCCCCTTGATGGATTCACCCAGGTAGATCACGTCGCCGGCGGCGATGGGCTGCAGGCCGGTGACGGCCTTCAGTGTGGTCGTCTTGCCCGCGCCGTTGGCGCCGATCAGCGACACCAGCTCGCCCTCGCGCACCTCGAAGTCGATGCCCTTGACGGCCTGAATGCCGCCATAAGCCACCTTCAGGCCGCTGACCTGCAGCAGCGTTTGCTTGTTGTCTGCCATGTTCTTCGTCCGCTGCGTCAATGAGGTTTGTGGCCGGCACCGAGGTAGGCCTCGATCACCTTCTCGTTGCTCTGCACCTCGGCCGGCGTGCCTTCGGCGATCTGCTTGCCGTAGTCCAGCACCGTCACACGGTCGCACAAGCCCATGACCAGTTTCACGTCATGCTCGATGAGCAGAATGGTGCGGCCGTCGTTGCGGATGCGGTCGATCAGTTCGCGCAGCACCACCTTCTCGGTGGCATTCATGCCGGCGGCCGGCTCGTCCAGCGCGATGAGCTGCGGGTCGGTGGCCAACGCCCGGGCGATCTCCAGGCGGCGCTGATCGCCATAGCTCAGCGTGCGAGCCTTGTAATCCGCGTATTTGCCGATGCCCACATAGTCCAGCAGCTCCTGGGCGCGCGCCTTGATGGCGGCCTCCTCGGCCTTGAACTTGGGCGTGCGCAAGACGGCGCCCAGCAGGCCGGACTTCGTGCGGATGTGGCGGCCGACCATGACGTTCTCCAGCGCCGTCATGTCGGCAAACAGCCGGATGTTTTGGAAGGTGCGCGCGATGCCGGCCTTGGCGACCTGGTGCACCGCCTGCGGCGTGTAGGGCACGCCGCCCAGCGAGAAGCTGCCGCCGTCGGGCGTGTAAAGACCCGTGATGACGTTGAAGAAGGTCGTCTTGCCGGCGCCGTTGGGGCCGATCAGGCCGTAGACCTGGCCGCGCTGGATCTGGATGCCGACATCGGACAGCGCTTGCACGCCGCCGAAACGCTTGGATGCGCCGCTGACATTGAGGACGATGTTGTCGTGAGTGCTCATGCTCCGTGCTCCCCTCACTTCGCCGCTGAGGCGGTCTTGCCATGCTCCGGCGCTGGCCACAGGCCGCGCGGACGCACCAGCATGATGGTGATCATGGCCAGCGCCACCAGCAGCTGGCGCAGGATGGACGCGTCGATGCGGCCGCCGGTCATCTGCTGGATGTCGCCAGCCACATAGCGCAGCACCTCGGGCAGAGCCGCCAGCATCAGCGCGCCGAGGATGACGCCGGGGATGTGGCCGATGCCGCCCAGCACCACCATTGCGACGATCATCACCGACTCCTGCAGGCTGAAGGACTCGGGCGACACGAAGCCCTGGAAGCTCGCGAACATGGCGCCGGCCACGCCGCCGAAGGTGGCGCCCATGCCAAAGGCGAGCAGCTTCAGGTTGCGCGTATTGATACCCATGGCCTTGGCGGCGATCTCGTCCTCGCGGATGGCCATCCAGGCGCGGCCAATGCGCGACTGCTCCAGCCGGTAGCAGATGACCACGCTGACTACCACCAGCAGCAGGAACAGGTAGTAATACAGCGTCACCGACGGCAACGTGTAGTCACCGATCTGCCAGGACTTGCCCAGGTTGATGCCGAAGATGTGGAAGGAGTCGATCTGACCGATGCCGCGCGGGCCGTTGGTGACGTTGACCGGGTACTCCAGGTTGTTCAGGAACACGCGGATGATCTCGCCGAAGCCCAGCGTCACGATGGCAAGGTAGTCGCCGCGCAGCTTCAGCGTGGGCGCACCCAGCAGCACACCGAACAGCGCCGCCAGCCCCGCGCCCAGCGGAATGACCAGCCAAATCGGCGCATGCAGCCCGTCCGGGAACGCGGCCTTGAAGGCCTCGAAGTTCTCGCTCAGGTGCGGGCTGGCCATCAGCGCGAACATGTAGGAGCCAACCGCGTAGAAGGCCACATAGCCCAGGTCCAGCAGGCCGGCGTAGCCGACCACGATGTTCAGGCCCAGCGCCAGCAGCACATACAGCAGCGCCAGGTCGATGATGCGCACCGGGCCGTTGCCGAACTGCTGCGCAAACAGCGGCACCACCATCAGCGCGATGGCGGCGATCAGGAAAGTGATGAGTTTCTTGGCTTGCATGGGGTCTCTCCTCAAGCCCGGTCCGCCACACGCTCACCCAGCAGGCCCGAGGGCCGCAGAGTCAGCACAAGGATGAGGGCAATGAAGGCAAAGATGTCGGCATAGTGGCTGCCCAGCACGCCGCCGGTCAGCTCGCCCAGGTAGCCCGCGCCTATGGCCTCAATGAGCCCCAGCAGCAGCCCGCCCACCACGGCGCCGGCGAGGTTGCCGATGCCGCCAAGCACCGCGGCCGTGAAGGCCTTGAGGCCAGGCATGAAGCCCATGGTGTGCTGCACCGTGCCGTAGTTGGCCGCCCACATCAGGCCGGCCACGGCGGCCAGCGCGGCGCCGATGACAAAGGTGGTGGAGATGATGAAGTCGGGCTTCACGCCCATCAGGCCGGCCACGCGCGGATTCTCGGCGGTGGCCCGCATCGCGCGGCCCAGCTTGGTGTAGTTCACCAGGTACATCAGCGCCGACAGGATGACCACCGTGAGGCCCAGGATCAGGCATTGCGTGACGGTGATGACCGCCCCTCCCAGGTCAAAGGGCTCAGTGGGCAGCAGCAGCGGGAAGGGCTTGGGGTTGGGCTTCCAGATGATCATGGCCAGCACCTGCAGCAGCAGCGACATGCCCATGGCCGTGATCAGCGGCGCCAGCCGTGGCGCGTTGCGCAGCGGCCGGTAGGCGATCTTCTCGACCGAGAAGTTCAGCACCGAGCAAACGACGATGGCGCAGGCCAGACCGACCAGCATCAGTGCCCAGCCAGGCAAGCCGCTGTCGGCCAGAAAGGTGACCATGGTCCAGGCCACCATGGCACCGACCATCAGGATCTCGCCATGCGCGAAGTTGATGAGATTGATGATGCCGTAGACCATCGTGTAGCCCAAGGCGACCAGGGCATACATGCTCCCCAGCACCAGGCCGTTGATGATCTGTTGAATCAGAGTCTCCATGAGGGCTCCAGCAAGTTTGTTGTTGGACGCAGCATGCGCCAATCGACCCGGGCTGCATCGCAACCCTCATGCCAAAACGCGGCGCACGGCAGTGTTTCAAGGGTATTCACCGACCATCAAGAACCGCGGAACGTTCGATTCGTCCAACGGGGCGGATCCAGCGCGTCGGGGCTCAGTGTGGCGCAGGCTCAACTGGGCGGAAATCCGCACAAACCGCACGCACGCAGGGCGGCTTTTCGCCAGCCCCCAAAAAACCCGCCGCGACGCTCCCGAAGCGGGCGCCGCGTGGGCACACTCGCGGCTGCGCTGACATGTTCCTGCCTGATTCTTTCCGCCCTCGCACGCTGCGCCTGCTCCGGCTGCTCGGCCGGCCGGGCTTCCATCTCGTCCTGACCGGCCTGCTGATGCTGCTGGGCTTTGCGCTGGCGCACCGCCTCAGCGAACGCAGCGGGCGCGAGCAGCTCTCGGCGCTGAGCACCGAGCGGCTGGAGCTGTACGCCAGCAACCTGGCGGCCGAACTGGGTCGCCACGCCTATCTGCCCAGCGTGTTGGCCATCGATCCCGCGCTGCTGGCGCTGATGCAGCACCCCCAGGATGCCGCGCGCCGCCGCGAGACCAGCCAGATGCTGGCCCGCATCAACGTGCGCGCCGGGACGCACCAGATCTTCGTCGCCGACACACGGGGCCAGGTCTTGTCCGCCAGCGAGGCGCTGGCGCCGCCGGCCCGGCTGCTCGAAGCGCTGGCCGACGAGCGCAGCCACTTCTTTGCCGCCGACGAGCGCACCGGCAGCACCGACTTCTACATGCTGCACCCGCTGCGCCAGGCGGGCCGCGCGGTGGGCGCGGTGGTCGTGCGCTTCAACCTGGCGCCGCTGGAGGCCACCTGGGTAGACATGGGCCTGCGCAGCCAGCGCGAGCGCATCCTGGTGGCCGACGAGAACGACGTGGTCATCATGAGCTCGGTGCAAGCCTGGAAGTACGCGGTGCTGGACCGCGCCGAGCCCTCGCGCCGCGCGGCGCTGCAGGCCAGCGCGCGCTATCCACAAGCCATCGGCCCCGACCTGGACCTGCCGGCCACCCTGCAGGCCCACGAAGGCACTCCGGTGCGCCTGCCGCTGCCCGGTTCGCCGACGCTGCTGGCCCAGCAGCGCCTGATCCTGCCGCTGGGACTGAGGCTGGTGGCCTTGTCCGACCTCGGCGAAGTGCGCCGCCAGGCCCAGCTCGCCGCCTGGGGAGGGGCGGCCGTGGGCGCCAGCATTGGCCTGCTGGCGCTGTACCTGGCATCGCGGCGCCGCGCGCTGCAGCAGCTGACGCAGGCTCAGGCTCAGCTGCGCCAGGCCCATGCGCAACTGGAGCAACTGGTGGACAGCCGGACGGCCGAGCTGCGCCAGACCAACGACGCGCTAAAGACCCAGATCGCGCAGCGCCTGCAGACCGAGGGCGAGCTGCTTCAGGCCAGCAAGCTGGCCGTGCTGGGACAGATGTCGGCGGGCCTGTCGCACGAAATCAACCAGCCGCTCACCGCGCTGCGTGCGCTGGCGCGCAACTCGATGCGACTGCTGGAGAGTGGCCGGCACGCCGCCGTTGCCGCCAACCTGCAGATCATGGACGACATGGTCGAGCGCATGAGCCAGATCACACGCCAGCTCAAGAGCTTCGCGCGCAAGGCCGACGAACCGGTCACCGGCAGCACCGCACTGCTGAGCAGCGTGCGCGCCGCACTGCTGCTGCTGGAGCACCGTAGCCGGGCACTGGGGCTGGAGGTCGAGGTCGACGTGCCGCCAGGCCTGCGCGTGCTGGCGCAGGCGAACCGGCTGGAGCAGGTGCTGGTCAACCTGTTTGGCAACGCCATCGACGCGATGCAGCACGAGGCCCGGCGCCTGCTGCGCGTGCGCGCCACGCCGCAGGACGACGGCCGGCGCACACTGGTGCAGGTGCAGGACAGCGGTGCGGGCGTCGCCGATGCCGACCTGCCCCGGCTGTTCGAACCCTTCTTCACCACCAAGCCGGCCGGCGAAGGCCTGGGCCTGGGCCTGGTCATCTCGGCCAAGATCGTGCATGAGTTCGGCGGCACGCTGCGCGCCGAACGACTGGCGCATGGCATGAGCTTCGAGTTCGACCTCGCGGTCGAGACCTGGACTGCAACGGAGACAGCAGATGTTTGAGGGCTACAAGATCGTGTTCGTCGAGGACGATCTGCCGGTGCGCGTCAGCCTGACGCAAACCCTGGAGCTGGAGGGCTTCACAGTGCTGGCCTGCCGCAGTGCCGAGGAGGCTCTGCCCCACATCCAGCCCGGCGCGCAAATCATCGTCATCACCGACGTGCGCCTGCCCGGCATGGACGGCCGCGCGCTGCTGGCGCATGCGCAGACGACGGACCCCGCCATCCCGGTCATCCTCATCACCGCCCACGGCGACGTGGCCATGGCCGTGCAGGCCATGCGCGCGGGCGCCTACGACTTCATCGAAAAGCCCTTCGCCCCCGAGCGGCTGCTGGACGTGGCACGCCGCGCGCTGGAGCTGCGCACACTGCGCCACTCGGCCGATGCGCTGCGCCAGCAACTGCAGCGGGCCAACGGCATCGAGGCCGCGCTGCTGGGCCAATCACCGGCCATGCAGCAGCTGCGCCGTCAGGTGCTCAACCTCGCCGGCACCTCGGCCGACGTGCTCATCGTCGGCGAAACCGGCACCGGCAAGGAGCTCGTGGCGCGCTGCCTGCACGACCAGAGCGCGCGGCGCGACCGGCCCTTCGTCGCGATCAACTGCGGCGGCCTGCCCGAAGCGCTGTTCGAGAGCGAGCTGTTCGGCCACGAGCCCGGCTCGTTCACCAGCGCCGCCAAACGTCGCATCGGCAAGATCGAGCATGCCAACGGCGGCACGCTGCTGCTGGACGAGATTGAGACCATGCCCATCGCGCTGCAGATCAAGCTGTTGCGCGTGCTACAGGAGCGCCGCATCGAACGCCTGGGCTCCAACGAGGAGCTGCCCATCAACGTGCGTTTCATCGCCGCCAGCAAGGCCGACCTGCGCGAGCTGGGCGAGCGCGGCGAGTTCCGCAGCGACCTGTACTACCGGCTCAACATCGCCACGCTGCACATCCCGCCGCTGCGCGAGCGGCGCGAGGACATCCCGCTGCTGTTCGAGCATTTCGTCGCTCAGGCCTGCGTGCGCTACGAGCGCGCCGCACCCGAGCTGCAGCCCGCCAAGTTGCGCGAGCTGATGGCGCACGACTGGCCGGGCAATGTGCGCGAGATCCGCAACGCGGCCGACCGCTTCGTGCTCGCGCTGGACGACCTCGACCCCCAGGCCGCGCTGCAGGCCGTGCCCACACTGAACCTGGCGCGTCAGATGGACCTGGTCGAGAAGGCACTCATCGAGCAGGCGCTGCGCCGCACCCAGGGCAAGGTGCCCGCCGCGATGGAACTGCTGGGCACGCCACGCAAGACGCTCTACGACAAGCTGCACCGGCACGGCATCGTGCTGGACGATTTCCGCTGACCCGCCGGTGCGGGCCGGCTGCGCCCCGCGCCGCCGGGCGGGGCGATCTCAGCGCTGCTGGCCAAGAAACCTCTCCCCCGGCGCGCCCGAGCCAGATAAGGCAGGGATCGACACGCCCAAGAATCTCAACGAATTGCGTCCGATCGTCGCAGCGATACTGGGTTCGACACAGCTCGCTGCGCGGCAGCGTTGCAGCCCATCTTGGCTGCATGAGGGCAACAATGCGTTATGATGCTCGGCTCGCAGGAGAGGTGGATGAGCGGTTTAAGTCGCACGCCTGGAAAGCGTGTGTGGGTTAATAGCCCACCGCGGGTTCGAATCCCGCCCTCTCCGCCAAGCAGGACCGGGCCCGTTGGGGCCCGTTTTGCTTTGTGGCTTGCCTGAGCGATGCAAACCGCATTTCGCCCCCTCAAAAGTGCAGTTCGTCGCCACGGCGT
Source organism: Roseateles sp. (assembly GCA_046294815.1). Lineage (GTDB taxonomy): Bacteria > Pseudomonadota > Gammaproteobacteria > Burkholderiales > Burkholderiaceae_C > Pelomonas. The sequence continues at coordinate 321 of JBKBOJ010000053.1, read as the reverse complement.
GGCCGTAAAGCGCGAAATGCAGAAAACTCGCTCCCAACAGCTCATTGGATTGGCTGGGGTTGCAGATGAAGAAACTTAGCAAGGGATGGATTTGCCTCGGCATGGCGCTAGGCATGCTGGCCACAGTGCCGGCGCAAGCCAGCGAGGTGGTCAAGCTTGCTCGACTTGTCGTCAGCGGCAAGCGCAGCGCCAGCGAGGCCCCGCGGCTCCATGTCGTTTCGTGTGGAAAGCAACACTGTCACTGGGGCATCGCCGGCGCGAACGGACTGGCCGGCAGGTGCTTGAGCTTGGACATGCGCAGGTAGGCGATGGCGATGAAGT
>JBKBOJ010000052.1:0-23028 GCA_046294815.1 Roseateles sp. | reverse complement strand
GGGCGACAAGGTCAGCCTGATGCTGGCGCCCATGGTGGCGGCCTGCGGCGGCTATGTGCCCATGATCGCCGGCCGCGGCCTGGGCCACACCGGTGGCACGGTGGACAAGCTCGAAGCCATCCCTGGCTACACGACGACGCCCGATCCGCTGCGCTTCGACCAGATCGTGCGCTCGCTTGGCTGCGCCATCATTGGCCAGACCGCCGATCTGGCCCCCGCAGACAAGCGCTTCTACGCGACCCGCGACGTGACGGCCACGGTCGAGAGCGTGCCGCTGATCACCGCGTCCATCCTGTCCAAGAAGCTGGCGGCTGGGCTCGAAGGCCTGGCGATGGACATCAAGTGCGGCAACGGCGCGTTTGCATCCACGCCAGAGTTCGCCCAGGAGCTGGCCGAGAGCATCGTCGCGGTGGCCGGTGGCGCGGGCCTGAAGACCCGTGCGCTGATCACCGACATGAACCAGATCCTCGGCAGCGATGTCGGCAACGCGCTGGAAGTCATGGAGACCATCCGCTACCTGAAGGGCGAGCACCGGGAATCGCGCCTGCACAAGGTCACGCTGGCGCTGTGCGCGGAGATGCTGGTGCTGGGCGGCCTCGCTGCCGACACCGCCGCAGCGCGCGTGAAGCTGCAGGCGGCGCTGGATTCCGGTGCCGCTGCTGAGAAGTTCGCTCAGATGGTGGCGGCGCTCGGCGGCCCGGCCGACCTGATGGAGCGCCCCGGCGCCTATCTGGCCGCCGCCCCGGTTGTGAAGCCCGTCGCTGCGCCGCGCGCCGGCGTCATCACGACGATGGCGACCCGCGACCTCGGCCTGGCCATCGTCGAGATGGGCGGCGGCCGCCGCAAGGCCGGCGACGCCATCGACATGCGTGTCGGGTTCTCCGCCGTCAAGCCCATCGGCACGCGGGTTGCCGCCGGCGAGCCACTGGCGCTGATCCATGCGGCCGACGAGGCCGCGGCCGACCGCGCCGTCGCGTCCTACCTCGCCGCCGTTGGCCTCGGCGATACGGACGTGGCCGCCACGCCCCTGGTCATGGCGACAATCGGCTGATGGACGAACAGAACAGCAAGCCATCGCAGCATCCGCCACGCCGCGCCATCAAGAGCTTCGTCACCCGTGCCGGCCGCATGGGCACAGGCCAGATCAAGGCGCTGGCCGAATTGGGCCCCAAGTTCGTGCTGCCCTACAAGCACGAGCGCATCGCCCCCGCCCAGGTGTTCGGCCGCCAGGCCCCGCTGGTGCTGGAGATCGGCTTCGGCATGGGCGGCGCCACCGCCGAGATCGCGCAGAAGCTGCCGGACCACGACTTCATCGGCTGCGAGGTGCACGAGCCCGGTGTCGGTGCGCTGCTGAAGCTCATCGACGAGAAGCAGCTGACCAACATCCGCATCGTGCAGCACGACGCGGTGGAGGTGCTGCGCGACATGATCGGCCCCGAGCTGCTGGCCGGCGTGCACATCTTCTTCCCCGACCCCTGGCACAAGAAGCGCCACCACAAGCGGCGCCTGATCCAGCCGGCCTTTGTTGCCGAGCTGGTGCAACACCTGGCACCGGGCGGCTATCTGCACTGCGCGACCGACTGGCAGCCCTATGCGGAGCAGATGCTGGAGGTGCTGTCGGCTGAAGCCCGGCTACAGAACACCGCGGCCGGCTATGCTGAAAAGCCCGCCTACCGGCCCCTCACCAAGTTCGAGGCGCGCGGCTTGCGGCTGGGCCATGGCGTCTGGGACTTGGTGTTCAGGAAGAAGTGATGACGAGTCCGCTGCAAGGCAAGCACATCCTGCTCGCGATGACGGGCGGCATCGCCGGCTACAAGATCGCCGAGCTGACGCGGCTGTTCGTGAAGGCCGGCGCGACCGTGCAGGTCATGATGAGCGAGGCGGCCGAGGCCTTCATCACCGCGGTGACCATGCAGGCGCTGTCGGGCCGCCCGGTCTACACCAGTCAATGGGACGCGCGGCAGGCCAACAACATGGCCCACATCAACCTCAGCCGCGAGGCCGACGCCATGATCGTCGCACCCGCCAGTGCCGATGCCATCGCCGCGCTGGCGCAGGGCAGGGCGGACGACCTCATCAGCCTGACCGCGCTCGCCCGCCGCATCGACGACTGCCCGCTGCTGGTCGTGCCGGCGATGAACCGCGAGATGTGGGCCCATCCGGCCACGCAGCGCAACGTCGCGCAGATCCAGGCCGACGGCGCGACGATCATCGGCCCGGCCAGCGGCGACCAGGCCTGCGGTGAGACCGGTGACGGGCGCATGCTGGAGGCGCAGGAGATCTTCGAAGACGTCGAGGCCGCCCTCGCGCCCAAGACGCTGCGCGGCAAGAAGCTGCTGATCACCGCCGGGCCGACCTTTGAACCCATCGACCCGGTGCGCGGCATCACCAACCATAGCAGCGGCAAGATGGGCTTTGCCATCGCCCGAGCGGCTGTCGAGGCCGGCGCGGTCGTCACGCTGGTGGCAGGCCCGGTGCACTTGCCCACGCCGCGTGGGGTGCGCCGCATCGATGTGCAGACGGCCTGCCAGATGCACGACAACGTGCTGCTGCTGGCGCCCGGGCAGCATGCCTTCATCGCCACCGCGGCCGTCGCCGACTGGCGGCCGGCCGAGGTCCATGAGCACAAGCTCAAGAAGGCCGAGGGCGGTGTGGCGGCACCGAGCATCGCGATGGTGGAGAACCCCGACATCCTCGCGGCCGTCGCGGCCTTGAACACGCCGCCCTACTGCGTGGGTTTTGCCGCCGAGAGCGAGAAGCTCGCCGAGCATGCCGAGGCCAAGCGGCGCCGCAAGGGCATCCCGCTCATCGTCGCCAACCTGGGCCCGGCCACCTTCGGCCGCGACGACAACGCGCTGCTGCTCATCGACGAGCAGGGCCAGCGTGAATTGCCCCGTGCAGACAAGCTCAGCCTCGCGCGCGAACTGATCGCCGATCTCTCGAAACGACTCCCCTGATGCACACCATCGATCTGCAAGTGCTCGACGCCCGCATGGCCGAGCAGCTTCCCGCTTACGCCACGCCCGGCAGCGCCGGCCTGGACCTGCGCGCCTGTCTGGACGCGCCCGTCACGCTGGCACCGGGCCAGACAACGCTGATTCCCACGGGCCTGGCCATCCACATCGCCGACCCCGGCCTGGCCGCCATCATCCTGCCGCGCTCGGGGTTGGGCCACAAGCACGGCATCGTGCTGGGCAACCTGGTGGGCCTGATCGACAGCGACTACCAAGGTCAGCTGATGGTCAGCTGCTGGAACCGTGGCCAGGCGGAGTTCACCATCCAGCCCTTCGAGCGCATCGCGCAGCTGGTCATCGTGCCGGTGGTGCAGGCGACCTTCCGCCGCGTGGATCGCTTCGATGCGTCGGCACGAGGCGCAGGCGGCTTCGGCTCGACCGGCAAGGCGTAAGCCGCGGGGCGCCGAGCGCGCGCCCCAAGTGTCAGTGGATGGGCGTGTCCGGCGGTGCGCCGGTCTGCACCATGAAGATGGGCTCGCCCACCGAGCCGGCCTGCACTTCCTCTTCCGTTGCCGGGCGCACGTCGACCAGCTTCAGGTGCATGCGCAGCCCGATGCCGGCCAGCGGGTGGTTGCCGTCCAGCACCACATGCTCGGGATAGACCTCGGTGACGGTGTAGATCGCCTGCGCGTTCATGCCCTCGGTGACGGCGCCCTCAGGCAGGCCCTCGAACTGCATGCCAGGCTCGACGTCGGGCGGGAACAGGTTGCGCGCCTCGAAACAGACCAGATTGGAGTCGTAGTCGCCGAAGGCCTCCTCGGGCTGCAGCGCGAGGTCGGTCTCGAAGCCCACCTCCTGGCCTTCCAGCGCGGCCTCCACCTTGGCGAACAGGTCGTCGCCGCCGTGCAGGAACTCCATGGGCTCGGCCAGCTCATCGATGAGTTGGCCCTGGGCATCTTCAAGTCTCCAGCGCAGGGAGACGACACAGGGGCGGGTCACTTGCATGCGCGCGATTTTCCCACACCCCATCGGCACAATGCCGGCCATGCAGATCGACATCCCGACCCCCATGCTCGCCGGCTTGAGCCCGGCGCAGTTCATGCGTAAACACTGGCAGAAGAAGCCCCTGCTGGTACGCCAGGCCTTCCCGGGCGTCAAGCCGCCCGCTGCGCTCAAGGCGCTGGCCGCGCTGGCAGCACGCGACGACGTCGAGTCCCGCCTGGTCACCGCCTTCGGCGACGAATGGAAGCTCAGGCATGGCCCAATCTCCCGGCTGCCGCCCATGAGCAAACCGGGCTGGACGCTGCTGGTCCAGGGGCTGGACCAACATTTGGCCGAAGCGCGGGCGCTGCTGGACCGCTTTCGCTTCGTGCCGGACGCGCGGCTGGACGACTTGATGCTGTCGGTTGCGAGCGACGGCGGCGGCGTGGGACCGCATTTCGATTCCTACGACGTGTTCCTGATCCAACTGGCCGGTCAGCGCCGCTGGCGCATCGGGGCGCAGCGCGACGCCGTGCTGCGCGACGACGTGCCGCTGAAGATCATTGCCAACTTCAAGCCCGAGCAGGAGTTCGTGCTGCACCCGGGCGACATGCTCTACCTGCCACCCGGCTGGGCGCATGATGGCGTTGCCATCGGGCCGGGCTGCATGACCGGCTCGGTGGGCTTTCGCGCGTCCACCAGTGAGGCGCTCGCGGCTGAGCTGTTGCCGCGCCTGCTGGATGACGCCGACGGCGGCGGCAAGCTCTACGCCGACCCACGCCAGCCGGCCACCACCGAGCCGGGCCGCATCCCGGCGGCGCTGCGCGACTTCGCGCGCCGTGCCGTGGAGTTGGCGGTACGGCAGCCGTTGGCGCTGGAGCGGGCGCTGGGCGAGGCCTTGACCGAACCCAAGGGCAATGTCTGGTTCGAGCCCGGCGACACCTTGCCGCCGGGTTGCGGCTGCGAGCTGGACCGCCGCAGCCGGATGCTCTACGACGAGCGCCAGGTGTTCATAAACGGCGAGAGCTTCCGGGCAGGCGGGCGCGATGCGGTGCTGATGCGCCGTCTGGCCGACGTGCGACGGCTGACCGCGGCCGAGGTGGGGCGGCTGTCGGCCCAGGCGCGCGAACTGCTTGATCAGTGGACAGAGGATGGCTGGGTGCAACCGGTGCAGGCATGAAAGCGCAGGTCTTTGCAGGGCGGGACGAGTTCCGGCGGTGCGTCGTGGATGCGATTGGATGGGGGGCGGAGCAAGGACTGCCGCAGTTGCATGCCTGGGATGCCAGCTTTGCGGACTGGCCCTTGTCTGATGCGGGCTTGCTGGCCGCATTGACCGTCTGGGCCCAGCCCGGCCGGCAGTTGCACCTGCTGGCCCTGCAGTACGACGAGGTGCAGCGCCGCCATCCACGCTTCGTTCGCTGGCGGCGCGATTACGCGCACTGCATCACGGCCCGCGCGGTCGAGCCGGAGTTGAGGCTGGAGGCGGCCCCCGAGGCGCTGTTGCTCGGCATCGGGCCGCAGGGGGCCTTGTGTCTGCGCCTGTTCGACCGTCATCTCTGGCGCGGCGAGCTGTCGCTGCAGGCCGGCGACAGGCAGCGTGCGCTGGAGTGGTTTGATGCCCTGGCGCAACGGTCGAGCGAAGCATTTGCGCCGACCACGCTGGGACTGTGAGGCGATATACCGCTGGTAGCCCTATAATTGTTGGCTAGGCGAGGGAAGCGCTCGAGGTTTTCCGCGTCTTGTTCTGTCGGGGTCGGCAGTCGGTGTTCAAAACACCGGCGCACGACCCCAAAGTTATGGTGTGCACCGTCGTTTAAACGTTTGAGGACAAGTATGAATAAGTCGATCCTGTTGGCCTCCCTGCTGGCTGCTGTTGCTCTGACCGCCTGCAGCAAGAAGGAAGAACCCAAGGTTGAGGCTCCCGCTCCGGTCGCCGCTCCGGCTCCCGCAGCTTCGGAAGCTGCCTCGGAAGCTGCCAGCGCCGTGGACGCCGCCGCTTCGGCCGTCGACGCCGCTTCGGCCGCTTCGAAGTAATCGCTTCGTCCCCACGGAAAGAGCCGTCGCTGCGAGAGCAGCGGCGGCTCTTTTCTTTTGTGTCGCCGACTCAGCCCGGCGCTGTTCAGCCCAGCGCCAGCCAATCCCAGCCCAGCCGGGGATCGGCCACACGGATCTCTTCAGCGGCGCACTGCAGCACCGGCGCGAGGGCCTCGCGCACCAGGGCTGGCGAGTTGTTCTTTTCGCTCAGATGAGCGGCCACCACAGCGCCGAGCGCGTCGCAGCGACAGCGTGACAGCAGGTCCGCGGCAGCGGCGTTCGACAGATGGCCATGGGTGCCCAGGATGCGGCGCTTGAGCTGTGGCGGATAAGGCCCGGACCTGAGCAGTTCCTCGTCGTGGTTGCACTCCAGCAGCAGCGCGTGGCAGCGCTGCAGTGCGTCGCAGACGCTGTCGGGCGCGCAGCCCAGGTCCGTGACGATGCCCAGCCGGCGGTCGCCATCGCTCAGGCACAGCTGCAGCGGTTCCCGTGCATCGTGGGGCACGCTGAAGGGCTGCAGTTCAAGGTCGCCCACCGACAGGCGTTCGCCGCCGCGCACCCAGCGCAGCAGGCGCGCATCGAAGTCGTCGCGGCCGATGGCGCCCCAGGTGCCTCGACTGGTGATGAGCGGGATGCCATGGCGCCGGGCGAAGCCCAGCGCACAGCCGACATGGTCGCCATGCTCATGCGTGACGAACACGGCGTCTATGTCCGTCGTCGCACAGCCCGCACGCGCCAGGCGGCGGCCCAGTTCGCGTTCGCTGAAGCCAGCGTCGATGAGCACCCGGGTGGTGGTGATGCCCTGGCTGGCTTCGACCAGCGTGGCGTTGCCACCGCTGCCGCTGCCCAGGCTGCAAAACCGCATGGCCTTGGCTGGGCTGGCGGGGGGCTTACTTCAGGTCATCCATCAGCAGCGACAGAATGCGCTTGGCGTTGTCGTCCGTGATGGGCTGGCTGCGTTCGTCCAGGATGCGCACGGTGCTCTTGTCGCCCTCGCCCTTGACGGACACGCGGTAGCGCACCGGCGTGGCCGCCTTGGCGCCGAACAGGCGCTGGAAGAAGTTGGGCTCCTCCTGACCGGCCTTCTCGGGGTCGGCATAGCGCAGGTAGAACAGGCCGGCGGCGCGGTCGCGGTCCTCGATGGTGAAGCCGTGTCGGTCCAGCGACAGGCCCACACGGCGCCAGGCGCGGTCGAAACCGTCGTTGACGCTGAGGCTGTCGGGCACCTCGGACAGTGAGCGGCGTGGGCGGTTCGCATCGCCCCCCACGGCCAGCGCCGAGGTCTTGGCGGCCGGCTGGGCCGGCGTCTCGGCGACGACGGCCTTGGCCGCCGTCTCGTGGCCGCCCAGCTTCAGCAGCAGGCGCGACAGCATCTCGGCCTCCAGCGACGGGTCGCTGGGGCGGTTCTGCCAGGCGGTGGAGTCGCGGCTCTGCGAGGTGTAGACCTCCTGCATGCCGCGGTGGCTGATGAAGATATCGGTGCCGTTCGCACCACGCTCCACGCGGGTGCGGTACATGTCACGCTCGCCGGTGGAGTAGAGGTTGTCGAAAACCTTGCCGATGGTCTGGCGGATGAAGTCTTGCGGCAGCTTGGCGCGGTTCTCGGCCCAGTTGGTCTCCATGATGCCGAGCTCCGGCTGTTCCTTGACGACCTGCAGGCCGAGCTCTTCCCAGAAGGCGCGCAGCACCGGCCAGACCTGCTCGGGCGTGGCCTTGGTGTGCAACCAGCGCTCGGTGCCGCTGCGCTCGAGGCGCACGTCGCCGGCCGCGTTCAGCGCCACGCTGTTGGCGGCCGCGGTGGCTGGCGCGGCGGTGGACGGGCGGGCGGCATTCAGCGCCGAGGCGGTGATGGTGCCGCCTTGCACCTGGGCGCGGCTGTCCTTGGCGAGTTGGGTCAGGTCGGGAGGAATGTCCAGGCCTTGGGTCTGCTTGGACTGCGTGCGGTAGTCGACCTTGTCCGACGACAAGCCGAGGGAGCTGCAGCCCGCGAGCGACAGCAGGAAGGCCGTGCAGGCCAAGCGGGTCGCCGTGAGGCGAGGCGAGCGAATCGGGCGAATCGACAGAAGGGACGTCACGCTGGAACTCTCCGGGGAACAAGAGCGCCGGGCCAGGCCGGCGCAGCCGCGCATTAGACCAGAGGTGGCTGGGGCTTCAGAGCAGCCCGGCTTCGACCATGGCCTGGCTCACGCTGGCCTGGCCGGCGGCCGTCAAGGGCGTGATGGGCAGGCGCAGCGCGGCGCCACAGCGACCGAGGCGCGACAGCGCCCACTTGGTCGGGCCGGGGCTGGGCTCGCAGAACAGCTGCTTGTGCAGGCCCAGCAGCTTCATGTGGATCTTGCGGGCCTCGATGGCGTTGCCGGCCAGTGCCAGGCGGCACAGTTCGGCCATCTCGCGCGGCGCGACGTTGGCCGTCACGCTGACGTTGCCATGGCCGCCCAGCAGCATCAGCGCGACCGCCGTGCCGTCGTCGCCGGAGTAGACGTGGAAGCCTTTGGGGGCGTGCTTGATCAGGAAGGCTGCACGTTCGATGTTGCCGGTGGCTTCCTTGATGCCGAACACGCCGGGCAGCGCAGCGCAGCGCAGCGCGGTTTCCGGGGCCATATCGGCCACGGTGCGTCCCGGCACGTTGTAGAGCATCATGGGGATGTCCACGGCTTCTGCGATGGCCTTGAAGTGCTGGTAGATGCCTTCCTGCGACGGCTTGTTGTAGTAAGGCACGACCGACAGCGTGCAGTCGGCGCCGACCTCCTTGGCATAGCGGCTCAGCTCGATGGCTTCGGCAGTGCAGTTGGCGCCGGTGCCGGCCAGGATGGGGATGCGGCCCGCCGCGTGTTCGACGGCGACGCGGATGATTTCGCGGTTCTCCTCCATGCTGACCGTGGGCGACTCGCCCGTGGTGCCCACCACGCCCACGCAGGCGGTGCCGGACTCGATGTGCCAGTCGATCAGGCGACGCAGGGCGGGATAGTCGATGCTGCCGTCGTCGTTCATGGGTGTGACGAGGGCGACGATGCTGCCGAGGATGGGCTTCATGGTGGTGGGTCTTGAGGAATTCGATCGATTTTAGGCCGCCGCCGGTGGCCGGATGGCCGCAACGCGCTGGACGAAGCGGGCGTTGACGCCGGGCTCGAACAGGTCTTCGTAAGCCAAGATGTGCCAGCCGTGGCAGACGCGCAGCAACTCGCCGCGCTGCAACAGGAAGTCCGGGCGCGACGGCCGGCCTATGGTCTGTTGGCCGTCGGCGAAGGTTTCCCACAGCAGCAGGCCGCCCGGCTTCACGGCGCACTTGATCGCATCGAACAGGGGCCGCCACAGGTAGTTGCACACCAGCACCAGGTCGAATTGCCGGCCTGGCAGCGGCCAGGGGCCGTGTTCGATGTCGGCATCGACGATCTCGGCGCGCTCTCGCAGCGGGAGCGTGGCCGCCGTGTCGCGGTCCACGCCCGTGACCCGCCAGCCGGCAGCGCTCAGCCAAACGAGGTTGCGGCCGGAACCGCAGGCGACGTCCAGCGCGGTGCCGGGCGTGGCGGGCGCGAAGCGTTGCAGCCAGGCCGACGGTGTCATCCGAAGCAGGCCCAGATCTGCTCGCTCAACTGCACCATGACCGCCGGGTGGCGGTACGCCAGCACGGTCAACGCCAGCACGGCGATGACCGCGGCCGGGGCGATCCAGCGCCGTGGCTTCATGCCAGCTGGGGCCGCGCGATGGCCGTCTCGCGCACCGGCAGGTTGGCCAGCATGGCCATGATGCCCAGGGCGATGGCCAGCCACCAGACCACGTCGTAGCTGCCGGTGGCGTCGTACAGCTTGCCCCCCAACCACACGCCCAGGAAGCTGCCGACCTGGTGGCTCAGGAACACGAAGCCGCCCAGCATGGAGAGGTGTTGCGCGCCGAAGATCTGCGCGACGACGGCGTTGGTCGGCGGCACCGTGGACAGCCACAGGAAGCCGATGACGGCCGCGAACAGGTAGACGCTGTGCGGCGTCAGCGGCAGCGAGATGAAGGCCAGAATGGCCACCGCGCGCAGGCCGTAGATACCGGAGAGCAGGTAGCGCTTCGGGACCCGCTGCCCCAGTGAGCCGGCGGCGTAGGTGCCAAAGATGTTGAACAGGCCGATCAGCATCAGTGCGCCGGTGGAGACCTCGATGCCCAGACCGTGGTCCTTGAGGTAGCTGGGCAGGTGCACGCCGATGAAGACGACCTGGAAGCCGCAGACGAAGTAGCCCAGCATCAGCAACTGAAAGCTGCGGTAGCCGAAGGCCTCACGCAGCGCCTGGCCTATGCTCTGGTGGCCGGCCGCCGCACCCGTGGCCTGGCGTTCGCGCATGCCCAGCGCCAGCGGCACGATCAGCAAGGCCGCGCCGGCCAGCGTGAACAGCGCCGTCTGCCAGCCCAGGTGGCTGATGAGCCAGGTCTCTACCGGGATCATGACGAACTGACCGAAAGAGCCCGCCGCCGCTGCGACGCCGAAGGCCCAGGAGCGCCTCTCGGGCGATACGGTGCGGCCCAGCACGCCGTAGATGACGGCATAGGTGGCGCCCGACTGTGCGACGCCGATCAGCACGCCGGCGCCGATCGTGAAGCTCAGCGGATGGCCGGCCGTGGCCATGGCCAGCAGGCCCAGCGCGTAGGCGACACCGCCGGCGATCAGCACCTTCCACGCGCCGAAGCGGTCGGCCAGCATGCCGGCGATGGGTCCGGCGGCGCCCCAGGCCAGGTTTTGCACCGCCATCGCGAAGGAGAAGGTCTCGCGCGTCCAGCCCCGCTCGGTGATGATGGGCTGCAGCCAGAAGCCGAAGCCGTGGCGTATGCCCATGGACAGGGTCACGATCAGGGCGCCGCACAGCAGGACCTGCTGGACGGAAAGGCCGGTGGCGGTGGCGCGGGGATTGTTCATCATCTGACTGTAATCAGCGCTGCTTGGCCTTGCTTGTCACCTTGGTTCGGGTTTTGGCCTTGCTCGCCGCCTTGGCTTTGGAACTGGCGCTGCCCTTCTTGGTGGCCGCGGGCTTTCTGGCCGGCACGTCGGCGGTGGAGGCGCTGGCCTGCGAGCTGGACGCGGCAACGTCGGCCAGGCGGGTCAGCAGCCGGCCCTGCTTGACGCGCAGCATGGGCATGTCCACGGTGGAGAGGTTGGCCAGTGGGTCGTCGCTCAGCACCAGGAAGCTGGCTTCGCAGCCGGGCTCGAAGCAGCCCAGGCGGCGGCCCGGGAAGAGCGCGCGTGGTGTGTCCTGCGTGGCCAGGCGCAGCAGCGTGGCGCGGTCCAGGCCCAGCGCGGCGAGCGCATGCAGCTCGGCACGGGCAGTGCCGATGAACACGTCCGAGCCGATCAAAAGCGGCGCACCGGCGGCTTGCAGTCGGGCCAGGTTGGTGCGTTGCACCTCGCGCAGCGCCGCCAGCGCGTCGGGCGGCAGCTTGAACAGGTCGGTGGCGGCCGTCGTCGTGATGACGGCGGTGCGCTGGCGGGCCGCCTGCGCGGCCATGGCTTCGTCGATGGCAAAGGCTGCGGGCGGCGCGTCCAGCAGGTTGGCATAGCCGGGCAGGTGGGCGATGGCGTCGACGCCGGCCGCCAGTGCAGCAGCGAAGTCGGCAGCCGTCTCCACATGGGCCACGACGCGGCGGCCGTCGGCGTGGGCGAGGCGGGTCAGCTCCGCAGCGGTCTCGGGCGTCAGGCCCAGGCGGCCGAACATGGCGGGCTGCTGGCGCAGTTCGGGGCGTTCGCTGTGGGCCAGCGCCACGCGTATCCAGCTGCCGCCGCGGGCGCGGATGGCGGGCCATTGCTCGCGCGCCTGCGCCGGACTGTCGACCAGCACGATCTGCTGCTGGGCCGCGGCGGCCTGCGGGCTGGGTTCGGGCAGTACGGCGGCCAGCGGATAGCCATCCGGCGAGGTGATGCAGGCGGTCACGAAGCTGACGTCCGGCGCGGCGGGCGTGGCGGCCAGCGGCTTGACCTCGGCCACGCCGGCGGGGTCGCCGCACAGCATCGCGGCATAGAAAACGCCCTCGTCGATGTATTTGTCGGCGAACTGGCCCCAGCCCCAGGCGGTCTGCAGGTTGTGGTTGTGGGCTTCGGCCAGCGGGCCGATCAGCACCTGGCCGCGCATGTCCATCTTGCGGTTGACCTTGGCGGGCTTCCTGGCGACGAAGACGCCGTCCTGCACGTAAAGGTTGCCGCGCTGGATCCTGTGGCCATCGAACCAGCGGGCGTTCTTCAGCTCCCAGGACAGCGGCGCGCTGGCCTGGTAGGGCTGTTGCGGAGGGGGAGGCGTCTGGGCCTGTGAAAAACTACAGGTCAGCGCCAGACAGGCAATCAGGACTCTCAAGCGTTGGCACTCAGTCTTCGGGGGCCGCGAATCCTACTTCTTAGAATCCCGCCCCTATGTCCAGTCGTCCGTCTTCCAATCCCGCCAGCTATGGCGAAGCCTCGATCCGCGTCCTGAAGGGCCTGGAGCCCGTCAAGCAACGTCCGGGCATGTACACCCGGACAGACAACCCGCTGCACATCATCCAGGAGGTCATCGACAACGCCGCCGACGAGGCCCTGGCCGGCTTCGGCAAGCGCATCGACTTGACGTTGCATGCCGACGGCTCGGTGTCGGTGGCCGACGATGGCCGCGGCATCCCCTTCGGTCTGCATCCCGAGGAGGGCGTGCCGGTGGTGGAGATCGTCTTCACGCGGCTGCATGCGGGCGGCAAGTTCGATAAGGGCTCGGGCGGTGCGTACAGCTTTTCCGGCGGCCTGCACGGCGTGGGCGTCAGCGTGACCAATGCGCTGGCCAGGCGGCTGGAGGTGGCGGTCTGGCGCGACAAGCAGGTGGCCTTCATCGCATTCGAGCATGGTGACGTGGTGCAGCCAGTCGTCACCCGTCCCGCGAGCAGCGGCGACCGCAAGCAGGGCACCACGGTGCGGGTCTGGCCCGAGCCCAAGTACTTCGAGAGTGCCGAGCTGCCGCGCCATGAGCTGGTGCATCTGTTGCGCTCCAAGGCTGTGCTGATGCCTGGTGTGACGGTCACGCTGAAACTCGAGAAGACCGGCGAGGTGACGACCTGGCAGTACAAGGCTGGGCTGCGCGACTACCTGAGCCAGGCGATGACGGCCGATGCGCTGATCCCGCTCTTCGAGGGCGAGGGCTTCGCGACGGCCGGCGAGAGCGAGAACTTCGCGGAAGGCGAGGGCGCGTCCTGGTGCGTGGCCTTCACCGAAGAAGGCGCGCCGCTGCGCGAGAGCTATGTGAACCTCATCCCGACGGTGGCCGGCGGCACGCACGAGTCGGGTCTCAAGGACGGCCTGTTCGGCGCGGTCAAGAGCTTCATCGACATGCATGCGCTCGCGCCCAAGGGCGTGAAGCTGATGCCCGATGACGTGTTCTCGCGCGCCAGCTTCGTGCTCTCGGCCAAGGTGCTGGATCCGCAGTTCCAGGGCCAGACCAAGGAGCGCCTCAATTCCCGCGACGCGCTGCGCCTGGTGTCGGCCTATGTGAAACCGGCCTTCGAGCTGTGGCTGAACCAGCATGTGGAGCATGGCAAGAAGCTGGCCGAGCTGGTCATCAAGCAGGCGCAGGCGCGCCAACGCGCCAGCCAGAAGGTCGAGAAGCGCAAGGGCTCGGGCGTGGCCGTGCTGCCCGGCAAGCTGACCGACTGCGAAAGCCGCGACCTGCTGCACAACGAGGTCTTTCTCGTCGAGGGCGACTCGGCCGGCGGCAGCGCCAAGATGGGCCGCGACAAGGAGACACAGGCCATCCTGCCGCTGCGCGGCAAGGTGCTGAATGCCTGGGAGGTCGAGCGGGACCTGCTGTTCAAGAACAACGAGATCCACGACATCGCGGTCGCGCTGGGCGTGGACCCGCACGGCCCCAACGACACGCCGGACCTGTCCGGCCTGCGCTACGGCAAGGTCTGCATCCTCTCGGACGCCGACGTGGACGGCTCGCACATCCAGGTGCTGCTGCTCACACTCTTCTTCCGCCACTTCCCCAAGCTCGTCGAGGCCGGCCATGTGTTTGTGGCTCGCCCGCCGCTGTACCGCGTGGACGCCCCGGCGCGTGGCAAGAAGCCCGCGGCCAAGCTCTATGCGCTGGACGACGGCGAGCTGACCGCCATCCTGGACAAGCTGCGCAAGGAAGGCGCCCGCGAGGGGTCATGGAGCATCAGTCGCTTCAAGGGCCTGGGCGAGATGAGCGCCGAGCAGCTGTGGGATACGACGCTGAACCCCGAAACCCGGCGCCTCTCGCGCGTGGCCTATGGCGAGTTCGACTTCGCCGCCACGGTGGAGGCCTTCAACAAGCTGATGGGCAAGGGTGAGGCCGCCTCGCGCCGCGAGCTGATGGAACTGCATGGCGATGCGGTCGAGGTGGATATCTGATGGGTGCAGGCGCGCGAGGCAACGCCTTCGATTTCATGCGCATTGCTGCTGCGCTGGCCGTGCTGGTCAGCCATTCGTATGCGCTGCTGGGGCTGCCTGAACCGCATGTGTCCTACGGCGATTCCTTGGGTACCGTGGCGGTCAGCGTGTTTTTCGTCATCAGCGGCTATTTGGTCGCGGCCAGTTGGCAGCGCGATCCCGATTTGGGCCGCTTCATGTTCCGCCGCGCGCTGCGCATTTTCCCCGGCTTGCTGGTGGCGACCTTGTTTGTCGCCCTCGTGGTGGGCTTGATGGCGACAACGCTGGACGCGCGCAGCTATATCGAAAGTGCACAGGTGTGGCGGTACATCGTCAGCACGGCGCGCTTGCAGATGTCGGACCGGCTGCCTGGTGTTTTCGAGGACAACCCGTTTCCTGCGGCAGTCAACGGTTCCCTGTGGAGTTTGCAGTACGAGGTGGCGATGTACCTGCTGCTGGCCGTGGTGGGGTTGGCGATGCGGCGCTTCGGCAAGGCGGCGCTGGGCATCGCCTGTGGGCTCGTTGTTGTTGGCGCCATGGGTCTGCATTCCTATGCCGCCGTGCATGGCCTCACGCCGAGTGCCATTCCTTTCCTCTGGCGGCTGGACCCGGCTCAGTTGGGCTACAGCATCGATGCGATACGGTTCCTGAACCTGGCAGTCTTCTTCTTCGGCGGGGCGGTTCTCTATCTGTTTGCCGATCACATCCCCCTGCGATGGGAGATTGCCGCGGGCCTGCTGCTGCTGACTGTCGCACTGCCGTCATTGGCCTGGCGGCACGCCGCGGCGTGGGTGGCGGTGCCCTATGCCTGCATCCTGTTCGCGCAGCGCGCGCCTGGTTGGTTCCGGCGCTGGGGGCGGTTTGACTATTCCTACGGCATCTACATCTACGCATTCCCCTTGCAGCAGTTGATTGCTCACTGGTGTTGGCCGGCCGTGTCTCATGCGTGGATCCTGTTGATGTCCATCCTGGCAACGACGGCCTTTGCCGCGTTTTCCTGGTTTGTCGTTGAGAAGCCGGCGCTCAGATTCAAGCCCGCAGCGGCGTCTGTTGGAGCCGTGCGTTGAGCATCATGCTGCGTCTGCGTCCCACCATGTTGTCCGACCTCGACTGGGTGGTCTCGGTCGAGCGCGACGGCGCCAACCTGCCCTTCATCACGCCCTGGGAGCGCACGCAGCACGAGGGCGCTGTCCGCTTCCCCGATTCACGCCACTTCATCCTCGAGCGGGGCGACCGCCTGGAGCGGGTGGGTTTCGTCATCTTGCAGGGCTGCCGCAACCCCAACGGCTCGGTGGAGCTCAAGCGGCTCGTGCTGCAGCCCAAGGGCGAGGGCCTGGGGCGGGCCACGGTACGCCAGCTCAAAGCCATGGCCTTCACGCAGCTCAAGGCGCATCGCTTCTGGCTGGACGTGAAGGCGCTGAACCTGCGCGCCTACAAGCTCTATTTGAGCGAGGGCTTCGTCGAGGAGGGGCGGCTGCGCGAGAGCGTGCGCGTGACCATCGACGGCGCCGACGGCTATGACTCGCTGATCGTCATGTCGCTGCTGGACCGCGAGTACCAGGCCCGCGTCGCGCTGGGGCTGGAGGCCGCATGAGGCGCTGGCCCCTCCTGCTGGCGGCGCTGCTGGCGCTGCCGGCGCAGGCCGAGCTCTGGGGCTATGTGGACGCCCAGGGCGTCGCCCACCTGGCGCCGCGCCAGCTGGATGCGCGCTACACGCCGTTACTGGGCGCCGCCGGACCGCTGCGCGTGCCGGGGAAGGCCGACACTGGCGCGTCCCTGCTGACCTGGCTGGAGATTGCGCCCGAGGTCAAGGCCATGCAGCCCTGGCTGCGCGAGGCGGCCCGCGAGCACGGCGTGGACGCCGAGTTGCTGAAAGCCGTCATCGCGGTGGAGTCGGGTTACCAGAAAGACGCCGTCTCGCCGCGCGGCGCGCTGGGCCTGATGCAGATCACCCCCCAGACCGCCAGCCGCTACGCCACGGCGGCCGACGCCGCCCGACTGCTGGAGCCGCGCATCAACATCCGCACCGGCGCGCGCATGCTGGCCGACCTCATCCGCCGTTTCGGCCGCATCGACGCGGCGCTGGCGGCCTGGAATGCCGGCGAGGGTGCCGTGCGCCGCGCCGGCAACCGCGTGCCCGACATCGAAGAAACCCGCGCCCATGTGCATCTCGTCCTTGAGCTGTACTGGGCCTTGCTGCAGCAGAGCCAGCCGGCCCGCGCGCAGCGCCTGAGACTGCATCCATGAGTTCCGCACAGACCACCATCGACTTCAACCCGCCCACCGACGACAACGCGCTGACGCTGGCTGCCTATGCCCAGCAGGCCTACCTGGAATACGCGCTCAGCGTCGTCAAAGGCCGGGCGCTGCCCAGCTACTCCGACGGCCAGAAGCCGGTGCAGCGCCGCATCCTGTACTCCATGCAACGCCTGGGCCTGGGCTGGACCGGCAACTCCGGCGCCAAGCCGGTGAAGGGCGCCAAGGTGGTGGGCGACGTGCTGGGCAACTTCCATCCACACGGCGACCAGTCGGTCTACGACGCGCTGGTGCGCATGGCGCAGGACTTCTCGCTGCGCTATCCGCTGATCGACGGCCATGGCAACTTCGGCAGCCGCGACGGCGACGGCGCTGCGGCCATGCGTTACACCGAGGCCAGGCTCGCACCGATAGCGCGCTTGCTGCTGGACGAGATCGACGAGGGTACGGTGGACTTCCGGGCCAATTACGACGGCACCCAGCAGGAGCCGGTGGACCTGCCGGCGCGCCTGCCCTTTGTGCTGCTCAACGGCGCCAGCGGCATCGCCGTGGGTCTGGCCACCGAGATCCCCAGCCACAACCTGCGCGAGGTGGCGGCGGCGGCCGTCGCGTTGTTGAAGGACGACAAGCTGACGGACGACGCGCTGTTCGAACTGCTGCCCGGCCCCGACTTCCCCGGCGGCGGCCAGCTGATCAGCGCGCCGGAGGAAATCCGCGCTGCCTACACGACCGGCCGCGGCAGCCTGAAGCTGCGCGCGCGCTGGAAGATCGAGGATCTGGCCCGCGGCCAGTGGCAGCTGGTCGTCACCGAGCTGCCGCACGGCACCAGCGCGCAGAAGGTGCTGGAGGAGATCGAGGAGCTCTCCAACCCCAAGGTCAAGGCCGGCAAGAAGACGCTGACGGCCGAGCAACTGCAGCTCAAGGCCAGTCTGCTGGCGGTGCTGGACGGCGTGCGCGACGAGTCCAGCAAGGAAGCCGCCGTGCGCATCGTCTTCGAACCCAAGAGCCGCACCGTCGAACAGCAGGACCTCATCAACACGCTGCTGGCGCACACCAGCCTGGAGAGTAGCGCGCCGGTCAACCTGACCATGGTGGGCGCCGACGGCCGCCCGACGCAGAAGAACCTGCGCGAGGTGCTGGTCGAATGGATAGGCTTCCGCCAGGCCACCGTGCGCCGCCGCACCGAGCACCGCCTGGGCCAGGTCAACGACCGCATCCATGTGCTGGAAGGCCGGCAGCTGGTGCTGCTGAACATCGACGAGGTCATTCGCATCATCCGCGAGTCCGACGAGCCCAAGGCGGCGCTGATCGATCGCTTCAAGCTCAGCGACCGCCAGGCGGAGGACATCCTCGAAATCCGCCTGCGCCAGCTGGCGCGGCTGGAGGCCATCAAGATCGAGCAGGAACTCGCCAAGCTGCGTGACGAGCGCTCCAGGCTGGAAGACATCCTGGGTTCGGCCGCTGCGCTGCGCCGCACCGTCATCAAGGAGATCGAGGCCGATGCCAAGCAGTACGGCGACGAGCGCCGCACGCTGATCCAGGCCGAGAAGCGCGTCGTTGCCGAGGTCAAGATTGTCGACGAGCCAGTCACCGTCATCGTCAGCCAGAAGGGCTGGGTGCGCGCACTCAAGGGCCACGAAGTGGACGTGGCCGCGCAGACCTTCAAGGCCGGTGACGCCCTCTGGGGACATTTCCGCTGCCGCAGCGTCGACCCGCTCATCGTGGTGGGCAGCAACGGTCGGGTCTACTCCGTGCCGGTGGCCATGCTGCCGGGCGGGCGCGGCGACGGCCAGCCCATCACCACGCTGATCGAGCTGGAGAGCGGCACCCAAATCGCCCATTACGTCGCCGCAGCGCCGGCACAGCGGCTGGTGCTGGCGAGCAGCGCAGGTTACGGCCTGCTGGCCCAGGTCGGTGACCTGGTCAGCCGGCAAAAGGCTGGCAAGACCTTCCTGGCCCTGGAGGCGGGCGAGGCGCCGCTGCTGGCCAGCGTGCCGGGGGACGCGCTGGGCCTGCAGCTGGGCGTGCTGAGCGCCCAGGGGCGGCTGCTGACCTTCCCGCTGGACGAACTCAAGCACCAGCCCAAGGGCGGCCGTGGCCTCATGCTGATGGACCTGGAGGCTCAGGACAGCGTGCTTTCGCTGGCCTGCTTCACGACCCAGCTGCGCGTGCTCGGCACTGGCCGCGGCGGCAAGCCTCGTGATGAACTGCTGAAGAACCAGTCCCTGGCCGCCCATGCCGGCAAGCGGGCACGCAAGGGCAAGAACGTCGAGGGACTGCAGAAAGTGGTGCGCCTGAGCACCGAATGAGGACGTTGCGCCTCACAAAGGTCACCTCGGGTAAGCACTGCTTTACATGCCGCTACAAGTAGCTTGTCCCTTCCCCCTAGTCCGAAGGAGTGTGAAGCAATTCACACGGCTACGTTGCGCTGCACAATGACTTTCGGCGGTTGTGCTTGACCGTCCAAGTCAGGAGCTACGCAAATGAAGTTGAAAACCATTGCCGCCGCCTCTGCGGTGGCTCTGACCGCGCTGAGCAGTCAGGCGTCCACGTTCGAACTGGGGGCTCATGATCCGCTGGAGGTGGGCGGCAGCCTGGTCTCCGGCTCCTTCTTCGACATCTACAAGTTCTCGCTCAGCCAGGCATCCGTGCTGATCAGCGGTGCCACGACGGCCTTCGGTGGTGCGCCCATTCTCGGCGGCGGCTACACGCTGTATTCCTACGGCAGCGACGGCCTGTTCGGTACGGCCGATGACGTCGGGCTGGGGGCTTGGACCTTCAGCGTGGGCAATGTCGCCTCGCTGGCAGCCGGCAACTACTACTACTCCGTGTCCGGCTGGGCCAACGGCGTGTCGGGCTACAACTTCAGTTCGGCCGCCGCGCCGGTGCCGGAGCCGGAGACCTATGCGCTGCTGGCCGCGGGTCTGGGCATCGTGGGCTTCGTCGCCGCGCGCCGTCGCCGCGATTTCTGATCGGAGCCGTGGGTCACCCAAGCCCCGATGCGCAAGCACCGGGGCTTTTTTTCGGCCGCTCAGTCGTCCAGCCCGGGGATGTGGCCGGCTCGTGAAGACCATGCAGGGGCTGGTTTGCTGCTGACCGCGTGCGCATGGGCCTCAGCCTCGCGCCATGGCCCGCGCGCAGTCGGCCACCAGGGCCGGCCCCTGGTAGATCAGGCCGGTGTAGACCTGCACCAAGTCCGCGCCGGCCGCGATCTTGGCGCGGGCATCGTCGCCGCTGAGCACGCCGCCCACGCCGATGATGGGATAGCCCGCCGGCAGTGCGGCACGCAGCAGTCGGATCACGCGATTGCTGGCCTCGAAGACCGGCGCGCCGGACAGGCCACCGGTTTCGTCGGCGTGCGGCAGGCCTTGCACCTTGTCACGCGCGATGGTGGTGTTGGTGGCGATGACGCCGTCGATGCCGTTGGCCGTCAACGTCTTGGCGATGACAGCCACCTGGTCTTCCTCCAGGTCCGGCGCGATCTTCACGAACATCGGCACGCGCCGGCCGCTGTCCGCGTCCAGCCTTTGCTTGGCGGTCTGCAGGGCGCCCAGCAGCGCGTCCAGGGCCGCGTCACTCTGCAGCGCGCGCAGGTTCTTGGTGTTGGGGCTGGAGATGTTGACGGTGATGTAGTCGGCATGCGGATGCACGCCTTGCAGGCACAGCAGGTAGTCGTCGGCCGCCTGTTCGATGGGCGTGGCCGCGTTCTTGCCGATGTTCAGGCCCAGAATGCCACCGGCCGCGCGGAAGCTGTGGGCACGCTGCACGTTGGCGATGAAGCTCTGCAGGCCCTCGTTGTTGAAGCCCAGTCGGTTGATCAGCGCGCGCGCCTGCGGCAGGCGGAACATGCGCGGCTTGTCGTTGCCGGGCTGGGCCTTGGGCGTGACGGTGCCCACCTCGATGAAGCCGAAGCCCATGGCGCCCAGCCCGTCGATGCAGCGGCCGTTCTTGTCCAGCCCGGCGGCCAGGCCGATGCGGTTGGGAAAGCGCAGGCCGGCCACGCTCACCGGGTCGCTGACGCGGCTGCCGCTCCACAGGCATTGCAGCGGCGTGTTCTGCAGCCGCGCGATGGCGTCCAGCGTCAGTTCGTGGGCGTGCTCGGGGTCCAGGCCGAACAGGAAGGGGCGGGTGAGCGCGTAGGGGATCAGTGGCATAGACGGCGATTGTCTCAGGGCGAGTCTTCGCGGGCCCAGGGCGGGGCGTCGCCCTGCGCAGCAGGACGCCGCTCAGGGCGTGAAGCCGGGGCACCGGCTGGCGTGGCGTGCGGCCCGACCCGTGGCCGCGCTGTGCAGCAGCGGCTGTGCGGCTGTCCGTGTGCGCTGCGTCCACCAAGCGGTGACAATGCCTGGCTCTACCCGGAGCCCGGCCATGACCCCCCTGGACGACACGCAACAAGACCGCCGCCCCTTCGAAGACGAGCGCGGCTCCCGCGACGCCACCCTCGACACCACCCGCACCGACGACACCCGCATCTGCGCTGTGCGCGCACTGATCAGCCCGGCGCTGCTGCTGGAGGAGCTGCCCATCCCGGACGCGACGCTGTCGCTGGTGGAGCAGGCGCGCCGCGAGATCAGCGACGTGCTGCACGGCCGCGACGACCGGCTGCTGGTCATCGTGGGCCCTTGCTCCATCCACGACCACGATCAGGCGATGGACTATGCCCGGCTGCTCAAAGTCGCCCGCGACGAGCTCCAGCGCGACCTGCTCATCGTCATGCGCGTCTACTTCGAGAAGCCCCGCACCACGGTGGGCTGGAAGGGCTATATCAACGATCCACGGCTGGACGGCAGCTTCCACATGAACGAGGGCCTGCGCCTGGCCCGCCGGCTGCTGCTGGACGTCAATGCGCTGGGCCTGCCGGCGGGCACCGAGTTCCTGGACCTGCTGTCGCCGCAGTACATCTCCGACCTGATCGCCTGGGGCGCCATCGGCGCGCGCACGACCGAGAGCCAGAGCCATCGCCAGCTCGCCTCGGGCCTCTCCTGCCCGGTGGGCTTCAAGAACGGCACGGACGGCGGTATCAAGGTCGCCAGCGACGCGGTGCTGGCCGCGCGCTCGCCCCATGCCTTCATGGGCATGACCAAGATGGGCACGGCCGCCATCTTTGAGACCCGGGGCAACGAGGACTGCCACATCATCCTGCGCGGGGGCAAAACGCCCAACTACGACGCGGCCTCGGTCAACGCCGCCTGCGAGGTCTTGAAGGCCGCGGGCCTGCGCGACCAGGTCATGATCGATTTCTCTCACGCCAACTCCAGCAAGAAGTACGAGCGCCAGATCGACGTGGGCCGCGACGTGGCTGGCCAGATCGCTGCTGGCGACGCGCGCATCACCGGCGTCATGATCGAAAGCCACCTGCAGCCCGGCCGGCAAGACCTGGTTCCGGGCCAGACCAAGGCCGACCTCAAGCCCGGCGTGTCCATCACGGATGCCTGCCTGAGCTGGGCCCAGACCGAGCCGCTGCTGCGCGAGCTGGCGGCAGCCGTGCAAACACGCCGCGGCTGAGACCCGCTCCCGGACACCTCCCTTTTCCATCCATGAACCAAGACGAACTCAAGCAACTGGTGGGCCGTGCCGCCCTGGACTACGTGCCCGCCGGCGAGGTGCTCGGCGTCGGCACCGGCTCCACGGTGGACTGCTTCATCGACGCCCTGGCCGCCCGAATGGCCGAGGGACGCATCGCCATCCCCGGTGCGGTGTCCAGCTCTGAACGTTCCACGCAGCGCCTGCGCAAGCACGGCATCTCGGTGCTCGACGCCGCCGCCGTGACGCGGTTGGCGGTCTACATCGACGGCGCCGACGAGATCGACGGCCGCGGCTACATGATCAAGGGCGGCGGCGCGGCGCTGACGCGCGAGAAGATCGTCGCCGACCTGGCCGAGCAGTTCGTCTGCATTGCGGACGAGTCCAAGCTGGTGCAGACCCTGGGCCGCTTCCCGCTGCCGGTGGAGATCATCCCCATGGCCGCGGCCCAGCTCACGCGCCGCTTCGCCGCCATCGGCGGCACGGCGACGCTGCGCGCCGGCGTGGTCACCGACAACGGCGGCCACATCCTGGACGTGGCGGGGCTGGCCATCACCGACCCGCTGGCCTTCGAGACCGAGGTCAACCAGTGGCCCGGCGTCGTCACGGTGGGCGTGTTCGCACGCCACAAGGCCAGCGTCTGCCTGCTCGGCGGCGCAGACGGCGTGCGGGCCCTGCGCTTCTGAGCGCTAGGAGCCTGTCGGTTTCTGAGCCAGCGCAAAAGAAAAGGGCGCCCAAACGGCGCCCTGCATGCCAGACGGCCTGTCGTCAGAAGGTTTCCCAGTCGCCGTCGTCGGCGGGCGCTGGCGCAGGCCGGGCCGCTGCGGGCGCCGGCGTGGCCACAGGCTCGGCCTGGGCGGCCGGTTTGGCCAGCGGGCGCGTGACGGGCGGCCGGGCGGC
>JBKBOJ010000051.1:0-23751 GCA_046294815.1 Roseateles sp. | reverse complement strand
GGTCGGCGGGCGGGCGGGCGGGCGCGGCCGCGCCGGGCGCGGAGGCGGCGCCGTTGGGCGCAGGAGGCGTCTGGGCCTGGGCGGCGGCCAGCGCGAGCAGGGCGGCCGAGGCAAGTGCGGTACGGGACAGACGGGGCATGCTGAACGTCCGAGAGAAATGACAAAGTTCGCGACTTTGGGCGCCGGTGACGCTCACGTCAATCGGCATCCGTCACCGTCGCGGACGCACAAAACTTCACGGCAAAACTTCCGTCATGGCCCTCACCCATCTGCTTTATCTGCACGGCTTTCGTTCCTCCCCAGCCTCGGCCAAGGCGCGCCGCATGGCGGACTGGGCCGCACAGCAGCCCGGGCTGGTGTTCGCCTGCCCGCAACTGCCACCGTCGCCGCGGGAAGCGCTGGCGCTGGCGACCGAGCTCGTCGCTGACTGGCCGGCCGAGGGCGCGGCCGTCATCGGCAGCTCGCTGGGCGGCTTCTATGCGACCGCACTGGCCGAGCAGCGGCCCCACCGCGGCTGGCGCGTCGCGGTGCTGAACCCGGCCGTGGCCCCGGCACGTGACCTGGCCCGCCACATCGGCACGCTGACGGCCTGGCACGACCCGCAGCTGCGGTTCGAGTTCACCGCGCAGCATGTCGCCGAGCTGGCGGCCATGACGCCGCCGCGGCTGACGAACCCAAGCCGCTACTACGCGCTGATCGCCAAGGGCGACGAGCTGCTGGACTGGCGCGAGATGCTGGCCCGCTACGCCGGCTGCAACGGCGAGGTGCTGGACGGCAGCGACCACGGCCTGAGCGACTTCGAGGCCCACCTGCCCGGCCTGCTGGAGCACCTGACGCGCTGAGGGAGAATCCCGCCCCTATGTTTGCGCTGTTTGATGATGCCGGGAAGTTCCTCGCCGGCCGGGTGATGTCGGAGGCCGACGCCTCGGTGCAGGTCGAGCTGGACTCGGGCAAGCGGGTCAAGGTCAAGGCCGCCAACGTGTTGCTGAAGTTCGAGCAGCCGGCGCCCGCCGTGCTGCTGGCCGAGGCCCGCGCGCTGGCCGGCGACATCGACCTGGATCTGGCCTGGGAATTCGCGCCCGAGGGCGAATTCGGCTTCGCCGACCTGGCCCGCGACTACTTCTCCGCATCGGCCGGCGTCGTGCAGCAGGCCGCCATGCTGTTCCGACTGTTCGACGCGCCGCACTACTTCCGCCGCGCCGGCAAGGGCCAGTTCAAGAAAGCGCCCGAGGAGACGGTCAAGGCCGCGCTGCTGGGCATAGAGCGCAAGCGCCAGCAGGCGCTGCAGATCGCCGCCTGGGCCGAGGAGTTGGTCAAGGGCAGCTGCCCGCAGCCCATTCAGGACCAGATCTACAAGATCCTGTTCAAGCCCGACAAGAACGGCCCCGAGTACAAGGCCGTCGTCGAGGCCAGCAAGCAGTCGCACAAGGCCCCGCTGGACCTGCTGCAGGCGGCTGGCGCCATCACCAGCCCCTACCAGTTCCACTGGAAGCGCTTCCTGTTCGAGAACTTCCCCAAGGGCGTGGGTTTCCCTCAGCTGTCGGCGCCGGAGATCAAGGACGAGCTGCCGCTGTCACCGGCGCGCGCCTTCTCCATCGACGACTCGCAGACCACCGAGATCGACGACGCGCTGTCGGTGCAGGGCCTGGGCAGCGGCACCGTGACCTTCGGCGTGCACATCGCCGCGCCCGGCCTGGCGATTCAACCCGACTCGGCCGTCGACAAGGTCGCCCGCGAGCGGCTGTCCACCGTCTACATGCCGGGCTGGAAGATCACCATGCTGCCCGACGACGTCGTGCAGGCCTACACGCTGATCGAGGGCCGCAACTGCCCGGCCGTGTCCATCTACTTCACGCTGGACGAGGCCAGCTTCGAGGTGAAGGCCAAGGAAACCCGGCTGGAGCGCGTGCACATCGCCGCCAATCTGCGCCACGACAAGCTGGACGGCATCGTCACCGACGCCACGCTGTCCGGCGAGGCGCCCGCCGATTACGCCTTCGCGCCGGAGCTGGCCTTCTGCTGGCGCCTGGCCAAGGCGCTGAAGGCGCAGCGCGAAGTCGTGCGCGGCAAGCCCGAGAGCTTCAATCGGCCGGACTACAACTTCCGCCTGGCCGGCGAGCGCACGGAGCCGCCCAACGGCACGGAGTCCGTCGAGATCAGCGTGCGGGCCCGCGGCAGCGCGCTGGACCTCATCGTGGCCGAGGCCATGATCCTGGCCAATTCCGCCTGGGGCGGCTGGCTGGCCGAGCTGGGCCTGCCCGGCATCTACCGCAGCCAGGCCAGCCTGGCGCCGGGCATCAAGGTGCGCATGGGCGTCAAGGCGCTGCCGCACGCCGGCATGGGCGTGGCCAGCTACACCTGGGCCAGCTCGCCGCTGCGCCGCTATGTGGACCTGGTCAACCAATGGCAGATCATTGCCGCCGCCCGCCACGGCAAAACGGCCGCGCTGGTGGCGCCGTTCAAGCCCAAGGACGCCCAGCTGTTCTCCATCATCTCGGCGTTCGAGTCGGCCTACGCCGCCTACAACGGCTTCCAGAACACCATCGAGCGCTTCTGGACGCTGCGCTGGCTGCAGCAAAACGGCACCACCGAGCTGACCGCGACGGTCATGAAGGAGGGCCTGGTGCGCGCCGACGAGCTGCCGCTGGTGTTCAAGGCGCTGGGCTGCGAGGCGCTGCCGCGCGGCAGCCATGTGAGGGTGCGCATCACCGGCCTGGACGAGATGACGCTGGACGTGCATGCCTCGCTGGTCGAGCGGCTGGACGAGGCGCTCGCCGAGACGGAGGCCGACGACGAGGAGCTGGAGGCCGCTGCCGCGCCCATCGCACTGGCCATCGACTTGAGCGACGGCGACGGCACTGCCGAGCCGGCGACCCAAGCCTGAGATGCGCAAGCTCAGCACGCTGCAGATCGCCATGGCGTTCTCGCTGGGCGTGCACGCGGTGCTGCTGAGCCTGCGCGTTGCGGCGCCGGGCGCCTTCAACCGCATCTTCCAGGACACGCCGCTGGAGGTGGTGCTGGTCAACGCGCGCTCCAACGAGCCCGCGCCCAAGGCCACTGCGCTGGCGCAGGCCAACCTGGCCGGCGGCGGCAATCTGGAGAGCGGGCGCGCCACGTCGCCGCTGCCGCCCGCGCGCCGCACCGAGGTGGGCGACGCCGCCGAGTCGCAGAGTTCACAAATTGCCCAGCTGCAGCAACAGCAGCAGCAGTTGCTGACGCAGCTGCGGCGCGAACTGGCGCTGCTGCCGCCGCCCGACCCGCGGCGCGAGAAGAGCGACGCCCGCGAGCGCGCCCAGGCCGAAAAGCGCCGCCAGCTGGTGGAGCAGCTCGCCGAGATCGAGAAGCGCGTCAACGAGGAAAGCGCGCGGCCACGCAAGCGCTACGTCAGCCCAGCCACGCGCGAGGTGGTCTATGCGCAGTACTACGACGCGCTGCGCCGCCGCATCGAGGAGCGCGGCACGCGCGACTTCCCGGAGTACCGTGGCAAGAAGCTGTATGGCGAGCTGACGATGAACATCCACATCGACCACAAGGGCCGCGTGCTGGAGACCGACATCCTGGCCTCCAGCGGCAATGTCACGCTGGACCGCCGCGCCGTCGCCATCGTGCACGCGGCCGCGCCCTTCGGCAACTTCAGCGCCGAGATGCTGCGCGGCGCCGAGGTGCTGGTCATCACGTCGCGCTTCAAGTTCACGCGCGACGAGGGACTGGAGACAACTTTGACGGGACAGAGCCCATGACAGACCGATATGCCGTGGTCGGCAACCCGGTGCAACACAGCCGCTCACCGACCATCCACGCGATGTTTGCCCAACAGACCGGCCAGGCGCTCACCTATGAGCGCCTGCTGGCGCCGCTGGACGGCTTCGAAGCCACGCTGCGCGCCTTTGCCGCGGCCGGCGCCAAGGGCTGCAACATCACCGTGCCCTTCAAGTTCGATGCCTTCGCGCTGGCCGCGACCACCACCGACCGCGCCCGCCTGGGCGGCGCCGTCAACGCGCTGCGCTTCGACGCTAGCGGCTGGGTGGGCGACAACACCGACGGCGCCGGCCTCGTCAACGACATCGAGAAGAACGCCGGCCGTTCGCTGGCCGGACTTGCCGTGCTGCTGGTGGGCGCCGGCGGCGCGGCCGCAGGCGTGCTGGGCAGCTTGATTGCCAAACGGCCCGCGCGCATCACCATCGTCAACCGCACGCTGGACAAGGCCCAGGCGCTGGCCGCCAGCCATGCGCATCTGGGCGTGCCCCTGGCTGCTGCCACGCTGGCCGATGCCCCCGCGGCGCAGGACATCGTCATCAACGCCACCAGCACCAGCCTGGCCGGCGCGGGCGCGCCGGTGCAGGCGTCCGTGCTCAAGCCCGGCTGCCTGGCGCTGGACATGATGTACGGCCCCAAGGCGCAGGGCTTCCTGGACTGGGCTGCCGCGCACGGCGCCGAGCCGCGCGACGGCCTGGGCATGCTGGTGGAGCAGGCGGCCGAAGCCTTCTTCTTCTGGCGCGGCGTGCGGCCGGACACGGCACCGGTGCTGAAGGCGCTACGAGCCACGCTGTGAAGCAGCACATGCGTCGCCTGCTGGCCGTGCTGGCGCTTGCGGTGCTGTGCCTGCAGCTGTGGTTTGCGGGCCGCATCGCGCTGATGGCCTGGATCGCACCGCAGTCCACCAGCTTCCAGCGCAGCGAGGCCATTCGGCTGCTGAAGGTGAAGCATGAGGTGCCCTGGGCGCAGGCCTGGGTGGACGATGCCCAGCTGCCCAAGACGCTCAAGCGCGCCGTCATCGCCAGCGAGGACGACGGTTTCGTCGCGCACGGCGGCGTCGACTGGGACGCGCTCAAGAGCGCCTGGAAGAAGAACGAGCGCGCCCAGGCCCGCGCCGAGGCGCGCGGCAAGCCCACGGCCAAGCTCGTCGGTGGCTCCACCATCACGCAGCAACTGGCCAAAAACCTGTTCCTGTCGGCCGAGCGCACGCTGCTGCGCAAGGGTCAGGAGCTGGTCATCACGCTCATGCTGGAGGCCTTGCTCGACAAGCGGCGCATTCTTGAGATTTACCTGAACAGCGTCGAGTGGGGCGAGGGCCTGTTCGGCGCACAGGCGGCGGCGCGGCACTACTTCCGCACCGACGCGGCGCGGCTCGGCACCTTCGAGGCGGCCCGCCTGGCCGTGATGCTGCCGGCGCCCAAGCGCTTCGAGCGACAACCCTCGGGGCCCTACGTGATGGCCAGGGCGGGCATCATCGCGGCTCGCATGAACAACGCCCAGATCCCGTGAGCACCTCCCCCGACATCGCCGCCGAAATTGCCGCGCAGGCGGCCAGGCTCATCGTCGACGAGGGCATGGAATGGGGCCCCGCCAAGCAACGCGCCGCCCGCGCCCTCGGCGCGCCACGCGCCGCCCTGCCCGGCAACGACGCGGTGGAGGATGCCGTGCGCGAGCACATCGCCCTCTTCCATGCCGACACCCAGCCCGCCGAGCTGCGCGCGCTGCGCGAGCTCGCGGCGCTGTGGATGACGCGGCTGGCCGAGTTCCGCCCCCACCTGGCCGGCGCCGTCTGGCGCGGCACGGCCACACGGCTGTCCAACGTGCACCTGCAGCTGTACTGCGATGACGGCAAGGCAGCCGAGATCGCGCTGCTGAACCGCGGCCTGGACTTCGACGTGGCCAAGACCGCCGGCCCGCGCGGTCGGTCGGTGGACATGCTGGTGCTGGACGTGCCCTGCCCCGCGCTGCAGGAGCGCGTCACGCTGTGCCTGAGCATCCTGGACTTCGACGACCTGCGCGGCGCGCTGAAACCCGACGCCCGCGGCCTGACCGAGCGCGGCGACCTGGACGCGCTGCAGAAACTGCTGCTGGAGCCCACCCCATGACCCCCATGACCCGCCGCCTCGTGCTGGCCGGCGCCGGCCTGGGTGCCGCCGCGCTGGGTGGCGCCTTCGCCTGGCGCCGCCTCACCCCACCGGCCGCCTCCCCTGCCGCCCAGGCCTTCTGGGCCCACCGCTTTGCCGGCCTGGACGGCACCGAGCTGGACCTGGCGCGCTGGCGCGGGCGACCGCTGCTGGTCAACTTCTGGGCCACCTGGTGCCCGCCCTGCGTGAAGGAACTGCCGGAGATCAATCAGTTCTACAACGAGGCCAAGGGCCGGGGCTGGCAGGTGCTGGGCCTGGCCATCGACCAGGCCGAGCCGGTCAAGGCTTTCCTGAAGAAGACGCCGCTGGACTTCACGGTGGCGCTGGGCGGCCCCGAGGGCCTGGGCTTGGTGCGCGAACTGGGCAACCCGGCTGGCGGCCTGCCATTCACCGTGGTGTTCAACGCGGCCGGCGAGATCAGCTGGCGCCGCGTGGGCGTCACCACGCTGCGCGACCTGCGCGAGCTGGCGCAATCCTGACGCTCGCCGCCACCCGTCGGGGTCAAACCCAGAATTTCCCCAATCCGGCGGGAATTCGCCCTCAAAACGCGTAAAGTTCGCCCTTCCTCAATTTAGTGGCTGCTCTCTAGAGCCCCGGCTCCGCAGTGCCGCCACATGTTTGATGCAAATCCTCGTCCTGCATGGCCCCAACCTCAACCTGCTCGGCACCCGCGAGCCCGAGGTGTACGGCGCGCAGACCCTCGCCCAGATCGATGCCGAACTGAGCGCGATCGCGGCCGATGCCGGCGCTGCCTTGGCCAGCTTTCAGAGCAACCATGAAGGCGCCCTGGTCGACCGCATCCAGGCCGCCCGCACGGACGGCACACAGTTCATCATCATCAACCCTGCCGCCTACACGCACACCAGCGTCGCCATCCGCGACGCGCTGGCGGCGGTCAGCCTGCCCTTCATCGAAGTCCACCTGTCGAACATCCACCGCCGCGAGGCCTTCCGTCACCACAGCTACATGAGCGAACTGGCGGTGGGTGTCATCTGCGGCCTGGGCGCCAATGGCTACCGCCTGGCCCTCAGGCACGCCCTCGAATCGTTGGCAGCCGGCGCCTGAACGGCACCGTCTTTGCTCTCCCTCTCACAACAACTACATCGCCTGGAGCCCCCATGGACCTGCGCAAGCTCAAAACCCTGATCGACCTGGTCTCGGAATCCAACATCTCGGAGCTGGAAATCACCGAGGCCGACGGCAAGGTCCGCATCGTCAAGTCCGACCCGGCCGCCGCCGGCGCCGCGATGCAGCCGGTCTACGCGCCAGCCCCGGCCGTGCCGGTGGTGCACGCCGCCGCGCCGGTGGCGGCACCCGCCCCCGCGACGCCAGCAGCGGCCGCCGAGACCGGCCATGTCGTCAAGTCGCCCATGGTGGGCACCTTCTACCGCGCCTCCAGCCCCAACGCCAAGCCGTTCGTCGAGGTGGGTCAGGCCGTCAAGGAAGGCGAGGCCATCTGCATCATCGAGGCGATGAAGATCATGAACGAGATCGAGGCCGACAAGTCCGGCACGATCACCAAGATCCTGTGCGAGAACGGCCAGGCCGTCGAGTTCGGACAGCCGCTGTTCGTCATTGAATAAGGACTTCTGATGTTCAAGAAGGTCCTCATCGCCAACCGAGGCGAGATCGCCCTGCGCATCCAGCGCGCCTGCCGCGAACTGGGCATCAAGTCCGTCGTCGTCTACTCCGAGGCCGACCGCGACGCCAAGTACGTGCGCTTGGCCGACGAAGCCGTCTGCATCGGCCCCGCGCCGTCGGCGCAGAGCTATCTCAGCATGCCGGCCATCATCGCGACGGCCGAGGTGACCGACGCCGAGGCCATCCATCCCGGCTACGGCTTCCTCAGCGAGAACGCCGATTTCGCCGAGCGCGTCGAGCGCTCGGGCTTCACCTTCATCGGCCCGACGCCCGAATCTATCCGCCTGATGGGCGACAAGGTCTCGGCCAAGCAGGCCATGATCCGCGCCGGCGTGCCCTGCGTGCCGGGCTCCGAGGGCGCGCTGCCCGAGGACCCGAAGGAGATCATCCGCATCGCCCGCTCGGTGGGCTATCCGGTCATCATCAAGGCTGCCGGTGGTGGTGGTGGCCGGGGCATGCGCGTGGTCCACACCGAGGCCGCTCTGGTGCATGCCGTGCAGACCACCCGCGCCGAGGCCGGTGCGGCCTTCGGCAACCCCGAGGTCTACATGGAAAAGTTCCTGGAGAACCCACGCCATGTGGAGATCCAGGTGCTGGCCGACACCTTCAAGAACGCCGTCTGGCTGGGCGAGCGCGATTGCTCCATGCAGCGCCGCCACCAGAAGATCATCGAGGAGGCGCCCGCGCCCGGCATCCCGCGCCGCCTCATCGAGAAGGTGGGCGACCGCTGCGCCGCCGCCTGCAAGAAGATGGGCTACCGCGGCGCCGGCACCTTTGAGTTCCTGTACGAGAACGGCGAGTTCTACTTCATCGAGATGAACACGCGCGTGCAGGTGGAGCACCCGGTGACGGAGATGGTCACCGGCATCGACATCGTGCAGCAGCAGATCCGCATCGCCGCCGGCGAGAAGCTGCCGTTCACGCAGCGCCAGATCGAGATGCGCGGCCACGCGATCGAGTGCCGCATCAACGCGGAAGACCCGGTCAAGTTCGTACCCTCGCCCGGCCGCATCACGATGTGGCACGCGCCCGGCGGCCCCGGCGTGCGGGTGGACTCGCATGCCTACACGAACTACTTCGTGCCGCCCAACTACGACTCCATGATCGGCAAGATCATCGTGCACGGCGATACCCGCGAGCAGGCGCTGGCCCGGATGCGCACCGCGCTCAGCGAGACGGTCGTCGAGGGCATCCAGACCAACATCCCGCTGCACCGTGAGCTGATGGCGGATGCCAAGTTCATCGAGGGCGGCACCTCCATCCACTACCTGGAAAGCTGGATGGCGGCGCACAAGCGCTGACGAACTCTCGCGACGCGGGACAATGCGGGCATGAGTCATCTTTTTGAACTTGCGCTCGTCTGCCGCGAGGCCGACGTCGAGATCGTCAGCGATGCGCTGATGGAACTCGATGCCCTTGCGGTGTCCGTGGAAGACGCCGATGCCGACACCGATGCCGAGCGCGCGCTGTTCGGAGAGCCGGGCATGCCGGCCCCCAAGGCCGGCTGGGAGCGCTCGGCCGTCAAGGCGCTGTTCCCCAGCGAGCCCGAAGCCACCGAGGCGGCCACACTGATCCTGGCCCAGGACTGGGCGCGCGACGTGCACGTGCAAGCCATCCAGGCCGTGCCGGAGCAGGACTGGGTGCGGCTGACGCAAAGCCAGTTCGCGCCGGTCGAGATCACGCCCGAATTCTGGATCGTGCCGAGTTGGCACGACGCCCCGCCGCAGGCGCAGCGCGTCATGCGGCTGGACCCGGGCCTCGCCTTCGGCACCGGCACGCATCCGACCACGCGCATGTGCCTGCGCTGGATTGCGCAGCAGCACCAAGCCTGGCCCCGCGTGCTGGACTACGGCTGCGGCTCGGGCATCCTGGCCATCGGTGCCGCGCTGCATGGCGCCACCCACATCGACGCCGTCGACATCGATCCCGCGGCCATCACGTCAACGCGTGACAACGCCAGGGCCAACGGCGTCACGCTGAACACCGGCCTGCCCGAGCTCGCCCAGGGTGAGTACCCGCTGGTCATCGCCAACATCCTCGCCACGCCATTGAAGCTGCTGGCCCCGCTGCTGTGCGCCCACGTGGCGCCGGGCGGTCACCTTATCCTGGCCGGCATCCTGTCGCGCCAGGCCGATGAGCTGAAAGCGGCCTATGCGCCCTGGCTGACGCTGGCGGTCAGCGATGAAGAGGACGGCTGGATCCTGATGACGGCCCGGCGCTCCGCATGAGCCTCGCCACACGCTGCACGGCCTGCGGAACGGTCTTCCGCATCGTCGAGGACCAGCTGCGCGTGTCCGACGGCTGGGTGCGCTGCGGACGCTGTGCCGAGATCTTCGACGCACGCGAACTGCTGTTTGACATCGAACGCGAGGCGCCGCCACCCTGGAGTGGCGGCTATGCCCAGGCGCCCGCCGCCGCCCCCGTGCCGGCGCCCCCGCCGCCGCCTCCTGCCCCCCAACCGGAGCCCGTTTGGACGCCGGAGCCGGAAGTCGAACCACGCAGCGAGTCTCAAGCTGGCGGCTGGCCATCCGAGCCCGAACGTCGCGAACCTCGCTGGATCGAGGATGGGGATGCCGGTTCCAGCGCTGCAGCGTCGGAACCCGAGCCGTCGCTGATCCAACCCACGCCCGCGCCAGAGCCGCCGCCGATGACGGCCGAGCCCAGCGTTGCGGCAGCGCCGGCCGTGGTGCCCGAGTTCATGCGCCGCGCCCAAAGCAGCGCACGCTGGAATCGGCCGGCGGTGCGCCTGGCCCTGGCGCTGCTATCGCTGCTGCTGCTGCTGGCCTTGCTGCTGCAGATGGCGCTGCATTTCCGCGATGCCCTGAGCGCGCTCCATCCGCCGCTACGCGGCGCGCTGCAAAGCGCCTGCAGCCTGTTCGGCTGCGAGGTGAAGCCTTGGCGGCGCATCGAGGCGATCAGCATCGACGCGACCTCCCTGAGCCCGGCTGGCAGCGGCAACAGCTACAAGCTGGTGCTGACCATCAGCAATACGGCCAACGTGGCCGTGGCCGCGCCCTGGATAGACCTGCGGCTGACCGATGCCAGCGGCACACAGCTGGCGCGCCGCGTCTTCGAGCCCACGGCGCTGAGCCCGGCAGTGCAGGAGTTGCCCGCGCTGTCGGAGCAGACGCTGTCGCTGACCTTCCGCACCACGCAGCCCGTCAGCGGCTACCAGGTCAACGCCTTCCACCCCTGAGCCCGGATCCGGCAACGACCGGCTGCACCAAGGAAAAAACCCGGCACCGCTTGCGCGGGCCGGGTTTTGCATTTGAAAGAGCGGCCGCCAAGCGACCGCCCAGACAAGCGCTTAGGGCTTGTTGCCGGTGGGGAAGGGCCACGCAGCTTGCGGGCTCAGCGCCGTCTTGGCCGCGGGAGCGGGCGCAGCAGCGGCAGGCTTGGCGGCAGGCGCAGGCTTGGCGGCGGCCTTCTTGGGCGCAGCAGCCTTCTTGGCGGCAGGCTTCGCAGCAGGCTTGGCAGCCGCCTTCTTGGGCGCAGCAGCCTTCTTGGCGGGTGCGGCGGCCTTCTTGGCCGGAGCGGCCTTCTTGGCGGGCGCAGCAGCCTTCTTGGCCGGAGCGGCCTTCTTGGCGGGTGCAGCAGCCTTCTTGGCCGGAGCGGCCTTCTTCGCGGGTGCAGCAGCCTTCTTGGCGGCCGCCTTCTTCACCGGGGTCGCAGCGGCCTTCTTCGCAGGCGCAGCAGCCTTCTTGGCCGGAGCGGCCTTCTTGGCGGGCGCAGCGGCCTTCTTGGCCGGAGCGGCCTTCTTCGCAGGCGCAGCAGCCTTCTTGGCCGGAGCGGCCTTCTTGGCGGCCGCCTTCTTCACCGGGGTCGCAGCGGCCTTCTTGGCCGGCGCTTTCTTCGCAGTTGCCATGGTTTTCTCCTTGATCAAGGGACAAAGACACCGTCCCACACGGACCGGTCCGTGCAGATACGGCTATTCACCGTCCGAGAGTCGCTCAGGAGGAACGCCTCGGTACGGTGAATGGGATCGCCATGCAGCCCCGCCACC
The DNA here is from genome assembly GCA_046294815.1 of Roseateles sp. Taxonomy (GTDB): domain Bacteria; phylum Pseudomonadota; class Gammaproteobacteria; order Burkholderiales; family Burkholderiaceae_C; genus Pelomonas. The sequence goes on along the minus strand of JBKBOJ010000051.1, from coordinate 12,207 downwards.
TCGAGGGTGTCGATGCGGGTTTCGCTCGGTGACTGCATTGGCCAGGTCTTGATCTTGTTGGCGCTGGGGCTCAATCCCAGCTCAATGCCCCGCCCGACTGGTACTCGATGACACGGGTCTCGAAGAAGTTGCGTTCCTTCTTCAAGTCGATCATCTCGCTCATCCACGGGAAGGGGTTCTCTTCGTTCGGGAACAGCGCATCCAGGCCGATCTGCACCGCACGGCGGTTGGCGATGAAGCGCAGATAGCCCTTGAACATCGACGCATTGAGGCCAAGCACACCGCGCGGCATGGTGTCCTCGGCGTAGCGGTACTCCAGTTCGACGGCCTTCAGGAACAGCGCCTTGATCTCGGCCTTGAACTCGGGCGTCCAGAGGTGGGGATTCTCCAGCTTGATCTGGTTGATCAGATCGATGCCGAAATTGCAGTGCATGGACTCGTCGCGCAGGATGTACTGGTACTGCTCGGCGGCACCGGTCATCTTGTTCTGGCGGCCCATGGCCAGGATCTGCGTGAAGCCGACGTAGAAGAACAGGCCCTCCATCAGGCAGGCAAACACGATCAGCGACTTCAGCAGCTTCTGGTCGGCTTCGGGCGTGCCGGTGTGGAAGTTCTTGTCCATGATCGCGTCGATGAACGGGATCAGGAACTCGTCCTTGTCGCGAATCGACTTCACCTCGTTGTAGGCGTTGAAGATCTCGCTCTCGTCCAGGCCCAGCGACTCGACGATGTACTGGTAGGCGTGCGTGTGGATGGCCTCTTCAAAGGCCTGGCGCAGCAGGAACTGCCGGCACTCAGGCGCCGTGATGTGGCGGTAGGTGCCCAACACAATGTTGTTGGCGGCCAGCGAGTCGGCGGTGACGAAGAAGCCGAGGTTGCGCTTGATGATGCGGCGTTCGTCCTCGGTGAGGCCGTTGGGATCCTTCCAGAGCGCGATGTCGCGGCTCATGTTCACTTCCTGCGGCATCCAGTGGTTGGCGCAGGTGGCGAGGTACTTCTCCCAAGCCCACTTGTACTTGAACGGCACCAACTGGTTGACGTCAGTCTGGCCGTTGATGATGCGCTTGTCGGCGGCCTTCACACGGCGTGCGGTGGTGGCCTCGCCCGACAGCTGGGGCGCCGCGACAGGGACGCTGGCTGCCTGGCGCGGGGCTGACGACAGCGCCGCCGAAGGCATGGCCGCGAGAGGCTTCGCGGCGGGGGTATCGGTGGACTTCAGCTCTTCGTCCCAATCCAGCATGGTGTGCTTCCTATCACTTCGAATTATCAGGAGTCCTTGCGCGAATCAACAAGAACCCGCGAGCGCAATTTGCGTCATTCGCGCCGTCTTTGTTGCGCGTGGGCATCGAAACCCGAGGGCGCGAACTTGTCTATACAAGTTCGCGCCGCTGTCGACTTACTGGCAAGCCTCGCAGTCGGGGTTGTCGATCGAGCAGAACTTCATGTCCGTCGCCGGCAGTTCAGGCTCGACGACGGCGACCGGTGCGGTGGGCGCAGCCATCGCCGGCGCGGCACCGGACGACACCGCGTTGAGCTGGCCCGAGCGCGTGACCGTGCTCTTTTCGGCCTGCGTCGCGCTGATGGTGCGCAGGTAGTAGGTCGTCTTCAGGCCGCGCTGCCAAGCCAGCTTGTAGGTCTCGTCGAGCTTCTTGCCCGAGGCGCCAGCCATGTAGATGTTCAGGCTCTGCGCCTGGTCGATCCACTTCTGGCGACGCGCCGCGGCCTCGACCAACCATACCGGCTCGACCTCAAAGGCCGTCGCGTACAACTGCTTGATGTCCTCGGGCACGCGATCGATGCGGCGCAGCGAGCCGTCGAAGTGCTTGAGGTCCATGACCATCACGTCGTCCCACAGGCCCAGCGCCTTCAGATCGCGCACCAGGGACTCGTTGATGACCGTGAACTCGCCGGACAGGTTGGACTTGACCGACAGGTTGCCGAAGCAGGGCTCGATGGATGCGTCCACACCGACGATGTTGGAGATGGTGGCCGTCGGCGCAATGGCCACGCAGTTGCTGTTGCGCATGCCATGCGTGGCAATACGGGCACGCAGCGCGTCCCAGTCCATCGTCATGGAGCGGTCCACGTCCACGTAGCCGCCACGCTGCTCGGCCAGCAGGTCGATGGAGTCGATCGGCAGGATGCCGCGGTCCCACAGCGAGCCCTTGAACGAAGAGTAGCGGCCGCGCTCCTCGGCCAGTTCGGTCGACGCCCAGTAGGCGTAATAGCAGACGGCTTCCATCGAGCGGTCGGCGAACTCGACGGCCGCCTGGCTGGCGTAGGGCGTGCGCAACTGATAGAGCGCGTCCTGGAAGCCCATGATGCCCAAGCCCACCGGGCGGTGGCGCAGGTTGGAGTCGCGCGCCTTCTTGACGGCGTAGTAGTTGATGTCGATGACGTTGTCGAGCATGCGCATGGCCGTGCGCACGGTCTTCTTCAGCTTGGCCTGGTCGATCTGACCGTCCTTGATGTGCTGGGCCAGGTTGACCGAGCCGAGGTTGCAGACGGCGATCTCGCTTTCGTTGGTGTTCAGCGTGATCTCGGTGCACAGGTTGGACGAGTGCACCACGCCCGCGTGCTGCTGCGGGCTGCGCACGTTGCAGGCGTCTTTGAACGTGATCCAGGGATGGCCCGTCTCGAACAGCATGGTCAGCATCTTGCGCCACAGGTCCTTGGCCGGCATGCGCTTGAAGAGCTTGATCTCGCCGCGATCGACCTTCTGCTCGTAGCCGACGTAGGCTTCCTCGAAGGCCTTGCCGAATTTGTCGTGCAGGTCCGGGCAGGTCGATGGGCTGAACAGCGTCCAGTCGCCGCCCTCGATGACGCGCTTCATGAACAGGTCGGGAATCCAGTTCGCCGTGTTCATGTCGTGCGTGCGGCGGCGGTCGTCGCCGGTGTTCTTGCGCAGGTCCAGGAACTCCTCGATGTCCAGGTGCCAGGTCTCCAGGTAGGCGCAGACGGCGCCCTTGCGCTTGCCGCCCTGGTTGACGGCGACGGCCGTGTCGTTGACCACCTTCAGGAAGGGCACGACGCCCTGGCTCTTGCCGTTGGTGCCCTTGATGTGCGAGCCCAAAGCGCGCACCGGCGTCCAGTCGTTGCCCAAACCGCCAGCAAACTTGGAGAGCAGCGCGTTCTCCTTCAGCGCCTCGTAGATGCCGTCCAGGTCGTCACTGACGGTGGTCAGGTAGCAGCTCGACAGTTGCGAGCGGCGCGTGCCGCTGTTGAACAGCGTCGGCGTGGAGCTCATGAAGTCGAAGCTCGACAGCACCTCGTAAAACTCGATGGCACGGGCCTCGCGGTCGATCTCGTTGAGCGCCAGGCCCATGGCCACGCGCATGAAGAAGGCCTGCGGCATCTCGATGCGGGTGTCGTCGATGTGCAGGAAGTAGCGGTCGTACAGCGTCTGCAGGCCCAGGTAGTCGAACTGCAGATCGCGCTCGGCCTTCAGCGCGGCACCGAGGCGGGCCAGGTCGTACTGAGCCAGCCTCTCGTCCAGCAACTCAGCCTGGATGCCCTTCTTGATGTAGCCGGGGAAGTAGTCGGCATAGCGCTGAGGCATCTCGGCCTGCGTCACCTCGCCGCCCAGAATCTCGCGGCGGATGGTGTGCAGCAGCAGCCGGGCCGTGGCACGGCTGTAGCCGGGATCCTTCTCGATCAGCGTACGGGCGGCCAGGATGGCGGCCTTGTAGACCTCGTCGATGGCAACACCGTCGTAGAGGTTGCGCTGCGTCTCGGCCAGCACCGGCTCGGGCCGGACATCGGCGCCCAGCCCTTCGCAAGCGGACTCGATCAGCGACTTCAGCGCGACCAGGTCCAGCGGGCGGCGCTCGCCGCCGTCCACCACCATCAGCTGCGGCTCGGCGGCGCGGGCGGCCTCGCCCTGCGCGGCGCGCTCCTGGGCGCGGCGCTCGCGATACAGCACGTACGCGCGGGCGACCTCGTGGTGGCCGCTGCGCATCAGGCCCAGCTCGACCTGGTCTTGCACGTCTTCGATATGGAAGGTGCCGCCGCTCGGGCGCGAGCGCAGCAGCGCGCGCACCACGTTCTGGGTCAACTGCTCCACCGTCTCACGCACGCTGGCCGAGGCCGCACCGCTGGTGCCATGTACGGCCAGGAAGGCCTTCATCAAAGCCACCGCGATCTTGCTGGGCTCGAACGAGACCACAGCACCATTGCGACGAATGATCTGGTAAGCCTGGTAGTTGGCCAGCGCCGCAGCGGCAGGGGCGGCGGCGTCGGATCCAAACGCGACCGGAGAGACCGAGGCGGGAGTGACCTGGCCAGAGGCAGCTTCATGCAGCATGAGGAGATCCTTTTAACGAGAGATGACGGGCCAATGCGCGGCGACAACCCGGAGGCGGGCCAGCGCATCGTGCGGTGCTTCAATGGGGGTATTTCGTCCCTGCCGGTCCATTGCCAGGCCGGCGTTCCGGCTGGGGCCTCGGGTGCATTGCCGCCGTGGCCAGGCCACGGCGAACAGCGATTCCAAGGGGAGCGTCATGGGGTCGACTGGGTCAGCAGCATATCACGACGAAACACTATATCTAGTGCTTGCCACCGTGTCGCGGCCACATCCCTAGTGTCAACCCGGGCCTTTCGGCCAGCTTGATAAAACGCTAATCAGCGCCTTGGCCCGATCAAATCGGGGCTTGCGCCGAACGGGCCGCATGGGCATTGGGCTGGCCGACCAGGACCGCCCGCCAGACCGCGCCGCTGCTATGTTTTCCTTGTCAGGCAGGCGTTCATTGCGCAGTGCCGGCGAGATTCAAGCAGGGCAAATCCCGAGGGCTGCCCCGGCTGCCGACGCGGCCGTGCGTCAGCTGTCGCCGACGGAGATGCCCAGCCGCGCCATGCGGTAGCGGATCTGGCGCAGCGACAGGCCCAGGCTGGCCGCCGCCGCCGTGCGGTTGAAGCGGTGCTGGGCCAGTGCGCGCAGCAGGATGGCGCGCTCGACCTCGTCCAGATAAACCGCCAGGTCGCTGGGCAGTTGCTCGGGCAGCGACAGCCCCTCGGCCACCGGCGCCGCCGCGACGGCTGTCTCCAGCGCGGCGAACTGCGACACACCGCTGCCGTCGTCCAGCAGCGCGTCGGGCAAGCCCAGGTCCTCGGCCTCGATCCACTCGCCGCCCGACAGCGCCAGCGCCCGGTGCAGCAGGTTCTCCAGCTCGCGCACATTGCCCGGGAAGGCGTAGCGCGACAGCGTCTGCAGCGCGCCGGCGGTAAGCCGCGGCGTGGGCGACACGCCGGCGTCCTCGGCAATGCGGGCCAGCACGCGCGCGCTGATCAGGCCCAGGTCCTCCAGCCGCTCGCGCAGCGGCGGCACGCGGATCTGGATGACGTTGAGTCGGTAGAACAAATCCTGGCGGAAGCGGCCGGCCGCCACCTCGGCGGCCAGGTCCTTGTGCGTGGCGCTGAGGATGCGCACGTTGATCGGGCTTTCGGCCGTGGCGCCCACCGGGCGCACCGAGCGTTCCTGGATCACGCGCAGCAACTTGCTCTGCATGGCCAGCGGCAGGTCGCCGATCTCGTCGAGGAACAGCGTGCCGCCGTCGGCCGCCTGAAAGAAGCCCTCGCGGTCCTCATTCGCACCTGTGAACGCGCCCTTGCGGTAGCCGAAGAACTCCGCCTCCAGCAGGTTCTCGGGAATGGCGCCACAGTTGACAGCGACGAAGCGCTGGCTGGCGCGGCTGCCATGGTCGTGGATGGCGCGGGCGACCAGCTCCTTGCCGGTGCCCGATTCGCCGTACACCAGCACCGGCGCCATGCTGCGCGCCACCTTGTCGATCAGTGCTCGCACCGCGCGTATGGCCGGCGACTCACCCACCAGCCGCAGCGCCGTGGCCGCTGCCACGCCGGCCTCGGCCGCCTGCGGCTTGGCTGGCTTGGGCGCCGGCTGACGGCCCAGTGCCGAGCCCACCACCGAGCGGAACTGGCGCAGGTCCACCGGCTTGGTCAGGTAGTCGAAGGCGCCGGCCTTGAGCGCCTCCACCGCGTTCTCGGCCGAGCCGAAGGCCGTGATGACGATGGTTTTCTCGGGCCGGCCGGCCTGCTCCAGCCAGCGCAGCACGCCCAGGCCCGAGCCGTCGGGCAGCTTCATGTCGGTGATGACGGCGCTGTACTGCGCGGCCTGCAGCTGCTGCAGCGCCTCGGCGACCGAGCCGGCACTGTCGATCTCGTAGCCCTCACGCATCAGGGTCAGCTCGTAGAGCGTGCGCAGGTCGGGCTCGTCGTCGACGACCAGCAGGCGTTCGGTGTTGGAAGTGGCCATGGCTCAGGCAAGCGGCGCGCGCAGCCGCACGCGGAACTCGTTGGCCGCGCCATCGCTGGCGCGGCGGAAGTCGATGCGGGCGCCGTGGCGCTCGCACAGTTCACGGCAAATATAGAGGCCCAGTCCGGTGCCGCGGCTGCGCGTCGAGAAGAAGGGCTCGAACAAGTGGCGCTCCACCTCCGCCGGCACTGGCGGCCCAGCGCTGCGCACCACCAGCTCCAGCATGTCGCCCTGGCGCGCCAGCTGCACGGCTATGGTGCCGGCACCGTCCTCGGCATGGCGCAGCGCGTTGTCAAGCAGGTTGACGACGACGCGGCGCAGGTGCTCGGCGTCAAACAGCGCCGCCAGACCGGGCTCGGCGATCTGCAGCCGGAAGCGGCTCTGCGGCCCGGCCTCGATGCCGTTGACCAGCGCCCAGTCCACGCAGGTCTCGTGCACCAGCTCGCTCGCGTCCAGCGTGGTCGTTTCGGGCTGCACGCCGGGCGCCACCTCGGTCACGTCGTCCACCAGGCGTTTGAGCCGCTGCACATTGGAGGCCACCAAGCGCGTCAGCTGCTCGGCGCGCATGCCCGCCACGTCCTCGGCGATCAGCGCATTGGCCTGGGCGATGGCGGCCAGCGGGTTGCGGATCTCGTGCGCGATGCCGGCGGACACCCGGCCCATCGCCGCCAGCTTCTCCTGGCGCGAGCGTGCCAGCAGCTCGCGGTTGTCCTGCAAGAACAGCACGCACAGCTCCTCGCTGCCGTCACGCTGGCGCGTGAAGCGCAGCCGCAGGCGCAGGCTGCGGCTGACGCCGCCGGACAGCGGCAGCGTCACGTCCAGCTCGCCGCCGCGGCCGCCGGCATAGGCCTCCTCCAGCGCCAGCGTCAGCGGTTGCCAGTCCGGCCGGCCACGCAGCGGCCAGCTCAGCTCGCCGTCGGCCGCGCCCAGCAGCGCGCGCGCGGCCGGGTTGCTGGCGCGCACGCGGCCACGGCGGTCCACCACCAGCACGCCTTCCTGCATCTCGTCGATGACCAGCCGGTTCAGCTGCTCCTGCTGGCGTGCCAGCGCCAGGCTGCCGCGCGCGGCGCGCTCCTCGCGCGCGAGCCGCGCGCTCAGCTCGGCGGCCAGCAGGCTGACGGCGAACAGCCCGCCCCCCACCAGACCCGCCTGCGTGGTCTTGACGCTCATGTCCAGCCCCAGCAGCAGCAGCGACCAGCTCGCCGCCGCCAGCAGCGCCAGCGTCGCGATGGCCGCCGTCGCCAGCGCCAGCCGCCGTGGGCTCAGCACGGCGGCCATCAGCACCGGCATGACGAACAGCGCGCCGTAGTTGACGCCGCTGGGGTCTAGCGCATGCAGCACGCCGAACAGCACCAGGTCCAGCCCGATGGCCGCCCACCAGTGCGGACTGCTGATGCGGGCCATGCTGCGCGCCGTGACGCCGCGGCGCAGCTGCGGCAGCATCCACAACGCGACGGCCGCGACGGCGTAGCACGCGCTCAGCGCCAGCGTGGACCGCGCGGGCGGCGTGGCCAGCAGCGCCGCCATCAGCTGCGCCGCAATCAGGGCCAGCCCCAGCGCCGCACGGGCCGTCAGGAAGGCGCGGTACAGACGGTCGAAGGCCGCACTGCGCGCGGGCACCTCGGCGGGCGGCGCATCGACAAACCAGCTGCCGCGCACGGACGCCGTCTCCAGCCCGGGCGGCTGCGTCGACGGCGCGCTCAAACCTGACCCTGACGGGCCTCGTAGCTGGCCCGGTGCGCCGCGCTGCAGAACACGCCGCCCTTGCCCGGCAGCGCCTCGTCGGCCGGCAGGTGCATGCCGCATTCAGCGCAGCGCAGCATCGCGCGCGGCGGTGGCGGCGCCGCGGGCGGTCCGGGCCGGCGCGCCTCGGGCTCGCGCGGGCGCGCGCGCTTCACGCCCAGCGCGAAGAACAGCAGGGCCAGCAGTCCCAGCAGCAGCAGGTACTTCATCCCGCGCCGCCTCCCCCGCCACGCTGCAGGATGACCTCCAGCACGAAGCGCGAGCCGGCGTAGGACAGCAATAGCAACGCCGCGCCCGCGTACAGCCAGCGCGTCGCGCGCCGACCGCGCCAGCCGTAGACGCGCCGGCCGACCAGCAGTCCACTCAACACCAGCCAACCCAGCACGGCCAGCAGGTTCTTGTGATCCCATCGCCACTGCGGCGTGAACCACCAGCCCAGCAGGATGGCCAGCGACAGCGCGCCGACCCCGGCAGCGACGAACTGGAAGGTCAGCCGCTCCAGCTGCAGCAGCGGCAGTCCGCCCGGCGTGGGCAGCTTGTGGCGCAGCCGCGCCTCGGCACGGTTGGTCAGCGCCGCATGCAGCACCGCCACGCCGAACAGGCCGTAGGACACCAGCCCCAGCACCCAGTGCAGCGGCGCCCACGGCGAGGCGGCCTGTGGCCGGCTCTCGCCGGGGAAGCTCCAGGCCAGCAGCACGGCCGCCGCTGCCAGCCAGGCCAACACGCGGCGCACGCCCTGCAGCGGCAGGAAGCGGCTTTCGACCAGATAGACGGTCAGCACCAGCCAGATCGTCATCGACAGCGCCGGTGCAAAGCCGAAACGGGCGCCGGGAGTGGCCAGGCCGTAGCCGCTGATGTCGATGAACAGCGCGACGAACTGCGCCGCCCAGGCCAGGGCCAGGGGTGGCACGAACTGGCGCCGCGGTGGCTGCGCGGCGTCGGCCCCGCTGGCCGCTGCGCTGCGCAGGCCCACCCAGGCATAGCCCAGCAGCGCCAGGCTGCTGGCCAGGGCCAGTGCGATGCCTGGCCCCGTGGCGGCGTCCCCCAGGGGAGCGGGCGATAAACTCATGGCCGCAGTGTACTTTTGGCCTGTCGCCGCTCTGCCGACATCGCCCCCTCCCCACCATGGCATCCACCCTCACCGACCGCCTGAGTCGCCTCGTCAAGACCATGCGCGGCCAAGCCCGCATCACCGAGAGCAACGTGCAGGACATGTTGCGCGAGGTGCGCATGGCCCTGCTGGAGGCCGACGTGGCCCTGCCGGTGGTGCGCGATTTCATCGCCCGCGTCAAGGAGAAGGCGTTGGGCCAGGAGGTCGTCGGCTCGCTCAACCCGGGCCAGGTGCTGGTCTCGGTCGTCCACAAGGAACTCGCCGCGACCATGGGCGAGGGCGTGGCCGACATCAACCTGGCCGCGCAGCCGCCCGCGGTCATCCTGATGGCCGGCCTGCAGGGTGCCGGCAAGACGACCACCACCGCCAAGCTGACCAAGCACCTGACCACCAAGCGCAAGAAGAAGGTGCTGACGGTCTCCGCCGACGTCTACCGCCCCGCCGCCATCGAGCAGCTCAAAACGGTGACCAAACAGGCCGGCGGCGAGTGGTTCCCGTCCGCGCCCGACCAGAAGCCGCGCGACATCGCACTGGCCGCGCTCGACTACGCCAAGCGCCACTTCTTCGACGTGCTGCTGGTCGACACCGCCGGCCGCCTGGCCATCGACGAAGCGCTGATGGCCGAGATCAAGGAACTGCACGCGGCGCTCAACCCCGTAGAGACGCTGTTCGTCGTCGACGCGATGCAGGGCCAGGACGCGGTCAACACCGCCAAGGCGTTCAAGGACGCGCTGCCGCTGACCGGCGTCATCCTGACCAAGCTGGACGGCGACTCGCGCGGCGGCGCGGCGCTGTCGGTGCGCCAGATCACCGGTGCACCGATCAAGTTTGCCGGCGTGTCCGAGAAGATCGACGGCCTGGAGGTGTTCGACGCCGAGCGCCACGCCGGCCGCGTGCTGGGCATGGGCGACATCGTCGCGCTGGTGGAGCAGGTCACGCAGAGCGTGGACATGGCCGACGCGCAGGCCTTCGCGCAGAAGCTCAAGGACGGCAGCGGCTTCGACCTGAACGACTTCCTGCAGCAGATCGCGCAGATGAAGAAGATGGGCGGCCTGGGCGGCCTGATGGACAAACTACCGACCAACATGATGGGCGGCAAGCAGCCGGCCCAGGCCGACATGGACCGCGCCGAGCGCGACATGAAGCGCATGGAAGGCATCCTGCGCGCAATGACGGCCAAGGAGCGCGCCAACCCGGCCCTGCTGATGGACGGCAAGAGCAAGGCCAGCCGCAAACGCCGCATCGCCGCGGGTGCGGGCGTGCAGATCCAAGACGTCAACCGCCTGCTGAATCAGTACGACCAGATGCAGGGGATGATGAAGAAGATGAAGGGCGGCGGCCTCTTCAAGATGATGAAGAAGCTGGGCGCCATGAAGGGCGGCCTGCCAAGGATGTGACCCCCGACCGCCCTGCCGGAAAGCAACGAAGGCCCCGCGGGGCCTTCTCGCTGTTGCGGCTGCGCGGGACCGAAAACTTCGATGGGCGGCAAGCGGTCAACTGCCGTTGCTAGGAGCCTGCCGGGCTCATAGGTTCACAGCCGCTCACAATTCGTCGCCGGATCCGGGGACAAGCGGGCATCGCCATGCGCGGTCGGGGTCAGTAGCGTCGCGGGCATGCTGAACCTCCACCTTCCGCGTGCCGTCGGCGCTTGGCTTCACCAACTGACCGGCCAGAGCAACGCGCATGATCTCGATCCCCACGACACGGTCGCGCATTGGCCGCCCACGCCGGCGCGGGTGCTGGCCAGCACGGAGCGCCATGCGTACAAGGCGCTGGCCCAGGCCCTCGCCCGCGAGCACGCCAAGGGCTTCGTGCTGGCGCACGTGCCGCTGAGCAAGCTGGTGAAGGTGCCGCGCCACAAGTCCTACCGCGAATGGCTGTCCCGCACCGTGCTGCTGACCGTGGACTTCGCTCTTTGCGACGAGCACGGCTATGCACGCTCCGCGGTGCTGATGCCGCTGCCTGACGAACCGCAGCCCCGCCAGCTGCGCAGGCGCGAGCGCCTGCTGCGCGTGCTGACGGCGGCCGGCGTCACGGTCGTGGACTGGCAGCGCGATTGGCAGGGGGCGGACGCCGAGCAGCTGCGCGGCCATCTCTTTCCCAAACCACGCGGCGCGGGTTATTACGCCGACACCCCGCAGGCGCCGCACTGACGCGGCGCGCCGACCCACCTACTCCAGCAGCGCGCGCGCGAACTCGCGGGCGTTGAAGGTCTCCAGGTCTTCCAGCTTCTCGCCCACGCCGATGAAGTAGACCGGCACGGGCCGTTCGCGGGCGATGGCGGCCAGCACGCCGCCCTTGGCCGTACCGTCCAGCTTGGTGACGATGAGGCCGGTCAGGCCCAGCGCCTCGTCGAAGGCCTTGACCTGGTTCAGCGCGTTCTGGCCGGTGTTGCCGTCCACCACCAGCAGCACCTCGTGCGGCGCGTCGGCCTGCGCCTTGGTGATGACGCGCTTGATCTTCTTCAGCTCCTCCATCAGATGGATCTGCGTCGGCAGGCGGCCGGCGGTGTCGGCGATCACGACATCGACGCCACGCGCACGGCCGGCGTTGACCGCGTCGAAGGACACGGCCGCCGGATCGCCGCCCTCCTGGCTGATGATCTCCACCTGGGCCCGGTCGGCCCACACGCCCAATTGCTCGCGTGCGGCGGCGCGGAAGGTGTCGGCCGCGGCCAGCAACACCTTCTGATTGGCCTCGGCGAGATGGCGGGTCAGCTTGCCGATGCTGGTCGTCTTGCCGGCGCCGTTGACGCCCACGACCATCATCACGGTGGGCGTGAAGCGCCCCACCTCCAAGCCCTTCTCCAGCGGCGCCAGCAGCTCGGCCAGCGCGTCCACCAGCAGGCCGCGCACGGCCTGCGGATCGGTGGCACGGGCCTCCTTCACGCGGCGCTTCAGGTCGTCCAGCAGGAACTGCGTGGCCTTCACACCGGCATCGGCCAGCAGCAGCGCCTCCTCCAGCTCCTCGTAGAGCTGCTCATCGATCTTGGTGCCGACGAAGACGCTGGCAATGCTGCCGCCGGTCTTGCGCAGGCCGGCGCGCAGGCGGTCCATCCAGCGCTGCCGCTGCGGCGGCGCGGGGG
>JBKBOJ010000050.1:0-24287 GCA_046294815.1 Roseateles sp. | reverse complement strand
GATAGTGCGGATTCCCGTGTGAAAGTAGGTCATCGTCAGGCTATTTATTCGAGCCAACCCCCACTGCCTATCGGTAGTGGGGGTTTTGCTTTTTGCATGTCAGAAAACTGCCGGATTCACGAGACGAGACCGCTGCATAACTTCCCTGATGCGCGCAGGCGGGAGATTGGCTGGAATCAGGCATGGACAGCTTCTTCCTCATGGGCGCCAAGCCGCTGGTCCAAGAAGACTCGCCGACGATGAAGGGTCAATCGTGCAGCGGTCTCGGCACGGCATTCACGCCTGCGTCATCGCGCGCGGGCAGCATGCCGGCATGCCCACAATGCAAGCCCTCCCTCCCGACGGTGGTGTCGCCACCGAAGTGCCCACATTGTCGGTGCGCACCGTCTGGATATCCGACCTGCATCTGGGCACGCCCGGCTGCCAAGCCAAGGCGCTGCTGGATTTCCTGCGCGACGTCGAGTGCGAGACGCTTTACCTCGTGGGTGACATCATCGATGGCTGGCAGCTGCGCCGCAGTTGGTACTGGCCGCAGGCCCACAACGACGTGGTGCAAAAGTTGCTGCGCAAGGCGCGCAAGGGCACGCGCGTCATCTTCATCCCGGGCAACCATGACGAGTTTGCGCGCAAGTACATCGCGCACAACTTCGGTGGCGTGGACGTGATGGACGAGGCGCTGCATGTGACCGCAGACGGCAGGAAGCTGTGGGTCACGCATGGCGACCTCTATGACGGCGTCATCCAATGCGCGCGCTGGCTGGCCGTCGCGGGCGACCTGGCCTACGAGTTCACGCTCAAGGTCAACCGTTGGTTCAACCGGCTGCGTGCTCAATGCGGCCTGCCGTACTGGAGTCTGTCGCGCTACCTGAAGCACAAGGTCAAGCGCGCGGTCAGCTACATCAACGAGTTCGAGAATGCAGTCGCGCGCGAGGCAAAGAAGCGCGGCGCGAACGGCGTGGTCTGCGGCCACATCCACCATGCCGAGATACGCGAGATCGACGGCGTGCTGTACTGCAACGACGGCGACTGGGTGGAAAGCCTGACTGCCCTGGTCGAGCACCACGACGGACGGCTGGAGATCATCGACCGCGGCGACCAGGCGGCGCTATCCGGCATGCTGCCGGCGTCCAAAGCCGGGCCGGTGGCGCCGGTGGCACTGCCAGTGCCGGCCACGGTGGCGGCACCGGATTCCGTGGTCAGCTGAGGATCTTCAGCAGCGCCTGGCCGGCGCGGATCTGCGCGCCGCTGGCAATGCCCTCGGCCAGCGCCAGGCCCGGGGGCGCGAAGACGATGATGGTCGAGCCGTGCTCGAACCAGCCCATCTCCTGGCCTTTCACATGAACTGCGGCGCACGGCAGCTCGTGCGGGCCGCGGTGGCCGAGGTGCAGCAGGACGTCCAGGAAGTGCAGCCGTATGCTCGCCACCAGCACAGCGGCCACCGGTACGAGGGCGATGGGCTGACCACCGGCCAGCCGCATGCGCAGCACCGCGCGCTCATTGCGGCAGAACAGCCGCTCCACGCGCTTGAGCGCCACGGGATTGACGTTCCAGGTGTCGCCGCTGAGGTAGGTCACATGCTCCACGGTGCCGTCGGCCGGGGCGTGGAAGCGGTGGTACATCGCCGCCGTGAGCCGCAGCGTGATGAAGCGGCCACCCTCGAAGACGCTGGCGTCCTGGGTGGGGCCGAACAGCTCGGCGGTCGAGTACGGAAAGCCCTTGGCCTGGTAGACCTGACCCTGGCGCACGATGCCGGTCGCGCCGACGATGGCATCGCAGGGGCTGGCGAGCACGTCGGGCCGCGCGTCGAACACGCGGGCGCCGACCTTCAGCTCGCGCGTGAAGCAGTCCTTGATGGACTTGAAGCGCTGCTGCTTCGCCTCGCTGAGGTCCAGCGGCGTGAAGACCTGCCACAGCCGCAAGGCCAGCCGTGTGAACAGCGGGCTCTCGATATTGGCAATGCGGCCCATCAGGCGGGTCGCAGCGATGCGCGGGATGCGGTTGGTCAGCAGGAAGTTCAGGTCTTCCTGCGCGCCGAGCCGGGCCAGCCATCCACGGGGCAAGGGTGCTGCCGGGTTGTCGTTCATGTTCAGTCCCAGAACTTGTGCGTCAGCATCTCGCGGAACACGCTGCGCCGTATCGCCTGCGCCGACAACTCGGGCGCCATCCACCACCAGCCGTCCGCGCGCATTTCCTCGCAGGCCGCGACGAAACGCTCCACCACCGCAGCAAACTCGGCATCGCCGTAGTTCAGGCTGAAGATCAGCCGGCCCGTCCCCACCCAGCTCAGCGCCAGCCCGTGCTTGCGCAGGTAGAACTGCAGCATCCAGTGGTAGCGGCCTGGCTGCTCGTACATCACCGTCCAGATGGTCGACAGATTGGCCGCTCGCACCGGCACGCCAGCGGCCTTCAGCCGGGCGTTGAACTGCGCGCAGCGCGCGTCCCAGCGGGCATCGAGGTCGGCGTAGAGCGCCTGCACCTCGGGCCGCTCCAGCCGCTTCAGGAAGGCCGCCATCGCCGCCACCACATAGGGGTGGGCGTTGAAGGTGCCGCGCGCAAAGCAGATGTCGGCTGGCCGGTCCGCGCGGTAGCGCGTCATCAGCGCGCGGCCGCCGCAGACGACGCCCACCGGCAGGCCGCCACCCAGCGTCTTGCCGTAGGTGACGAGGTCGGCCTTCACGCCGAAATACTGCTGAGCGCCGCCGGGTGCGAGGCGGAAGCCGACGAATACCTCGTCGAAGATCAGAACGATGCCGCGCGCGGTGCAGACTTCGCGCAGTTTCTTCAGCCAGGCCGTGTAAGCGGCGCGGTCGTAACCGGCGCGGCGACTGCCGTCGATCAGCGCCGAGTCAGCCGGCGCGCTGGCGTTGGGATGCAGCGCCTGCAGCGGATTGACCAGCACGCAGGCGATGTCGCGCCGCGTCGCCAGCACCTGCAGCGAGCGCTCGGACATGTCCTGCAGCGTGAAGGTCTCGCGCGGTGGCAGCGGGTTGCCGGGGCCGGGCTGCACGTCCTCCCACCAGCCATGGTAGGCGCCGGCAAAGCGCACCAGGCGCTTGCGGCCGGTGTGATAGCGCGCCAGCCGCACGGCCTGCATGACGGCCTCGGTGCCGCTCATGTGGAAGCTCACCTCTTCTTGCCCGGAGATGGCCTTCAGCCGCGCCAGCACCTCCAGCACACAGGGGTGGTAGGCGCCCAGCACGGGGCCCAGCGCGTGGGCGGTGGCGACGGCCTCGGCGATGCAGTCCTTGTAGGCGTCGTAGCCCAGCAGGTTCACGCCGTAGGAGCCCGTCAGGTCGTAGAGCCGGTTGCCATCCAGGTCCTGCACCTGCACGCCGTCACTGGCCTGCAGGAAGGCGCCCACCTTCAGGTGCTGGCGCAGCACCGGGCTGAATTGGAAGGGCACGCGGTAGCGAGCGGTGAATTGCAGGTCGCTGATGGCCTCGCGCGCCTGCTCGGTGGCGGCCAGCGTCTTCGTGAAGCGGCGCTCGAACTCGGCGCCCAGGCCTTGCAGTGCCGCCTTGCGCCGCACGGCGACCTCGGGCGGTGCGCCGTCGGCGGCGAAGAACTGCGTCTCGTCATAGGCATAGCCAGGCACCCAGCGCGCCAGCCGCTTGGCCATGCGCGAGTGGCCGGCGAGCGACCGGTGCTTGGCGCGCGACAGCTCGATGCGGCGCTTGGCAGCCGGCAGCAGCGCCAGCGCACCGAGTGCCAGCGCCGACAGCGTGTACGTTTCGTCCATCAGTGCGCCCGCCGCCCGATGACGTGCTCCATCGGGTCGATCAGCTCGCCGCGCAGCAGGTACAGCGGCGACTTCCAGTACAGCAGCACGTCGTGGACCGGGTCGGTCAGGATCTTGAATCCCCAGGCCAGGCCTTGCACCAGCCCCTGCGTGGCCCACAGCTGCACGACGCGGAACAGCAGCCCCGTCACGCCCAGGCAGAACCAGGCCATGCCCACATCCTCCAGGTAGTCACGCAAGCCGACGGCCGGCTCGATCAGCCCGCCCAGTGACGGCGTTAGCCACAGCACGGCCGGCAGCGCCACCCACACGGCCATCAGCACGATCTTGCGGCGGATGTTGTAGCCCACCTTGATGGCCTCCTTGTACTCGTCGCTGGCCTGGTTCACGTGGTCGTAGCCGCGTGGCTCGAAGAAGAAGTGGCCGGCCTGGCGCGTCGTCATCGACACGCACCAGGCCAGCAGTGCCGCCCAGGCCGGGTTCACGAACACCAGGCCATAGGAGACCAGGAAGCTCAGGGCGCTGATCAGGTGCAGGCTCTGGTTGATGCGGCTGTGGTGGTAGTAGCGGTGGTCGTCCCAGCGCTGTGTCTTCAGGGTTTGGAAGAACTCGTTCACGTCCCGTCCTTGTGTTCGTGGGTGGAAGGCGGGCGGATGGTGGGGCGCTTGCGTGAAAACGCCGTGACGAAGCGGCTGTCACAGCACTGTTGCACGACCCGCCGACCATGCGCTCATGAACACCGCCGATGCCGACGAGATCTTGGTCGACGACCTGCCCGCGCCGCGCCACTCGCGCCGGCTGGCGGTGGTCACGGAGACCTATCCGCCCGAGGTCAACGGCGTTGCCATGTCGATGGCCCGCGTCGTGGACGGCCTCAACCGTCGCAACCACGACGTGCAGTTGATCCGGCCGCGCCAATCCGGCAGGCTGACGCTGCCGGCCAGCGGCAAGCCGCTGGTGGACGAGGTGCTGACCAAGGGCCTGCCCGTGCCGCTCTACCCCAACCTGCGCATGGGCGTGCCCAGCAAGCGTGCGCTGGTGAAGCTGTGGTCCTTGAAGCGCCCGGACGTCGTGCACATCGCCACCGAGGGACCGCTGGGCTGGTCGGCCCTGCAGGCCGCGCAACACCTTGCGCTGCCGGTCACCTCGGACTACCGCACCAACTTCCACGCCTACGGCAAGCACTACCGGCTGGGCCTGCTGTCCAAGCCCATCATGGGCTATTTGCGCAAGTTCCATAACCGCTGCGACGCCACCATGGTGCCCACCGAGTCCTTGCGCCAGTTGCTGGCCGCGCGCGGCTTCGAGCGCTTGAGCGTGGTGGGGCGAGGCGTGGACACCCAGCGTTTCGACCCGGCACGGCGCAGTGCCGCGCTGCGCGAGCGCTGGGGTGCGGGTCCTGACGACCTGGTGCTGGGCTATGTCGGCCGCCTCGCCCCAGAGAAGAACCTCGGCGTCGTGCTGGCCGCCTACGAGGCCGTGAAGTTGCGGCAACCCCGCGTGCGACTGGTCTTCGTGGGCGACGGACCGCAGCGCGCCGAGTTGGCCGCGCGCGTGCCGGACGCCCATTTCGCCGGTCAGCGCAGCGGCGACGACCTGGCGGCCCACTACGCTGGGCTGGACCTCTTCCTCTTCCCCAGCCTGACCGAGACCTTTGGCAACGTCACCACCGAGGCCATGGCCAGCGGCTGCGCAGTGATCGCCTTCGACAGCGCGGCCGCGGGCGAGCTGATCCGCAGCGGCGAGAACGGCTGGCTGGCCGGCGCTGGCAGTGAGGCCGACTTCGTCGCCGCCACCTGCGCCGCCGCGCAGGATGCAGCCGCCCGCTGCGCCGTGGCCGAGGCCGCGCGGGCCACCGCGCAGCGCCTGGACTGGGCCGACATCACCATGCGTTTCGAGGCCGTGCTGGAGCGCGCCATCACCCGCGCCGAGCCTGGCCTGGGCCTGCCCGGGCTGCAGCCGGTGGCTTGAGCGTTCAGCCCCGGCCGGCTTGTGTCCGGCCCGACACAAACTGCCGCTGCGCCTGATACATGCACGCGCTGCAATGCCGTCATTCCAACCCCAAGGAGCGGCAATGCACCATGATCACGACCTGGGCCTGGCCCATGACCTTCACCGCCTGCAGCAGCAGGCCATGCGGCGGCACGCGCGAGGTGCGCGAGGCCGCGGCCGTCTTCAACCGCATGGCCGCCGAGCTCAGCGGCCAGTTCGAGGAGCGCGGCCTCATGATGGCCGCCATCTCGCACGACCTGCGCACACCGCTGACCCGGATGCGCCTGCGGCTGGAGACCGGCGAGGTGGAGGCTCGCGTGCGCGAGCGCTGCATCGACGACCTGCGCGAGATGGACCGGTTGGTGCAGAGCGTCATCGAGGTGTTCCGCCCGGCCGAATCGGCCGCGCTGCAGCGCCTGGACTTGTCGGCGCTGGCCCAGTCGGTCGTGGACGACCTGGCCGAGACCGGGGCCAAGGTCAGCTTCTGTGGCCCAGCGGCGGTCGTCACCGCCGACCCCATGGCGTTGCGCCGCGTGTTGGACAACCTGGTGGGCAACGCGCTGCGCTATGCGGGCAGCGCGCGTGTGCGCGTGGAATTGTCTGCGGGCGTCACGCGGCTGGTCGTGGAGGACGACGGGCCCGGCATTCCCGAGGCTGAACTGGACCGCGTGAGCCAGCCCTTCCGTCGCGTCGAGGGCTCACGCAGCCGCGAGACCGGCGGCACGGGACTGGGCCTGTACATCGCGCAGCAACTGGCAAGGCGGCAGGGCGCAGCTCTCGTGCTGAGCAACCGCCACGAAGGCGGCCTGCGCGCCGAGCTGGTGTTCTAACCGCAGACCGTGCCTCTTGCTCACCTCGAGGGCGTGCCCGCGCCCGGCATGGCCAGAGCAGGCGAGGGGCTCACAGCTACGCCGCTTGCTCGACGTGCGCGTGCCGGGTGTACAGGAAGTCGATGACCGCTTTGCGCGCCGCGATGTAGCGCGGGTCTTCGGCCAGCTCGACGCGGGTGCGCGGGCGCGGGATGTCCACGCTGAGGATCTCGCCGATGGTGGCGGCGGGCCCGTTGGTCATCATCACGATGCGGTCGCTCAGCAACACGGCCTCGTCCACGTCGTGCGTGACCATGATGACGGTGCTGTGCGTGCGCGCGACGATCTTCAGCAGCTCGTCCTGCAGCTTGGCGCGGGTCAGCGCGTCCAACGCGCCGAAAGGCTCGTCCATCAGCAGCACCTTGGGCTCCATGGCCAGCGCCCGGGCGATGCCCACGCGCTGCTTCATGCCGCCGGAGATTTCGTGCGGCCGCTTGTGCAGTGCATGGCTCATGCCCACCAGCTCCAGCGCGGCGCGGGCGCGCAGCTTGAGCTTGGCGCTGGGCTCCTTGCCGCCGAAGACGGACTCCACGGCCAGCAGCACGTTCTCCAGGCAGGTGAGCCAGGGCAGCAGCGAATGGTTCTGGAACACCACGGCGCGCTCGGGGCCGGGCGCGGCGACCTCGCGGCCGTCACAGATCAGCACGCCCGACGTGGGCTGCAGCAGGCCGGCGATGAGGTTGAGCAGCGTGGACTTGCCGCAGCCCGAGTGGCCGATCAGCGTGATGAACTCGCCGCGCTGCACGGCGAGGTTGACGTCCTGGAGCGCATGGAAGCGACCCTTGCGGGTGTTGAACACCATCTCGGCGTTCTGGACCTGGATGAACGGCTTGGTCATGGCATCAGTCCTCGTTGAAGGTGAAGTGCTTGGCGAGCGACATCAGCATCCACTCCAGCAGCAGCCCCACGGTGCCAATGACGAAGATGGCGATGATGATGTGGGCGACGTTGAGGTTGTTCCACTCGTCCCAGACCCAGAAGCCGATGCCCACGCCGCCGGTCAGCATCTCGGCCGCGACGATGACCAGCCACGCCGTCCCCACCGACAGGCGCACGCCGGTCAGCACATAGGGCAGCACCGCGGGCAGCAGGATGCGCGTGATGACCTTCCACTCGCTGAGCTTGAGCACGCGAGCCACGTTCAGGTAGTCGGTCGGCACGCGCTGCACGCCCACCGCGGTGTTGACCACCATGGGCCAGATCGAGCAGATGAAGATGGTCCAGATCGCGGCCGGGTTGGCACTCTTGAACACCAGCAGGCCGATGGGCAGCCAGGCCAGCGGCGACACCGGCTTGAGCAGCGAGATCAGTGGCGACACCATGCGGTTGGCAAACTCGAAGCGGCCGATGACGAAGCCCAGCGGGATGCCCACCAGCGCGGCCATGCCGAAGCCCATGCCCACGCGGCCCAGCGAGTTCAGGATGTTCCAGCCTAGCCCCACGTCGTTGGGGCCGTTGCGGTAGAACGGGTCGGCGAAGAGCTTGACGGCGGCGTCGAAGGTGGCCGCCGGGGTTGGAAACGAGCCGCCCTTCTGCGTGGCCAGGGCCCAGATGCCGACCAGCAGCGCGATGCTGAGCACCGGCGGCAGCACGCGCAGCCACAGGCCGCGCCAGTCGAAGGGTTTGCGCGGAGGCTTGGCCTTGGTGGCCGGGGCGGCCGCTCGGCTGCTGGCCGCCGGGGCGGCGGCCTCGCGGGGAGAGTGGAAGACGGCTGACACCATGATTAGGCCTTGATCTTGAAGCTGTCGGCGTACTTGGCCGGGTCCTTGCCGTCCCAGACGACGCCATCGAAGAGCTTGCTGGTGCGAAGGTCACTCTTGGGCACGCTGATGCCCATGGCAGCGGCGACCTCCTTGTAGAGCGCGGTCTGGTTGATCTGTTTGGCCACGGCCACGTAGTCGGGGTGGCTCTTCAACAGGCCCCAGCGCTTGTGCTGGGTCAGGAACCACATGCCGTCCGACAGGTAGGGGTAGTTGACCGCGCCGTCGTTGAAGAACTTCATGTGGTTGGGGTCGTCCCAGGTCTTGCCCAGGCCGTTCTGGTAGCGGCCCAGGATGCGCTGGTTGATCGCATCCACACCGGTGTTGATATAAGCCTTTTGCGCCACCGTCTCGGCCATCTTGAGTTTGTTGGACAGGCTGGCGTCTATCCAGCGGCTGGCCTCGAGCACGGCCATCATGACGGCGCGCGTGGTGTTGGGGTGCTTCTTGACGAAGTCGGCGGTGGTGCCGAGCACCTTCTCGGGGTGATCCTTCCAGATGTCTTGCGTGGTGTTGGCGGTGATGCCGATGCCGTCCATGATGGCGCGGTGGTTCCAGGGCTCGCCCACGCAGAAGCCGTCCATGTTGCCGACGCGCATGTTGGCCACCATCTGCGGCGGCGGCACGGTGATGAGCTTGGCGCCCGACAGCGGATTGATGCCCGCAGCGGCCAACCAGTAGTGCATCCACATGGCGTGGGTGCCGGTCGGGAAGGTGCCGGCGAAGGTGTATTCGCGCGGGTTGGCGGCGATGTGCTTGGCCAGCGAGGGGGCGTCCACCGCGCCCTTGTCGGCCAGCGCCTTGGACAGCGTGATGGCCTGGCCGTTGTTGTTGAGGGCCATCAGCACGGCCATGTCCTTTTTGGGGCCGGCGGTGCCGAGGTGCACGCCGTAGACCAGGCCGTACAGCACGTGGGCCATGTCCAGCTCGCCGTTGACCAGCTTGTCGCGCACGCCGGCCCAGGAGGCCTCCTTGGTGGGGATGATCTTGACGCCGTACTTCTTGTCGAAGCCCAGCACCGCGGCCATCACGACGCTGGCGCAGTCGGTCAACGGGATGAAGCCAATCTTGACTTCTTCCTTCTCGGGCTTGTCCGAGCCGGCGGCCCAGGCACTGCGGGCGAGGCCGAGGGTGGGCAGGGCGGCTGCTGCGGCGAGCAGGCTGCGGCGCTGGACGTTGGGCGTGGCGGTCGAGTTGTCGCTGGCGGTCATCACGGACTCCTGAGTCATGCTGGGCTCAACGACGGCGCGGCCACGCTTCGCCCGCACTGCGGGATCCGCAGCGCAAACGCAATGGGGGAGGTCGGACGCCGTTGTCCCGATGTGCCGGCCGTTTGGGGCTGGCCGGCCCGAGAGGCCTGCGCCATTGCAGGCCTCGAACTCGTTTCAGCAGATTGCGTGCCAGCTTTTGCGCAGGGGCCGCGGTGACGCATTGCACGCGGCTGGCGCAGGCCCGCGGCCAGTGCGGGCGTTTTGCGCCGTGGCGGTGCGGGTGGCGGGCGCATGCCGTGCTGCGGCTTGGTGCGGTACGCCCCAGAGCGGCGTGAACGCGCTCATCGGGAGCGCAGCAGCCGGTCGGCATCGATGAGGCGCGCAGCGGCGGCCGCCAAGGTCTGGCCGCCGCTCATGGCCAGCTGGCGCAGGCGTTGAAAGGCTGCCTCCTCGTCCAGCCCGTGCTCGCGCATCAGGATGCCGCGGGCGCGCTCGACCAGCTTGCGTTCGGCCAGCTGGGTCTGGGTCTGGCGCAGCTCGCGCTGCAGCGCCTGGTCATGCGCGAAGCGCGCCAGCGCCAGCTGCATCAGCGCGCCCAGGCGCTGGGGCTGCAGGCCGGCCAGTTGCAAGGCGCTGATCCCCGCAGCCAGGGCAGCACGCATCTGCTCCGGGGACATGTGTTCGGCCGCGAGCAGCACCGGCCGCGGCTGTCGCTGCAGGGTGTCAGCCAGTGGATCCAGCAGGGCGGGGCTGGGTTGGTCGCAGTCGATCAGCAGCAGATCGGGCGTCAGCCGCTCCAGCGCGGCGGGCAGGGCATGGGGTTCGGCCACCAGGTCGATGACATCCACCAACTGGCAGCGCAGACGAATCAGCTCCAGGCGGATGACGGGGCTGCGGCGCTGGCCGGCGTCGGCCAGCAGCACGCGCAGGCCGGGCAGGGGGAAGAGGGGCGCGGTCATGGTCAGCCCGGGCTACGCAAGGGCCGTGCCGGGTCGCCGAAGGGCGCGCCCAAGAAAGACTTAAGGGGCCGAAGCCCCTTGTCGTCAGATGCGCGGTGCGCGGGTCACTTCATCAGCAGGTGCGGCAGCCACAGCGTCAGCGACGGCCAGTAGGTGACGACCATCAGGAAGCCGAGCATGGTCAGCAGCCAGGGCATGACGGCCAGGGTCAGCTCGCTGATGCCCATCTTGGTGATGCCCGAGGCCACGTACAGGTTCAGGCCCACCGGCGGATGGCACATGCCGACTTCCATGTTCACCACGATCAGGATGCCGAAGTGGATCGGGTCTATGCCCAGTTTGATGGCGACCGGGAACAGGATGGGCGCCAGGATCAGGATGATGGAGCTGGGCTCCATCACGTTGCCGGCCAGCAGCAGCAGGATGTTGACGACCAGCAGGAAGGCGATCGGCCCGAAGCCCTGGGCGATCATCCAGTCGGCCATGGCCTGCGGGATGTTCTCGCTCGTCATCAGGAAGCTGAACAGCACCGCGTTCGTGATGATGTAGAGCAGCATCGCGCTCATGCTGGCCGAGTCCAGCAGCACCTTGGGCAGGCGCTTGAGCGGCAGGTCCTTGTAGACGAACACCGCGATGATGAAGGCGTAGACCGCCGCCATGGCTGCGGCTTCCGTCGGCGTGAACATGCCGCTGTAGATGCCGCCCATGACGACGACGATCAGCAGCAGGCCCCAGACGCTTTCCTTGAAGGCAAGCAGGCGCTCCTTGAACGTGGCCTTGGGCAAGCGCGGGTAGTTGTTCTTGCGGGCGATGTTCCAGGTGGTCAGGCCCAGCAGCAAGGCCAGCACCAGGCCCGGCACGATGCCGGCGATGAACATCGCGCCCACCGACACGTTGGTGGAGACCGAGTACATCACCATCGCGATCGACGGCGGGATCAGGATGCCGAGGGAACCGGAGGTCGTGATGATCCCGGCGCCGAACTTGTTCGGGAAGCCCTGCTTCACCATCGCCGGCAGGATCACCGAGCCGATGGCCACGACCGTCGCAGGCGACGAACCCGACACGGCTGCGAACAGCGCGCAGGCCATCACGCCCGCCAGCCCCAGGCCGCCGTGCCAGTGACCGACCATGCTGGAGGCGAAGCGGATCATCCGCCGCGCCACCCCGCCGTGGGTCAGGAAGTTGCCAGCCAGGATGAAGAACGGGATCGCCATGATCTCGAACTTCTCGATCCCGGTGAACAGCTTCAGCGCGACCGACTCGATCGGCACCTGCGTCATCGTGAACAAAAAGGTCAGGACGGTCAGGCCCAGCGAGATGCTGATCGGCATGCCCGTGAGCATGAGCGCGATCAGCAGGACGAAGATGATGGATGCGTTCATGCCTTGACCTCCTCGAGCCCATCGACGTGGCCGTGGTCGTGGTGGGGCAGCTCGCCGGTCTTCAGGAAGCTCCAGGCCACCTGCAGGAAGCGATAGCACATCAGGCTGGAGCCCAGCGGTACGCAGCTGTAGACCCACCACATCGGGACCTCCAGGTCAGCCGAGGTCTGGTCGGTCTCGGACATGTGCCACACGAAATTCGCTCCGAGCGCGGCCACGGTGCCCGTGAACACGGCGCCCGCCAGCAGACCGAACACGACGAGTGCACGGTAGGTCGGGCCGTTGAGCTTGCGCAGCACCACGTCCACACCGACGTGGATGCCCGTGCGCACGCCGTAGGCGGCACCGAACTTGGCCATCCACACGAACATGAAGATGCACAGCTCCTGCGCCCAGGACAGGTTGATTTGCACCGTGTAGTCCTGGATGTAAGGCAGGCCGGACAGAAAGCGATGCACGACGGCGACGAAGATCACCAGCGTGGCGGCGCCGATGAGGAAGGCGATGAGCCACTCCTCGAGATGATTCAGCACTCGATTGATCATGAAAGTTCCCTCCCGGGACCGAGATGAATTGCCAGGCGCGCGCGACTCCCGCTGATCCGGTGTTGCCGCTCAGACGGGAGTGCCTCCCTTGAGTGGGCGCGCCAAGCGCGCAGGGGCTGGTCTTACTTCGGCGCCACGAACCCAGCCGCCTTGTAGGCCGCCTCGACCGTGGCTTTGCCCACGCGCGACTCCATCTCCTTGTGGACCGGCATCAGGGCCTTCTTCCACTCGTTGATCTCCGCCGGCGTGGGCGTGTAGATGGTGGTCTTGCCAGCGGCCTTGATCTTGTCCAGCGAAGTGGCGTTCTCGGTCGCGGCGATCGCGTTGGCGTAGATCGTCGAGTCCTTCACCGCGCTGTCGAGCTGGGTGCGGATGTCGGCCGGCAGGCCGTCCCAGAACTTCTTGTTGACGATGAGCGCATAGGCGAGGTGACCGTGGTTGGACAGGGTCATGTGCTTCTGCACTTCGTAGATCCGCTGCGTGTAGAAGTTGCTCGGCACGCCTTCGGTGCCGTCCACGACGCCGGACTGCAGCGCCTGGTAGAGCTCGCTGAAGGCCATCACCTGCGGGATGGCGCCCAGGGCGCGCATCTGCGCGTCCAGCACCTTGCTGGACTGGATGCGCATCTTCAGGCCCTTGAAGTCCGCCACTTTGTGCAGCGGCTTGTTGGCGCTCATGATGTGGAAGCCGTTGTCCCAGTAGGCCAGGCCCTTGATGCCCTTGGGTTCGAGC
This sequence comes from Roseateles sp., assembly GCA_046294815.1. Taxonomy (GTDB): domain Bacteria; phylum Pseudomonadota; class Gammaproteobacteria; order Burkholderiales; family Burkholderiaceae_C; genus Pelomonas. Next base: position 11,095 of record JBKBOJ010000050.1, on the reverse strand, counting down.
TTCTTGAGCAGGTCGGCGCCGACCTGACCGTCGGTCACGGCGCGGAAGGCGGCGCTGTCGCTGAACAGGAAGGGCAGGTCAAAGACCTCGAACTCCTTCACCCCCAGCGGGCCGAACTTGGCCAGCGACGGGGCCAGCATCTGCACCGAGCCCAGTTGCAGGGCTTCGAGCTCTTCCTTGTCCTTGTAGAGCTGGCTGTTCGGGTAGACCTCGACCTTGACGCGGCCGCCGGTGCGCTGCTCGGCCAGCTCCTTGAAGCGCTGAGCAGCCTTGCCCTTGGGCGTGTCCGGTGCGACGACGTGGCTGAACTTGATGACGATGGGGGCTTGCGCGAACGACGCGAGCGGCAGGGCCAGGGCGGTGGCCAGGATGAGACGGCGCAGGGCCATGATGTGTCTCCGAATAGTGGGTGTGGGCGGCATTCTTCCGAGCCACGCGCGCGGCGGGTAGTTGTGGAGTTCCACATTTCGCAGGCGCCGACAGGCTCCTAGACTGCAGGGCATGACGTGGCGCGAGTTCCTGCAGCGCAGCCTGTGGCTGGCCCCCCTGGGGTTATCGCTGGTGTTTGTGCTGGGCGTGCTGGCCTGGGTGCGGGCCAACGAGGCGGAGGAGCAGGAGCAGCAGCGTCAGACGCTCATCTCCGATGCGCTCAGCACCGAGGCGCAGCTGCGCAACCGCATCGCCGAGGAGCAGGGGCATCTGCGCGTGCTCGCCGAGGCACTGGCCGGCGCGGTGCCGGGCGAGGCGACCCTGGCGGCGCACCCAGAAACGGCGAACGGATTGCGTCGGCTCTGGCAGTCGGTCACTTGGCTGGATGGGCGCAACCGCGTCGTCGCCGAGGTGTCCGGCCGGGCTGATGACGTGCGCCTGGAAGACGGCCTTTCCTTGCACCTGACCGCGCCGGTCGGCACCGAAGGCACGCTGGTCGTGCGCTACCCGCCGGCCCTGCTGCTCAAGCGCGGCGTGCCGTGGTGGCTGGCGCGCAAGTACGACGTGCAACTGGTGGACAGCGCCGACCAGGTCATCGCCTCCAGCACCGAGTCGCTGCTGCGGGTTGCGCAAGGGGGGCGGCCCAGCTACCGCGTCGCGCTGACCGGGCCGCTGCGCGCCAGCCCGCTGGCCCAGGAGGCGCTGACCGACGCTGCGCTGGAGCTCACCCTGCGCGACCCCACGCCCACCGCCATCCGGCCGCTGGCCTGGGTGCTGGTGGCGGGCTTCCTGCCGCTGATCGCGGTGGCGAGCTGGCTGCTGCGCCGGCAGATGCGCCAGGTGCAGCGCGCCGAAGGCGCCTGGCGCACCGAGGCGGCCTGGCGCCGCGCGATGGAAGACTCGGCGCTGGTGGCGCTGCGCGCGCGCGACTTCGACGGCCGGCTGCTCTACGTGAACCGCACCTTCTGCGACATGGTGGGCCTGCCCGCCCAGGCGCTGCTGGGCCAGATGCCCCCCATGCCCTACTGGCCGCCCGAGCAGCTCTCCGAGCTGACCGAGCGCAACCGGCGCAACCTCGCCGGTCAGGCGCCGCGCGAGGGCTTCGAGGCGCGCTGGCTGCACAGCAGCGGCCGGCTGCTGGACGTGATGGTGTTCGAGTCGCCGCTGGTGGATGCCGGCGGCCAGCAGATCGGCTGGATGGGCAGCATCATCGACGTCACCGAGCGCAAGCGGCTGGAGGAGCGCGAACGCCGCCAGGTCGAGACCCTGGCCCACAACGCCCGCCTGACCATGCTGGGCGAGGTCGCCTCCACGCTGGCCCACGAGCTCAACCAGCCGCTCACGGCCATTGCCAGCTACAACGCCGGCATCAGCAACTCGCTGGCCAAGCTGGGCGTTCAGGACGAGCTGGTGCTCGGGGCGCTTGCGCGCCTGGGCCAGCAGGCCGAGCATGCGGGCCGCATCGTCGCGCGCATCCGCGAGTTCCTGACGCGGCGCGAGCCCCGCCACGAGCCCTGCGAGCTCAACGACGTCGTCAGCGCCGCACTGCAGCTGCTGCGCCGCGACCTGCAGCGCCGCGACATCGTGCTGCAGCTCAGCCTGGCCGCCGCTGTGCCCACCGTGCGGGCCGACGCGGTGCTGATCGAGCAGGTCGTCATCAACCTGGTGCGCAACGCCGCCGACGCGCTGCTGGCCCGCGAGACCGGGCGGCGCATTGCCGTCAGCAGCCATGTGGTGGGCGACTTCGTGCGCGTGGACGTGCAGGACAACGGCCCGGGCCTGCAGGGCCGGCGCATCGAGCAGCTGTGCGCGCCCTTTTACTCCACCAAGGCCGACGGCATGGGCATGGGGCTGGCCATCTGCCGCTCCATCGTCGAGGCCCACCAGGGCGTGCTGGACGCCAGCGACGCGGCCAACGGCGGCGCGCTGTTTTCGTTTAGTCTGCCGTTGAAAGAGTGAGGAAGAGCATGGCGGATCCCAGCATGGGCACGGTCCACCTCGTCGACGACGACCCCGGCGTGCGCGACGCGCTGGCCTTTCTGATGCGCTCGCGCGGCCTGGACGTGTGCGCCTTTGCCAGCGGCCCGGCGCTGCTGGCCATGCTGGACGACGAGATGCCGCGCAGCGGACCGCCCAAGGGCGTGTTCCTGCTGGACGTGCGCATGGAGCCCATGAGCGGCACGCGGCTGCACGACGAGCTGCTGGCGCGTCGGCTGCGCAACCCGGTGCTGTTTCTGACCGGCCATGGCGACATCCCCATGGTCGTGGAGGCGCTGAAGAAGGGCGCCTTCGACTTCCTGGAGAAGCCCTACAGCGACAACGCGCTGGCCGACCGCATTGCGCAGGCACTGGCGGTGGACGCAGCCATGCAGGCCGAAGGCGCCCAGGCCGCCGAGCGCGCCGCGCGGCTGGCCAGCCTGACCGAGCGCGAGCGCGAGGTCATGCTGCGGGTGGCGGGGGGCAAGCTCAACAAGGTCATCGCCGACGAGTTGCACGTGTCCGTGCGCACCGTCGAGGTCCACCGCGCGCGCGTGTTCGCCAAGCTGGGCGTGCGCTCGGCGGCCGAGATGGCCACGCTGCTGGCCGCTCGCTGAGCGCGCCGCGCCAGGTCGAGGCGCCGGGCCCAAAAGCGGCGCATGCCGGCCGCGTTTCCGCCCAACTCTGAGGCAAGCCCTCATTGAACCCCCAGCGTTTGACGCTGGCACGGGGTTTGCACTCGCGGGTTTGCCGAGGTGACTGGCCTCGGGGTTTTAAGGAGTACCCACCATGAAGAATCTGCGTCCGCTCACCCTGTCGGCCGCCCTGCTCGCCCTGATGTCGCTGACCGCGCCGGCGAGTGCCCAGCAACCCACCGTGCCCGCCGCGACCGACCGGCTGCTGCTGCGTCAGGCCCAGGGCGAATACCTGCTGGACGACGGCCGCACGCTGCGCGTCCATGTGGGCGCGCGCCGCGTCGGCGTCGCGCTGGACGACACGCCGCTGGAGAACTGGCGCGCCGAGAACGCCGAGCTGCTGGTCAGCCCCGACGGCCTGCGCCGCGTGCGCCTGGTGCGCAACGTCGACGGTTCTGTCGACAAGCTGCAACTGGAAGTCGACCGCGTGCGTTGAGCGCCGTCGGCCCGGACGACGCCGCCTGTGGGCGGCGTTGTCGTTGGTGGCCTCAGGCGCTGGCCGGGGTGATGTGCACCGCCACGCCGCTGAGCACCGCATTGCCGGAGAGCGGGTCGCGCAATCGCTCGTCCAGAAGTGCGTTCAGGTTGACGCCCGGGCGTTCGCGGGCCACGGTGAGCTGCACGCCATCCAGGTCATGGCCCCAGCCATGCGGCAGGCTGACGACGCCGGGTGCCATCTCGGCGCTGCGCTCTACGCGCACCACCAGCTCACCCACGGCGCTCTGCACGCGTGCGAACTCGGCCAGGCCCAGCCGCTGCGCATCGGCCGGGTGGACCAGCAGCGTGCAGCGCTCCGGCCCCTTGGCCAGCACCGGCAGGTTGTGCATCCAGCTGTTGCCCGAGCGCGTGTCGCGCCGGCCGATGAGGCTGAACGCGGGGGCGGGTTCGGCCTTGACCTGCGCGAGGTCGGCCAGGATGGCTGGGGGCGCCAGCTCGATCTTGCCGCTGGGCGTGCGCAGCAGCTCGGGGATGCGGGGCGTCAGCGCGCCCAGGTCCACGCCGCCGCCCTCGACCGTGCTGGCGGCCTTGACCTTGGCCAGCGTCAGGCCGTCGGGCCGGCGGCCGAACTGGTCGCCATAAGGCCCCATGCGCAGCTGCAGGTCGATGAGGCGCTCCGGCCCACGCCAGGGCTGCAGCGCGGCCAGGATGGCGGGCGCGGCGTCACCGGCCGCGCGCCGCACGTCGGCCGCGATGGCCTCGTCGTCGAGCTGCTGCACGTCCACGTCCAGCCCGCGGCCTTCCAGCAGCGCGCACAGCTTCAGGATCGTCTGCCACTCCTGCGGCATGCCGGCGGGGGCAGCGAACACCGGGCCCGAGAAGCGCGCATGGTTGCGGTAGCTGAGCTGCGGGAAGGCGACGTCGAAGTGCAAGTCCTCCAGCGGCGACAGGCCCGGCAGGATGACGTCGGCATGGCGCGTGGTTTCGTTGACGTAGATGTCCAGGCTCAGCATGAAGTCCAGACTCTCCAGCGCCCGGGCGATGCGCGGCCCGCCGGGTGCGGACAGCACCGGGTTGCTGGCAATCGTGATCAGCGCGCGCACCTGGCCCTCGCCGGGCGTCTCGATCTCCTCGGCCAGCAGCGTGATGGGCAGCTCGCCATAGACCTCGGGCGCGCCCGACACGCGGCTCACGCGCCGGCCCGTCGTGACACCCTTGCCGCTGCCGGGCGTACCCTGCGTGTTGGCCGCAAAGGCGGCGGCCTTCGCGAACATCGCGCCGCCCTCGCGATCCAGGTTGCCGGTCAGCACGTTGATCAGGTCCACCAGCCACGAGTTCACCGTGCCGAAGCGCTGCGTGCAGGTGCCGATGCGGCCGTAGACGGCGGCGCGCGGTGCGGCGGCCAGCTCGCGGGCCAGGCGGCGCTGCACCGCGGCTGCGATGCCGCAGCCAGCAGCGGTCAGCTCGGGCGCGAAAGGCTGCAGCGCGGCGCGGGCTTCGTCCAGGCCGTTGACATGCTCGGCCAGCCGGCCCAGCTTGACCAGCCCCTCGTCGAACAGCGTGTGTGCGATGCCGGCCAGCAGCAGCGCGTCGCCGCCGGGGCGGATGGCCAGGTGCTCGTCGGCCGCCGCGGCCGTCTCGCTGCGGCGCGGGTCCACGACGACGATGCGCCCGCCGCGCGCCCGCATGGCCTTGGCCTTGCCGCGGTAGTCGGGCACGGTCCACAGGCTGCCGTTGCTGACCATGGGGTTGGCGCCGAGCATGAGCAGGTAGTCGCAGCGCTCGATGTCCGGCAGCGGGATGCTCATCCAGTGGCCGAACATCAGGCCTGCGCTCAGTTGCTTGGGCATCTGATCCAGCGTGGACGCGCTCATCACGTTGCGTGAGCCCAGCGATTTCACGAGCCGCGGCGTGTAGGCCAGCAGGTTCACCTTGTGCGCGGCCGGGTTGCCGATGGTCAGTGCGACGGCGTCGGGGCCGTGCTCGCGGCGGATGGGCAGCAGCCGCCGCTCGATCTCAGCGAAGGCCTCGGCCCAGCTGGCTTCGACGAAGCGGCCGTTGCGCTTGATCAGCGGCGTGCGCAGGCGGTCGGGGTCTTCGTGCAAGTCCTTCAGGCTCACGCCCTTGGGGCACAGATAGCCGTGGCTGAAGACGTCGCGCTCGGCACCGCGAATGCTGACGACGCGCGCGCCGTCCGTCTTGATCTCCAGCCCGCAGCAGGCCTCGCACAGCGGGCAGATGCGGTAGTGGCTGTCGGGCATGGCTTGTCTCCTGGCTGTGCTTGGCAGCCGACCAGCTTAGCCGCGGCCCCCGCGGTGGGGCCGTCGCAGAGGCGACGCTCAGCCGCCGTGGGCCGCGGCGATCAAGGCCTTGAGCTCGCGTTCGGAGGCGGCCGGGTCACCGAGGTTGACCTCGATGAGGCGGCGCAGATGGGTGATGGATTCCAGGTCGATGCTGCGGCACAGCACGCCGGCGTGGTCACCCTCCACATGGGCCAGCTCGCCGGCCATGGCGATGTGCAGGTCCGCATCGGCCTGGCCCAGTGGCAGCTTGACCAGGCAGGGCATGCCCGGCTGTGGCGCGCTGCCTGCCGGCATCTGCAGCAACACGCCCTTGAGCGAGATGTCGATCACCTGGCAGTGCCGCAACCCCTGTGTGGTGATCAGCTCGGCGCCGGCGGCGAAGGCAACGCGGGCGAATTGGCGGCGTTCGGTGCTGATGATGGTCTCCCGCGGGCCTAGACGAAAGTCTCCAGCGCGTCGGCGCTGCCGAACACGGTGCTGTTTTCCACCGCCTGCTGCAACCGCTCGGGCGCCAGCGAGGCCAGCCCCATGGCTTCCAGCATGAACCAGGCGGCACGCAGATAGGCCACGGTCTCCTCGCGCACGGCATCGGTCTGGCTGGGGCCGTCGTCCCAGTCGCGGTCGGTGCATTCGCGCGGCGCGACGACGGCGGGCCGGTGGGCTCGGGCCACGCGGGCCAGCAGTTCGCGTGTGTCCACGGTGGCGCTGGGCGCGTCGATGAGGCGCACCAGGTCGCCGAGCTGCTGCTCCGCCGCCGCCGCAAGCAGCCGCGCGGCCTGGTCGGCCCCGCCGGCCAGATAGAGCCCGGCGGCAAGGTCGACGTATTCGAGGGCGGCAGACAGCCGCTGCAGGTCGGGATTGGGCGACATGGCGGTGAGTCTAGGTCGTGTCAAGGGGGGGCGGGCGGACAAACTTCACAGCGCTTTGTTTATGCTGGCTCGATTGGGAATACCCCGGAGAGCCGACATGTCCGATCGTCGCCTGCACCTGCAACACCTCGCCGCGTTGGCCGCGGCCTCGGCCCTGCCCGCGCTGGCGGCCGACGACCAGGACGCCACCTACGACGAGGACTCGGTGCTGAAGGCCGCCACCGAGTTCTTCGGCCAGACCACCGAGGGCCTGGCCAAGGTCATTGAGAAGGCCTTCAAGGAGCAAGGCCGGCCCAATGCCTACATCAAGGGCCAGGAGGCCGGCGCCGCCATCACCGTGGGCCTGCGCTACGGCGAGGGCCTGCTGCTGATGAAGGGGGGCGGCTCCGCCAAGGTGTTCTGGGCCGGCCCGTCCATAGGCTTGGACCTGGGCGCCAACGCGTCCAAGGTGTTCACGCTGGTCTACAAGCTGCCCCGTGCCAGTGCCATCTACCAGCGCTTCCCGGGCGTGGACGGCAGCCTCTACTACGTGGGCGGCGCCGGCATCAACTATCAGCGCCTGAACGGCATCACGCTGGCGCCCATCCGCCTGGGCGTGGGCCTGCGCGCCGGCGCCAGCGTGGGCTACATCCACTACCGGCGCGAGAAGAGCCTCAACCCGTTCTGACCGTGTCTGCGCGGCGTCAAGGCGCCGTCCCGGCGCGGCGCGCAAGCTGCCGGTTCTGCATGCCACCCGATCGCCGGCGATAGGCGTAGACTGTATTTTTATCCAGCATCGAGGACGCCGTGAGCACGACCATCACCCTTCCCCTGCAGGACATCTCCAGCGAAGTCCTGATCGAGAAATACGCCAAGGGCGGCGAGCTGCATGCCGACGAGCTGCGCGAGCGCGTCGCCCGCGCGCTGGCTCAGGCCGAGAAGCCGGCCGAGCGCGCGACCTGGACGGCCGCCTTCCTGGACGCACAGCGGCGCGGCTTCGTGCCGGCCGGCCGCATCATGTCCGCTGCCGGCACCGAGCTGTCGGCGACCCTCATCAACTGCTTCGTGCAACCGGTGGGCGACTCCATCGCCACCGCCGAGGACGGCGTGCCCGGCATCTACACCGCGCTGACCGAGGCGGCTGAGACCATGCGCCGTGGCGGCGGCGTGGGCTACGACTTCAGCCGCATCCGCCCGGCCGGTGCTTGGGTGAGCTCGACGCGCAGCCACGCCTCCGGCCCCATCAGCTACATGCGCGTGTTCGACCGCAGCTGCGAGACGGTGGAGAGCGCCGGCAGCCGGCGCGGCGCGCAGATGGGCGTGCTGCGCTGCGACCACCCGGACATCGAGGCTTTCATCCATGCCAAGGACCAGGGTGACCTGCGCAACTTCAACATCTCGGTCGGGGTGACCGACGCCTTCATGGAGGCGGTGCAGGCCGATGGCGAGATCGAGCTGGTGCACAAGGCCCGGCCTGGCGAGGAGCAGATCGCAGCCGGCGCCTACCAGCGCGGGGACGGCCTGTGGGTTTACCGCCGCGTGCGCGCCCGCGCGCTGTGGGACCAGATCATGCGCTCCACCTACGACCATGCCGAGCCCGGCGTGCTGTTCCTGGACCGCATCAACGCCGACAACAACCTGTACTACTGCGAGACCATCGCGGCGACCAACCCCTGCGCCGAGCAGCCCCTGCCGCCCTATGGCTGCTGCTGCCTGGGCTCCATCGACCTGACCCGCTTCGTGCGCGACCCGTTCTCGGCCAGTCCGCAGTTCGACGAGGCCGGCTTTGTCGAGGTCGTCAAGGTGGCCACGCGCATGCTGGACAACGTGCTGGACGTGACGCCCTGGCCTTTGCCCGCGCAAGCCGCAGAGGCCGCCAACAAGCGCCGCGTGGGCCTGGGTTTCACCGGGCTGGGCGATGCGCTCGTCATGCTGAACCTGCGCTACGACACGCAAGAGGCGCGCGACATGGCCAGCCGCATCGCCGAGCTGATGCGCGACACGGCCTATGCCGCCAGCAGCGACCTGGCCGTCGAGCGCGGCAGCTTCCCGCTGTTCAATGCCGACCTGTACCTGTCCGGCGGCAGCTTCGCCAGCCGGCTGCCCACGGCGCTGAAGGACAAGATCCGCGCCCAGGGCCTGCGCAACTCCCACCTGCTGTCCATCGCGCCCACCGGCACCATCAGCCTGGCCTTTGCCGACAACGCGAGCAACGGCATCGAGCCGGCCTTCTCGTGGACCTACACGCGCAAGAAGCGCCTGCCGCAGAGCGAGGGCGGCGGCTTCAAGGAATACCAGGTCGAGGACCATGCATGGCGGCTGTACCGCCACCTGTTCGGCGCCGATGCGCCGCTGTCCGATGCCTTCGTCACCGCCCTCGAATTGAGCGCGGCCGACCACGCCGCCATGGTCGCGGCCGTCGCCCCCTACATCGACACGTCCATCAGCAAGACGGTCAACGTGCCGGCCGACTACCCCTACGAGGACTTCCAGGACCTCTACCTGCAGGCCTGGAAGTCCAAGCTCAAGGGCCTGGCCACCTACCGGCCCAACAGCGTGCTGGGCTCGGTGCTCAGCGTGACGCCGGAGGTCAAGCAGCCCGAGCCACTGCGCGCGGAGGCGGACGGCACCAACCAGCGCCTGAAGGTCGAGCGCCTGCCCAACGCCGTCGTTGCGTCGCTGCGCTGGCCCAGCCGGCCCGAGATGCCCGGCGGCAACCCGGCCTGGAGCTACCTGATCCAGCATCCGCACGGCGACTTCGCGCTCTTCATCGGCGAGCTGCCGCTGGACGGCCCCGACGGTGGCCTGTTCGGCCGCAACCTGCCGTTCGAGGTCTGGGTCAACGGCGCGGAGCAGCCGCGCGGCCTGGCGGCGCTGGCCAAGACCCTCTCCACCGACCTGCGCACCAACGACGCCGCGTGGCTGCGCCTCAAGCTCGACGCGCTGGCGACGGTCGCCGAGGAGCGCGCCTTCGAGATGCCCATGCCGCCCAACGGTGAGAAGCGCCTCTTCCCCGGCGTCGTCGCCGCCACGGCTGCCGTCATCCGCTGGCGCTGCGAGCAGCTTGGCGCACTGCAGGAAGGCGGCCCGACGCCGGTGGTCGACGCCATGTTCAGCCGCAACGAGCCGCGCACCGGCACCTCAGGCACGCTGGCCTGGGCGGTGGACGTGGACAACCCGGCCACGAATGAGCAGTTCACGCTGACGCTCAAGGAGGTGGTGCTGCCCACGCCGGACGGCGGCACGGTCACGCGCCCCTGCGCGATGGGCTTCTCGGGCAACTACCCCAAGGCGCTGGACGGCCTGGCGCGCCTGCTGTCCCTCGACATGCGCGTGATGGACCCTGGCTGGATCGCGATGAAGCTGCGCAAGCTGCTCAACGTCGGCGAGCCGCTGGGCCACTTCATGGCGCCGGTGCCCACGCTCAACGGCGAACGCCGCCAGCAGGTCTGGCCGTCGACCGTGGCCTATGTGGCGCGCCTCGTCATCCACCGCTACGCGATGCTCGGCATCCTCGACGAAGCCGGCCAGCCGCTCACCGACATGGGCCTGCTGCAGTCGCCCGCGCCCAAGCTCGCGGCTGCAGCGGGCAAGCTGCCGCTGCAGGGCGGCAAGCCCTGCCCCGAGTGCGGCAACGCCACCATGATCCACAAGGACGGCTGCGATTTCTGCACGGCCTGCGGCTACGTGGGGCAGTGCGGCTGACGCGGCGGGGTGCCATGGCTTCCCGCCGGTGTGGCCTACCCAAAGACCTGCGGCCGGGGGCACATAAGCTGCAACTGTGGGTCGCAGGAGCTGTGTCCCCAAATGCGGCAGTTGCCCCGTCGCCGCAAGCTGGCGGTGGCTTTGCTGGCCCGACGACGGGTGCGATTCGCGCGCTGATGTCGCGCAGCAGGCGGCCTCAGCGGTCGAGGTCCATCGCACTGCGAGCGGATCTCGGGGCCGGTGCAAGGCGCTCGAAAGCCTTGCTGAGTCCGCAAAAACTCGTATATACTGCGAGCTTCAGTCGCGGGGTGGAGCAGTCTGGTAGCTCGTTGGGCTCATAACCCAAAGGTCGTAGGTTCAAATCCTGCCCCCGCAACCAAGAAATATTGAGTCCTGACAAGGACTTAGCAAAGCCCGCCAAGTGCGGGCTTTGTCGTTTCTGGGCTTTCGTGCCCATCCTGTGCCCACTTTGTGCCCATCCCGTGCCCAGCTGTTTTGTCGGGCAAGAAAATGACCATTGGGCTTGTGCCCACGCGCTGGCTGTTGACGCTCCCGTTCGACTGACCACGGTAGGTAGAGTGTTGGCGCCGACTGAAATTTGACCCACCCGTGAGGGCCCTGCCGACCCAAATTTGACCCAGGTGTTCAACCTACCCTGCCCGAGATATCCACAGCTGGGCGGGGGTTCGAGGAGTGATCA